>JBAQNC010000247.1:0-4465 GCA_049303435.1 Parvibaculum sp. | reverse complement strand
CAACAATTCAATCGCTTGTCTCTGCCCCGGCGGCAATTCAGCAATCGCCCTTGTCAACTCTTCCGGGTCTCCCGGTCCGTCATCAAGCCAATTCGTTTCATCATCAGAAAAAGTTTCAGGTGGCTCTTCAACAAATACAATATTTTCTGACCGCCGCATTTCCCGGCGTTGCGCATCGACAATTCGATTGTGAATAATCGTTCTAACCCAAGGCAAAAATGCACGTGCCGGATCATAGGTATGACGCACCGAATGCACAGACAACAGGACATCCTGCGCCACATCATCAGGTGTCTGACTGCCAAGCCAACGCCTTTTGGCCATGCGCACAGCGATCGGCTCGATACGCTTCAAAAGCGCCAGATAGGCCACCTTGTCTCCGCCTTGCGCTGACCGCATAAGCGCAGCAAGTTCCTCTTCGCCTTGATCCGTAGCCGTCATCTGGACCGTTCCGCGCCTTGAGGTCGTCCATCCGCCTGGGCGATTTGGGCCACCTTTTTACAATTTGGGAGGTTGGGGTGATAATATCCCCAATCCAACCCCGACCGGGTTGACGCTATTCATATCTCAACGATCGTTTGGAAACAACAATATGCCTCGGGCCAAGTCGTATGATCGAAAGACCGTGCTCCTGAAAGCCATGCAGGTGTTCTGGGCCAATGGCTATGAACGAGCTTCTATCGCCGACCTCGAAGAGGCGATGGGGATCAATCGTTTCAGCATCTATGATGCTTTTGGTGACAAGAAAGGGTTGTTTCTGGCAAGCATTGAGGCCTATGGCGATGAAGTTACAAAACGACAGACAGCATGCCTGCTAGACCCTGGTGGCGCGGTCGGCGTTCAAAAATTCTTTAAAACTCTGCTTCCCCCTCCCTCCCGCAAGAACAATCCGGGCTGTCTCGTGATGAATAGCCTTGTCGAACTCTCCGGTCAGGATCCGGATATCGACGCCGCCATTACCGCCAACCTTCGGTTCGTCGAAGATCGAATGCACAAGGCGGCAAATAGCGCCCTCAAATCCGGCGACTTCGTATCCAACAGAAGCGCGCGCTCTCTCGCCCGCCAACTATTGTCGGTCGCCCAAAGCGTACTTGCCTTCAGCAAATCCAAAGACGGCTATCCAATCGCGAAATCAGCCATCACAGGCCTTTTTGCATCTCTTCTCACGCAGGAAAAATCCGGCGCCAAATCAAGGCCGTCCAAAGTCACAGGTTGAACCTGATCTCGTCCACGCCGATTAACCGTGCTTTCCGGCTGTCCAGCCAATGTTGGAAAGATTAGTTTGCGCATGGTCGAGCGGCTCGTCTTCAAGTGGCGTCGCCAACGTATCATTCCACCTGTTGAGAAATCCGAAGAATGAAATGATGGAAATAATTTCGACAATCTGATCTTCGGAAAAATGCTCGTGAAGCTGAGCAAAATCTTCATCAGTTACCGCATTTGGCACAACCGCCGCTGACTGCGCCACGCGAAGAGCCGCTCTCTCAGCATCGGAAAACAGCTCGCTCCGCTCGTAGTTCCATATGTCATCAAGCTTCTCGTCGGGCAGACCTGCACGCGCTGCCTGATGATGGGTATGCGCCTGACAATATTGACACCCTGCGGATCGACTAACCACGAAGGCAACAAGTGACGAAAGCCCTTCCGGAAGCTGGCTATTTTGCATCACCGCGACGCTCAGTCCGGCAAAAGCGCCCACAAGCGCCGGCTTTCGCGCCATAATAAGAAGGCTATTAGGCACAAATCCCATAGAGGCCTCCACCAGTTCCAGCATTGGCGCCAGATCCGTGAGTTGTTCTCGATCCAGAGGTGAAAGTCTTGCCATGTTTATCTTCCCTGATTTCAATTACTTCGTTTCTTGTTACGACATCTGGGTTATTGCGCCTTCAAGGCGGTCGATCTTGTACGTGTCTCCAGAATTCTATTGGCTTTGCTCACGCCAGCATTTCTTTGTGCGGCCGTCAGCCCGCTTTCGAATTTCTTGGTCACGGGCAACAGTTCATCTGGAAGGCCGTGCAGAATGGCCAAGTGATAAAAAGCAAACGCTAATACCCAGTCCGTCTCCACCCCATCACCTTCTTCATAGTGAACGGCCAGATTAAATTCCGAGCCGGGGTCATTATGCGTGGACGCCAATGTGTACCAAAGAACAGCTAACTCCGAATTTTGTTTTACGAGCTTGCCATCATCGTAAATAGAGCCAAGTTCAAATTGCGCGCGCGCCTCTCCACGCAATGCGCCTTTCCTCAGGAGATCCAAGCCCCGTGGGATGTCTTGCCCGACAACGATACCGTCAATATAGGTCGTTCCCAGAACATAAAGCGCACCCGCATCGTTATTTTCGACATAAGCTCGCCGCCAGACCTCGATTGCTTCGGGGTAAAATCCACGATGATAGAGGTCGTGACCCGTAGTCTCCGTATACTGGATTGCAGATTTTGGCATCTGGCCATGATCAAGGCGATCGGCAGCGGATGCGCCGCCTGGTAGCGCCCACGTCAGGCTCAGGGCGAAGGCCACAATATAGAATTTATGGGCGGCAATCTGCATGCGAATGCCTTTCTGCGTTTACACAGCGCGTAATTATGACGCCGTCGGGAAAAAATGATCGATAGGCAAATGCAAAGGTACGAAAAAAGATAACCCTGCCTTTCGGCCCCGGCGTCAGCCTCTCGACCTCGACTTCGCCAAGATCGCGACCGTCCTTCACGTTTCGACTATCGAGCACCGATGTCATGCCAGGCCGCCAGACGATCTTCAGGCCATCTACATTCATTTCTCGAACGATGCGCAAATAATTCATAGAGACAGCAAAGGGAGATTTGCCCCCCTGTATGACAACCACAGAGTCCATAGGCTTGAGGGGGTATGTCTCTACTTCACCGTTAAGAAAAGGCGGAGTCTGATTGCCGTCATACCCCACATAAGGCGTCTTGCCATATGCACGCATGTCGGGATTCGATGGTATAAGAACTTCGCCGTCAGGATACTGCCGCGCAAATGCTGCAAAACTCTCCACACGCGATGGGATCATGGCAAGCCTTGTTCCTGTCCATTCTCCGACGATCGCCCGCCCTCCGAACTGTTGCCACCAGGATTCCGTCTGACGGTCATACATGACGAGGTTGGAGTCCCTGAGCAGGCCTGTGGTGCCGAAATCAAGCATCCTGCCTTCGACTTTTCTCCGAAAAACAAGAGCCACATTACAGAGCGGGCAATAGGTGGCGACGATTGGCACGCCGCCAAGCGTATCATTCACGATTTCGTGCCAGAGCATGACCTCCAACGGGTAGGCGCGCGCCTCGCCGTTTAGTGCAATCACGATTACAGGCGCTCGCGGCGAAAGCTGCCGGGCCCAGCCTGATGCTACGCCGCCTTTCAATGTCTCGATCTTGGGAGAATTAATAGCGGGTATGCCGTCTCTTGCCGGACCACCCGACTGAAATGTTTGCGGCAAAACGGTATATTTTGAAAAGTTGGTTTTGGGCCAGCTGTGTTCGAATGTTGTCCGATACACTTCTGTCTCGTCACCAGCTAGTGCCGCCTTTCCAAAAAAGGAGATGCTCAAGCAAACGACACAAAATAGAAGTTGGTGAACTCTTGCCATTCTGCCTCAACAACTTGTTCTGGCATTCACGCTTGTCCAAATCAGTGACGTAGTCGAACCAAATCTCTGGAAATCCAATGGAGCGGCATCAACTTGATGCCGCTCCCCGGAAATCCGATCAGCCTTCAATTTCTGAAAGGCTGCCATGCCCCTTGGGCGTCTTGATCGAGGTGCAGGTACCTGTCGGGACCAACTTCCAAGAGTTGCCCTGATAATCCGTCGTCGATGTGCCGGCGCAAGTGGTGCCAGGACCCGCTTTGCAGTCATTCTTGCCTGCAAGTGCAACGCCGTAGCACTTCTCCATATTGGCGCTATCGGCAGCTTGAGCGGAGCCCTGAGAAAGCGCGATGGCGGCCGCCAATGCGCCCGCGAGCGTCAGCGCCGTGGCGACAGTTGATTTAGACATAGATAGATTCCTTCCGATTGGTTTTGAAAAAATTCATACGCACCCAACGCCTCACCGCACCTGAAAGTTCCCGAAGACGCTGGTCGAACCGACGAACTGCCATACCGATATCAATGATCGGTAGCTGGGGGGCGAGCAAGTTCGTCGGTTCTGCGCCATCGCTTGAGCACAGGAGCGGTGCTCTCAATCATGCAGGGCCAAGGATTTCAGATGATGTAGTGGGACGACCGGTCATTTTGCGGTGGCTCTGGGGATAATGAGCCTATGTGCGACCAGTTCTACATCTCAACCTGCAGCCCTGCCTGATGAATAGCTATTCGCCACTTGGTTTCCAAAGGTTACGGGGCGCTGTCGAATTCATGGTCCTTGCCGGAGATGAGCCTAAAAAAGCGACGTCCAATAGTAGGGGTGGCGCAACTCAATCAGTAGTCGGCATTTTGCAGGTAACATTG
>JBAQNC010000246.1:0-2390 GCA_049303435.1 Parvibaculum sp. | reverse complement strand
GCCCTCATAAGAGGGCGCCGTTTCCGTGAGATCCGGGAGATTTTGCTACCCGGATCAGGTGCTGTCGAGGCCACGGATAGAAACCGACCGACGCGAACCTGCCAAAAGCCCCCCGACATTTGGCGGTCCGCGTCGGTCTCGCCAGCCAACTTGGTGCGGCGGCGAAACGTTCTATCTCCTGATCTGCAATCAACATGCCTCAAGATTGCATCCAATTTCGTCCCAGAAAGACACAAATTGAGGGTTTTGTCAAATTATTCTCCCAATTATTGGCACACGCTGCCACCATTTTGACTCGATGGGTCGGCTAGACTCCGAAAACTGAGTCGTTTCTCCCCACGGCCCATTTCGCAAAAAGGACCCTCCATGCTTTTCAAACGCACCGCCTCCCTGTCCTGGAGCCTTCTCATCAGCTTTGCCCTTTCGGTCCTGACGTTGAGCGCCGCGAGAGCGGACGACGTTCGCCCGCCGGTGGACAGTCACGCGGACACCTATAGCGAGGGTGAGATGGCGGTGGAAGCCGGAAAAGTATTCGGTAGCACCGCGAAGGGATTGGCCGACGCGGTCCATTCCGTCTTCCAGAAATACGGTGAGCCAAACGCCTATATCAAAGGCGAGGAAGCAAGCGGCGCCTTTGTTCTGGGCCTCCGCTACGGGGTCGGTACGCTTATCATGAAGAACGGCACCACCGAGAAGGTCTATTGGCAAGGCCCGTCGGCAGGCTGGGACTTCGGTGGCAATGCCGTCAAGGTCTTCACCCTTATCTATAATCTGCCCGACGGCAAAAAGGTCTATCAGCGCTTTCCCGGCGTCGAAGGCAGCGCCTATCTGATTGCGGGCGTCGGCGTCAATTATCAGCAACGCGGCAACATCATCCTGGCGCCGATGCGAGCGGGCGCCGGTCTGCGTCTCGGGGCCTCAGTCGGCTATCTCAAATATACGAAATCGCGCGAATGGTTGCCCTTCTGACACGCATCGCGTCCTAGAGTGTCGCAGGGAGCCTTGAACGCTGGCAGCCAGCGGACTTTTCTGGCAAGGTGCCCTTGGCTCACACACCGCATCAATTCACGCCGTCCGGTCAAGAGGAACCCATGCTCGAAAGCATCATGTTGATTGCGCTCGGCTTCCTGACCGCAACGCTTTTCGCGCTGATCGCCATTCAATTTGTCTGGCGCCGCGCCGTAAAGGTAACGACGCGAAAGCTCACTTCGGATATCGATCTCGACGAACTGAGAGGCAAGGCCGATCAGGCAGATGCGCTTGATGAATCACTTCGGGAAAAGAACACGCAAGTTGCAGCGCTTTCAGCCAGAAACACCGAACTTGAAGGCAATCTCTCGAGAGCACGGCGGGAAATCGAGACCCTGAACCAGAGCATCGCGGACCTTCAGGCGGAACATGCGAACCTGCAGACGACCGCCGAAACGCGCCTGCAAGACCTGAAGGCATTGCAATCCCATGTCGAAGATATCGATGCGGCGCTTCGCGTCGATTTTGAAAAACGCGGTGTGATCGAAAACCAGCTGAAATCCATCGGCGCCAAGACATTGCAACTGCTGGAAGAAATGAACGGCGCGGTGAAGGACTTTACCGACACTAAAAATATTCAGGCGCTTCTCGACGCAACGCCGCGCCCTACAGAAATTCCTGAAAAACCCGAAGCGCCAGCCAAGCTGACGCCTCTCGTCCTCGATCCGGCGGAAGATACGGAAAGCGCCGATCTCGTCGAGCTGGAAGAGATCAAAGCCTCGCTCGATCAAGGCGTTACGGTCGCTGCAGATACCGACGATGACGACGACGAGGCGCCCTCCGCGACAAGCGAAACCTATATCGCCGATCGTATCCGCGCCCTCGAAGCCGGCGTCAACGCGCCTGCCTGAAAACGATCCCGCATAAATTTGTCCGCGAACGGATGGTATCCCCAAGGGGAATCGAACCCCTGTTTTCGCCGTGAGAGGGCGACGTCCTGACCGCTAGACGATGGGGACAAACCGGTAGATGCGTATAGGCTGACTATCAAATCCGATCAAGCCCCTTTGCCTCAAGAGCAGAAAGACAAGGAAATCCGCCGGACCGGACACCAGAGCCTGAAAAATATAGGTGTTTCACCCTAAAAAATGCGCACGCACTGCGTCAAACGGGCGCAGATATGTCATAGGTATATTAATACTATGTGATTTTTTTGTATTTTATCTTTTAAAATCAAATGCTTACACTTTAGAATGCCTCAATTTCCACATTCTGATTTTTGTGCATCGCATCATTTATTTGTTTGACAGTTTGTCACGAACGGCGGATAAAGGTCTCACGAAAGTTGATCGATCCTCCTCCCCGATCTCACTTTCAGTATGCCGCCAGCGCCATCCTCCCTACACCCCAAGGCGCTTGCG
>JBAQNC010000245.1:0-3712 GCA_049303435.1 Parvibaculum sp. | reverse complement strand
GATTATAGGCGCTACGACGGCCAACCAGAAAAGAATTTTCTTCGAGCGTCGCGCAGATTGCATCTATTAGCGGTCCATGACCGGCGCCAAAGCCCCAAATTTGCCTCAGAACCCGAACATGTGATCCAGACAAAAACTCTTGTCGCCATTCGTCATGCCGTGGAAGCCGAAGAGGCGGCAGGTCGTGTCGCGGATGATGACATAGCCCTTGTCGTCGATGGAGGCGCGTTCGGCGTCGGTGAACATTTCCGACAGACGCCAGAAGAGCGAGCCGCCGCAGGCGATTTCCACCTTGCGTTCGGCCACGGGCTTGCCTTCGCCATTGTGCAGGATGAGCGATGTCGTGCTCTTCTCGTGCCAGGGCGTGGAGGCCGGATAGACGAGGTGGCAGATCGTGTCGAGACCTTCCGTGCCGATGCGCAGGAAGAGGCGCGTCGTCAGTCCCGGCGGCTTGTTGGTATAGGACTGCGGTTCGTCCTTGTAGATGACGCCGGTGTTGTAGATATGCGCGCCGAAGATCGTCTCGGCGCGATGGCCGCTCGCCTTCTGTTCATAGCGACCCAGCGCATGCAGCCAGCCGTCGCCTTCGCCGCCGTCGCGGAAGTCATAGAGGAATTCGAGATGACCGAAGCCCGAGGGAAGTTTCAGGCTCTCTTCCTCGACCCAATTCGCGATATCGACTTCCACGCTTTCGCTGCGCGGGATGCGACCGAGGAATTTCGACGCGGCCAGCGTGCCGTCGCCGTCATAGAGTTCCGCGCGCAAGGGAAGTTCGGCCTGTTCGCGCGCCATCGGCGTCGGGATCATCGAGCTTGTGAACTCGCTGAGCGGCAGCACGGGCAGCGGCATGATGTAGCCCTTGCCGAGATATTTTTCGAGTTTTGCGATTTCCGGATTGGGCTTGAGGTCCGTGCGCTCGACATTGGCATGGGCCATGCGGCGCGCGCCCTGGGCGCGTTTGACTTCATAGCGCGGCCGTACGAAATAGCGACCGGCGACGACCTCGATCTGGTCGGGCCATCTGGCGTCGGGCAGCATGTCATCGACCGAGAGGGCGCGCGTCGCGAAGGGCGGCACTTCCTCGTCGAACCAGACGATCTCATTGTGGCCCATGATGTTGAGGCCGACGGAGCGCGGCGGGATCGACATGGGATGCGAGTTCTGCACGAAAAGCGTGACGCGCTCGTCTTCCTCGCCTGCGGGCATGCCGGAATAAAAATCCGCGGGCCAGGCATTGGCGTCATGGCTGCATGTCAGCGCATTGCCATTTTCGCCATACATGTCGAGCGCATATTTGACGACGTCATGGCCCTTGATGCGCACCGCATGGATGAAGAGCGAGCCGGTGAAGTCGCCAAGGCCGAAGCGTTTGGCAATCGCCGCACTGTCGAGCGTGAAGGGCGCGCCCGCGACGGGCAGAGGTTCCTGCCAGCTCGCCAGTTCGTGACCGTTCTCATCGAACAGGCAGAGCCAGAGCGCCGGGTCGATCGCGCCATGCAGCGCCCAGTAGTTGGCGCTTTTCACACGCGTGTGGATACCGTCCGACCCGTTCGCGCCTTTTACTTCGCGCATCAGCGCAAAGTTGGTCGCGAAATTCATCGGGTCGAGATAGTCCTTCTTGTTCGTCAGCATTTCGTCGGGAATGCGCATCATGTCGAGCGTGACGATGCGCGCGTCCTTCGGGAAGAGGTGACGAATGGACGCAAGCACTTTCTCCGCATCGTAAAGCAGGACGAGAACGGCCTTGGCGTTCGAAGATTTCAGTTCGCTCAGCGGCCTTGCCTTTTCGCCCATCAGCGTGCCGTCGAGGTCTTCGATGCGCTGGACGTAATAGCCTTCGATGTCGAGGCGCTTCAGATCATAGTAGGCGTTGAAATTGCCGACCGCATTCGTCGGGTCATAGACCGCGACCGGACCGGCATTCGCCAGATTGTTGATGAGCGCGCGACCGAGCGGTGCCGACAGCGGATGGCCCAGCGCCTTGAAGAGCGTTGCGCCGCCCGCGTTGTTGCCGGGACGCCAGCCATGAGCGAGGTCGGCGTTCTTGAATGTTTCGATTGCGAGACTTGTCATCTGGGATACTCAGGAAGCTTCACGCGCGGCAATGCCGCCGAAGGGGTTGAGGCGCTTCAGGAACATGGTGAAGCGATGGCGGCGTTGTTCGTGGGAGACGACATCATCGTCGCGCACCCAGTTGAGCTGGATCGCGCGGCGCGGTCCTTCGAAAGGTTCGTGCCCGTGCCATGAACGATCGGAGCGCTTGAAGACGAGCAGCGTGCCGCCATTGGGCGAGACTTCGTCGGCTGAATCATTGAGATCGGTCGGGGAGCGCAGGATGCGCAGGCGGCCGCCGTCCTTGTCCCATTCCTGATTCATATAAAGCAGTACCGTGATGATCTTCGATTCCGTGTCGGTGTGGATCTTGCCGTTGTTCTTCGCGCAATTGCCGCGTACGGTAATCATCGTCGGGCGACCCGTCAGATCGATACCGAATTTTTCCTCGATGGCCTTTTTGAATTCCGGCCCTTCCATCTCTTTCAGCAGCGCCTTGAACTTGCCCTTGATCGGCAATTCGCTCGGCGGGATCGAGCCTGTCGAGGCGATCGGCGGGAAGTCGGCGATGACGCTATCGAACTCTTCCGCGCGAATGAGATTGGGCACCACGAAATATTCGTAAGGCTCCGTCTTCAGCGGCGTGGCGCGTAGCTTGTCGTAATCCAGCAGGCTCATTTCGGTTCATCTCGGCGTTGGGCGAAGCGGGTTCTGATCGCTTCCGCAATCTCATGGGTAGCATCTAATGGTGCGTAGTCCCAGTTTTCAAGCAAACCGACAAATGGTCGCGCCGCGCCTGCGGCATAGATCGAGTCTAGAAACCTTCTGAATTTCAGGGACTTGCCGGGCAGTTCGACGACATGCACCGGCTTGCCGGTGAAGCAGGCCTCGCCGACCATGTTAACCGAGTCACAGGTGACGATCACGGCGTCGGCTTGCCCTAAAAATCCGAAATAGGGGTTCTCGCCTGTTCCATCCCAGACGACGGCCGCCTTGTCTTTCAAGGCGTCAGAGAGAATTCTGGTCTGGTTCTCACCTGTGCGCCGCGACGGGGTAACCATAAGCCCCGCGCCTGTATTGTCGGCGAGGCGGCTTAGCTGTTCCGCCAACTGACGGGCTGCGGCCTCGTCGAATGTATAGGCGCCGTTGCTGCCGCCGATCAGCACCGCGACACGTGGATGCGGCAATTGGTCTAACTGTGGCGCTATTCTTTTTGCTTCTTCGGCGAGCCGTTTCACCGTCAGGCGATGCGGCGAAACCAATGTGGAGATCACGTTGGGCCCGTTGAGTCGGTCATGCGCAGGCGCCCAGACGAGATCGAATTGCGACGGCGGCACGCGCGGGTTCTGCAGGATGACCGTGAAGCACTTGCCTTTCGAGGCGCGGCGGATCATGCGCGCATAGGGGATCGACTGGCGACCCGAGGCGATCAGCAGGTCGGGCCAGGGGGCGTGAATGTCCGGGTTCGGCGCGGCGGGGCCATGCGGCGCGATCCAGCGCCAGGGCGCGGGCGGGTTCACGCGCTTCATCACCGGCGTCAGCCCCAGCGCCTCGGCAATGCCGATGCCTTGCGTCTCGAAACCCGCCATGCCGTTGGTCAGCACCCAGCAGGTTATTTTCTTGTCTGAGCCCTCCCCCTTGAGGGGGGAGGGTTGGGAGG
>JBAQNC010000244.1:0-2016 GCA_049303435.1 Parvibaculum sp. | reverse complement strand
TTCAGCTCCGAGCAGACGAAATAGCTGCGATAGGAAAGATGCTCCGGGTCCGGCGGGATCACGCAGCTATAGATCGACGCGCCCTTCTGCAGCACCAGCGCGGTGCCCAGATTGCCGCGGATCTCATAGCCGTCGCGCGCCAGATCGGTCAGCGAACGGTCGCTCGCGACGAAGGGTCCCTTGCGCGTGCCGGGCGCATAAGTGTCCTTGTTGTCCGCCGCCTGCGCCGCGCTTGCAAGCGTGGCAAGAACGGAAATACAAAGTGTGGCGCATATGAGCCGATGACGTTTCATGAATTTCCTGAACCTCTAAATCCGGGCGCGATCTTAACGCAAGTCTGCGCCGGTTCAACCGAGCCGACAGCGACGGCAGACGCCGACGATTTCAACCACCTTGCGCTCCACCGCAAAGCCCGCCTTTTTCGTCGCGGCGGCCAATGCCTTGTCGAGACCGGCGTCGACGATTTCTTCCGTCGTGCCGCATTGGCGGCAGATCAGGAACTGGCTTTCATGCGGGTGTCCCGCTTCGCCGCAGCCGAGATAGGCGTTCAGGGATTCAATTTTATGGATCAGCCCTTCGGCCATCAGAAAGTCGAGCGCGCGATAGACCGTCGGGGGCCGCGCCGCCTTGTGGGTCCGCGCCAGCGTATCGAGCACCTCATAGGCCCCGACGGGCTTGTGCGAGCGCCAGACGATCGCCAGCACCTTTTCGCGCAAGGGGGTCAGCTGCACGTGCCGCTCCACGCATAGCTCGCGCGCCCGCGCCAGGGCGGTATCGATGCAATGTTCGTGGTCGTGCGGCCGCGACGGCTCTGTCGACATGCTCTGGTCTGTCATGGTTGAATGATACAACATAACAAGCCGCCCTGACCACCAGCCGATTCCGGGAGATTCATCGCGATATGTGCGGACGTTTTGTCATCACCTCGGCCCCCGAAGCCATACGCCAGATGTTCGGCTATGGCGACCACCCCAATTTTCCCCCGCGTTACAACATCGCGCCGACCCAGCCCGTGCCCATTATCCGCCGCAAGGAAGGCGGCGAGGGTGTCATCCGCGAGTTTGTACTGGTCCGATGGGGCCTCGTGCCCTCATGGGCCAAGGAAATGCCGCAATCGCTGCTCATCAATGCGCGCGCCGACACGATCGATGAAAAGCCCTCCTTCCGCGGCGCCTTCCGTCATCACCGCGCCCTCATGCCCGCCGATGGATTCTACGAATGGAAGACGACCGCCACGGGCGCCAAGCAGCCCTTTTTCATCCGCCGCCGAGACCGCACGCCGTTTGCAATGGCCGCCATCTGGGACAACTGGCTTCCCGCCGACGGTTCCGAGCTTGAGACCTGCGCCGTCATCACCACCGAGGCCAATGCGACGCTGCGGCCCATCCACCACCGCATGCCCGTCATTCTGGATCAGAAGGACTTCGATCTCTGGCTCGATCCGGCGACGCCCCTGAAGGAACTCGAACCGCTTCTCGCGCCGCCGCCCGACGATCTCCTCGAAGCCTTCCCGGTGAGCCCCGACGTCAACCGCGTCGCCAATGACGGCCCGCATCTGCTGGACCCCTATCTCGCACCGCCGGAACCCGTGAAGCCGAAGAAAAAAGAGAAGCCCACGGACGATCGTCAGGAGAGTTTGTTTTAGGAAAATACGTCATGCGCGGACTTGACCCGCGTATCCACGTCTTTCTCTATACAGCCCTCTTCCTTGTGAAGGGGTAGATACGAATACTTACCACGAACAATTTTGGTGGATGGTGCTTGTGGGGCTGCTGTGGGAGGAATCTGTGTCTTATTTGCACTTTTCTCATATGCGTTTAAGCTCAAAAAGTATCCAGTGGATCAGACCATGATCGCGACCTACATCTTGAGTTCTGTATTTGATATGAGCGTGCTCGCTTTCGAGTTTTTAATGCAGAGAGCGAGCTAATCGCCAGTAGAAAAATAAGCCATTTGTGACGAATGTCGCCAAGCAAATTCTGCGTAAACTTAAAAGCCCATTGTAGGATGTAATTA
>JBAQNC010000243.1:0-37762 GCA_049303435.1 Parvibaculum sp. | reverse complement strand
AAACACTATCGCTTAGATCAACTCCACCAAGTTTCAGTAACGACGCGGTATGATGCGACTTTACCACGACAACATCCCGCAGCAACTTATCGGGAGCAAGATGGGATTCACGCGGCAACTGCTCCCGTATATCCGTCAGATAGGCAACCAGTTCACAGCCAATTAAATCCGAAACCATGCGAGCAAGCCATGTATTACCTGATTTTGGATAACCGCTAACCACATGACATCGCTCAACCCCCTCCATCTTCAACTTGCGATTATGACGCCTTATCTTCTTCGCTTGGTGGAAGGTCACATGAATTTTGGATCTCTCAAGGAAATTAGCCATCCCGCCCCCCTGCTACTGCATAAAAGTTTAATTCGGGAACCTAAAGCCCAGATAGACACATGCGACAAAAACCGTGCTGGCAAAAATTCAAGGCCCAGCCCACTTGATAATCAATTTGATAAACGAGTTACCTCTCTTATAAAATTAGTAAATAAAATCAATAGCTTACGCATATAAATTGGCGGAGAGGGTGGGATTCGAACCCACGGTACCCTTGCGAGCACGCCGCATTTCGAGTGCGGTACTTTCAACCACTCAGCCACCTCTCCGCGAGATCACCGGACCTTGTCGCCCAATGGGTTGAAGCGGCGCGGAATGTAAACCGGGGACTTGCCCCCACACAAGGCTTGATCCGCGCTATTTCCGTCTTTTCAGGGCCTTACGCTGTTTAATTTCATCAAGCCCGTCTCGCCCGAGCCTGTTAGACTGCCCCAAAATGGGGGAAGCTCACATGAACAAGGCTGAAAAAACGCCGCCGCCAGGTCCTGCGCTCTCGCGCGTCTGGGCGGCCTGGGCGGTGCATGCGTTCACCGCGTCGGGCGTCGTCACCGGCCTTCTCGCCATTTCGGCCCTCATTGCGGGCGATTTTCGCCTCGCGCTGCTCTGGCTCGGCGCCGCCCTCATCATTGACGGTTTCGACGGACCGATGGCGCGCAAGGTCCGCGTCACCGAATTCACGCCCAATATGGACGGCGCGATCCTCGATCTCGTCATCGACTATCTCAACTACACCGTCATCCCGGCGCTGCTGGTCTATCGCTTCGGGCTGGTGCCCGATGGCTTTGCCATTCCCGCCGCCGCCTTCATCATGATGACCTCGCTCTATTGCTTCGGAAATCGCGAGATGAAGACCGAGGACAATTATTTTCAGGGCTTCCCGGCCGTCTGGAACCTCGTTGTCCTCTATTTCTACATCACCGCCTCCGGCCCCTGGACCAACCTCGTGGTCATCGTCGCGCTCGGCTTCCTCACCTTCGTGCCGTTGAAATTCATCCACCCCTTCCGGGTGGTGCGCTTCCGCGCCGCAACCATCGTCATGACCGGGGCTTGGGGCGCGCTCACCTTTGTGCTGGTTCTGGGCAGCGAAACAGGCCGCTCGCCCGCCTCGACCATGCCCACCGCCTATTGGGCCTTTCTGGCGGTTTCCCTCTATTTTCTGAGCGTCTGCCTCTGGCGCTCCTTCAGGGGCATCGAAAAGGCCTGAGCTGGCAGCGGCCCCCTTGAGCCCCGCTCACCGCAGGAGTCCGGATTTAGGCCAGAAAGACTGGCGTTTCCGGCCTTCCGCGCCTTGACAGGCCGACGTCCCCCTGTATATTGCGCGCCAATCCGGCTTGTGCTGCGGCTTTCGCGGCGTGCAGGCCCTTTATCGTTACATGGTGGTATCTCAAATGTTCGCAGTCATCCGGACAGGCGGCAAGCAATACAAAGTCGCTCAAGACGACGTTCTCGAAGTCGAGCGCGTTGAAGCCAACGCCGGCGACAAGATCGAGCTCGACGTGCTCATGATCGGCGAAGGCGCGGACGTGAAGGTCGGCGCTCCTCTCGTTGAGGGCGCCAAGGTCACGGCCGAAGTCGTTGAAATGACCCGCGGCCCGAAGATCATCATCTTCAAGAAGAAGCGTCGCCAGAATTATCGCCGCAAGAACGGCCATCGCCAGGATCTGATGCTGGTGAAGATCGTCAACATCGCCGCCGCTTGATCGGTACTGAGGAGTAAAGACCCATGGCACATAAAAAAGCAGGCGGTTCATCCCGTAACGGTCGCGACAGCGCCGGTCGTCGTCTTGGCGTGAAGAAGTTCGGTGGTCAGGCTGTGACCGTCGGCAACATCATCATCCGTCAGCGCGGCACCAAAGTGCACCCCGGCGACAATGTCGGCATGGGCACGGACCACACGATTTTCGCGAAAGCCGAAGGCACGGTTGCCTTCCGCGCCAAGAAAAACGGCCGCACCTATGTGTCGGTTGTCCCGGCAGCCATGCCGGCCGTAGCGGCGGATTAATTCACGCGAGGCGCCGCCACCTCGCAAGGTGGCGGCCATCCGGTTACGAGAGGGAGATGGGTCGCCATCTCCCTTTTTTCGTATCTCTCGGGGCAAAGGAGACCCCGATGGAAGACAGACTGAAAACGGAAAGACTGGTCTTGAGACCTTTCACCCCCGATGATGCGCCCCGCGTGCGTGCGCTTGTCGGCAACTGGAAAGTGGCCAGCATGCTGGCGCGCATTGCCTATCCCTATGGGGAAACCCATGCCGAGCAATGGATCGCAAGCCATGACGAGGCGCGCGCCAAAGGCAGGAGCTTTCCCTTCGCCATCGAAAAACAGGGCGAACTCGTGGGCAGCGTTGGCCTGGATTTTTCCGAG
This sequence comes from Parvibaculum sp., assembly GCA_049303435.1. Classification (GTDB taxonomy): domain Bacteria; phylum Pseudomonadota; class Alphaproteobacteria; order Parvibaculales; family Parvibaculaceae; genus Parvibaculum. The sequence continues at coordinate 35,067 of JBAQNC010000243.1, read as the reverse complement.
GAGGACGAGACCTATGAAATCGGCTATTGGGTCGGCGAACCCTATTGGAATAATGGCATCGCCACCGAAGCGGGCCGCCGCCTCGTCGCCCATGCCTTTCTGTCGCGGCCTATCGACCGCTTGACCGCGGGCCATATGGCCGAAAACCATGCCTCAGGAAGCGTGCTGACAAAGCTCGGCTTCCGCTATACTGGCGAAACACTGGCCTGGAGCGAGGCCCGGCGCCAAAAGGTTCATGCCCTTCGCATGGTCCTCAAGCGCCGCACCGGATAAATGAAATGAAGTTTCTCGACGAGGCAAAAGTCTATATCCGATCCGGCGACGGCGGCGCCGGATCGGTCAGTTTCCTGCGCGAGAAATTCCGCGAATTCGGCGGTCCCGACGGCGGCGACGGCGGCAAGGGCGGCGATGTCGTCGTCGAATGCGTCGACGGCCTCAACACGCTGATCGACTATCGCTTCCAGCAGCATTTCAAGGCCAGGACCGGCATGCACGGCATGGGTCGCAACCGTCATGGCTTCAACGGCGAGGACGCTGTGCTGAAGGTCCCCGTCGGCACGCAGATTTTCGACGAGGAAGGCGAGACCATGATTGCCGACATGACCCGCGTCGGCCAGCGCATCGTGCTGCTGAAAGGCGGCAATGGCGGCTTCGGCAATGCGCATTTCAAGACCTCGACCAATCGCGCCCCCCGCCACGCCAACCCCGGCCTCGAAGGCGCGGAAAGCTGGATCTGGCTGCGCCTGAAACTCATCGCGGATGCAGGTCTCGTCGGCCTGCCCAACGCGGGCAAGAGCACCTTCCTCGCCGCCACCAGCGCCGCCAAGCCCAAGATCGCGGACTACCCCTTCACCACGCTCACGCCCGGTCTCGGCGTCGTCTCGGTCGATGCGCGCACCTTCGTGCTGGCCGACATTCCCGGTCTCATCGAGGGCGCGAGCGAAGGTCTGGGTCTGGGCGACCGTTTCCTCGGCCATGTCGAGCGCTGCCGCACGCTGATCCATCTGGTCGATGGCACGCAGGAAGATGTCGCCGAAGCCTATAATGTCGTGCGCGGCGAGCTTGAAGCCTATGGCGCAGGCCTTGAAGACAAGCCCGAAATCCTTTGCCTCAACAAATGCGACGCGCTGTCGGAAGAAGAACGCAGCGAGAAGATGAAGGCGCTGAAGAAGGCCGCAGGCCGCGGCGTCAAGGTCCACCTCCTTTCCGGCGTCACGGGTGAAGGCATGTCCGTGGTCCTCCATCTCGCCGCCGACGCCATCGCAGCCGCCAATGCGGCGGAAAAAGCCGCCAGCGAAGCGCCCGAGGAAGAAGAAGGCTGGCGTCCATGAGCCCCAACGCGAAAAGCGCCTCTGCCACAAGCATTTCTCGCCTCACGAATGCCAGCCGCGTAGTGGTGAAAATCGGTTCGGCCCTTCTCACAGACGCTGAAACCGGCAAGCTCAACCGTCCCTGGCTGCAAGCCTTCGTCGAGGATGTCGCCACCATGCGCGCCCGCGGTCAGGAAATGCTGATCGTCTCGTCGGGCGCGATTGCGCTTGGCCGCCGCGCGCTGAAACTCGCGCCGGGCAAGCTGAAACTTGAAGAAAGTCAGGCGGCAGCCGCCATCGGCCAGATTTCGCTCGCCCATGCCTTTCAGGAAATTCTGTCGGCCTATGGCCGCAGCTGCGCGCAGATCCTGCTGACGCTCGACGACACGGAAGAACGCCGCCGCTATCTCAATGCGCGCTCGACCCTGAACACGCTGCTGAAGCTCGGTGCGGTGCCCGTCATCAATGAAAACGACACGGTGGCGACCACCGAAATCCGCTATGGCGACAATGACCGCCTCGCGGCCCGCGTCGCCTCCATGATCTCCGCCGACTGCCTCGTCCTGCTCTCCGACGTGGACGGGCTCTACACCGCGCATCCCTCCGAGCCCGGCGCGAAACACCTCTTCGAGGTCAGCGAGATCACGCCCGAGATCGAGGGGATGGCGGGCGATGCGGCCTCCGAGACGAGCCGTGGCGGCATGAAGACCAAGGTCGCCGCCGCAAAGATCGCGGTCGAAAGCGGTTGCCATATGGTGATCGCCAGTGGCCGCACGGATCACCCGCTCCGCGCCCTTGAAGAAGGCGCGCGCTGCACCTGGTTCACCGCCCATAATACGCCCGTCGCCTCGCGCAAACGCTGGATCTCCGGCGGGCTCAAGACACTGGGTTCACTGACGATTGACGATGGCGCGGTGAAGGCGCTGGGTCAGGGCCGCAGCCTGCTGCCCGCAGGCGTCACGCAGGTGACCGGCACATTCGATCGCGGCGATGCGGTCAGCGTGCTGGACGCTCAGGGCCACGAAATTGCCCGTGGCCTCAGCGCCTATTCGAACGCCGACGCTGCCCTCCTCAAAGGCCACAATTCCAGCGAAATCGAGACTTTGCTGGGCTTTTCAGGCCGCGCCGAGATGATCCATCGCGACGATCTCGTCATGAAGGCCTGACCGCCCGAACTTGGACCCGATCCTTCTAATGGGCTAGATTGCCCCCCACTGGACAATATGCGAAAGAGCAAAGCCGTGACCGTCATTGATCTCAACGCAGAAACCAAAGGCGCCGACATCGGCGCGACGATGGCCGTGATGGGTGCGCATGCCCGCGCCGCTTCCGCCGTTCTCGCCTCCACACCGACAAAGCAAAAGGACGCCGGCCTCCTCTGCGCCGCGATGGTCATCCGCGCCAATGCCGGCGACATTCTGGACGCCAACGCCAGAGACATGGCGAACGCCCGCGCCAAGGGTCTGTCGGGCGCCATGCTCGACCGTCTGGCGCTTGACGACGCCCGCGTCGAGGCGATGGCCAAAGGCATCGAAGCCATCGCCGCGCTGGCCGATCCCGTGGGCACGAAGATCGCCGAATGGGACCGCCCCAATGGTTTGCACATCGAGCGCATCCGCACGCCGCTCGGCGCCATCGGCATCATCTATGAAAGCCGCCCCAATGTGACGGCGGACGCCGCCGCCCTTTGCCTGAAGGCGGGCAATGCCGCCATCCTGCGCGGCGGTTCCGAAGCGACGCATTCCAATCACGCCATCCATCAGGCGCTGGTCGAAGGTTTCCTCGCTTCGAACCTGCCCGAACATGCCGTGCAACTCGTCGAGACGACGGACCGCGCGGCGGTGGGCGAAATGCTGACAGGCCTCGACGGCGCCATCGACGTCATCGTGCCCCGTGGCGGCAAGAGCCTTGTGGCCCGCGTCCAGGCAGACGCCCGCGTCCCCGTCTTCGCGCATCTGGAAGGCGTTTGCCACGTCTATGTCGACGGCGCGGCCGACCTCGACATGGCCAAAGCCATTGTCGTCAACGCCAAGATGCGCCGCACGGGCATTTGCGGCTCGGCGGAAACATTGCTGGTGGACAAGGCCTGCGCGTCAACGCATCTCGCCCCCCTCGTCGCCGCGCTGATTGACGCCGGTTGCGAAATTCGCGGCGATGCGGCGACACAGGCCGTTGACGACCGCGTCGTCGCCGCCATCGATTCAGACTGGGCCACCGAATATCTCGACGCCATCATTGCCGTCCATGTCGTCGACGGTGTCGATGCCGCGATCAGGCACATCAACACCTATGGCTCGCATCACACCGAAGCCATCGTCACGAACGATCAGGCTGTCGCCGACAGGTTTCTCAACAGGCTCGACAGCGCCATCCTGCTGCACAACGCCTCGACGCAATTTGCCGATGGCGGCGAATTCGGCATGGGCGCTGAAATCGGCATCGCCACGGGCAAGTTCCATGCGCGCGGCCCCGTCGGCGTCGAACAGCTCACCAGCTTCAAATATATCGTGCGCGGTTCCGGTCAGGTCAGGCCATAAGCCATGTCCTCAAGGCGCGGCGAATTCCTCACGCCCGGCATGAGCGTGGGCCTCATGGGAGGCTCCTTCAACCCCGCGCATGAAGGCCATCTCCATGTCGCCCGCATATGCCTCCGGGCGCTCAGCCTCGATCGCGTCTGGTGGCTCGTCTCGCCGCAGAACCCGCTCAAAAGCGCCCGCGACATGGCTCCGCTCGAAAAGCGCATGGAAGGCGCGCGCGCCCTTGTCGTCGCTTCGGGCGAAAAACGCATCACTGTCACCGACATCGAAACCCGCCTTCATACGCGTTTCACCATCGACACGGTGAAAGCGCTGAAAAAACGCTACCCCGGCGTCGATTTCGTCTGGCTCATGGGGGCCGACAACATGCTGCAATTCCCGCATTGGGCCAGATGGCGCGACATTGCCGCCACCTTGCCCATAGCCGTCTATCCACGGCCCGGTTTCACGCTGAAAGCGCGGCTTTCTCCCGCCGCAGAGCTTCTCCGCCCCGTCACCATCGAGGCGAGCGACGCCCGCCTGCTTCCCTCTCTCGCCGCCCCTGCCCTCGTTTTCCTGCAAGGTCGCGAACATTCGGCCTCGGCCACGGCGATCAGGGCCCGCGCGTCATAAAAGCTTCGCCGCGCCAACACATTGATGTTGGAGGCCACGACCTCTATTCTCATCCCAACCAGTGACCATGCTGAAAATCGGCATGGGTCAGACATTCTTGAAGGAGCGTTTTCCTGAGCCCGGAACCCAAAACCGCCAAGGTTGCCAAAAAGCCCGCCGCCAAGGCCGCGCCCAAAGCCAAGACCACCCCTAGGACCGCCGCAAAACCTGCTGCCAAAAAACCTGTGAGCAAACCCGCCACGACGGCGAAGAAAGCCGCTCCGGCCAAAAAGGCGACAACCGCGAAAAAACCTGCACCCAAAGCGACGGCAAAGGCAGCGGCAAAACCGAAAGCCGCCGCAAAGCCAAAGCCCAAGACGACGGCAAAGCCCAAAGCTGTCGCAAAGACAGCCGCCAGGCCAAAAGCAAAGCCTGCGGCCAAAATGGCTGAACCCAAGGCCGCCGCCATCGCCGCGCGCAAAAAGGCCGACGCCGCCAGGGATGCCGTCGACCGCAAGCACGTCAAGGCCATGCTCAAGCTCGTCATCAAGAGCCTTGAAGACGACAAGGCCGAAGACATTGTCGCCATCGACCTCAGCAACAAGACGCCGATGGCCGACTATATGGTCGTCGCCTCGGGTCGCTCGGGTCGTCATGTCGGCGCGGTCTCCGACCATCTGATGCGTCGCCTCAAGGAAGAAGGCTTCGGCCATGCTCGCGTCGAAGGCATGACGCAAGGCGACTGGGTGCTGATCGACGCTGGCGACATCGTCATCCATGTCTTCCGCCCGGAAGTGCGCGAATTCTACCGCCTCGAAAAAATGTGGGCCGCCGACATTCCTGAAGATCAGGCCATCCTCTGAGGCTGAAAACCCATGCGCATTGAAATCTGCGCCGTGGGGCGACTGCGGGCAGGTCCGGAAAAGACGCTGATCGACGATTACATGAAACGCGCCGAGGCTGCCGGTCGCGGCCTCGGCATCACCGGCCTCTCACTCACCGAGGTCGAGGAAAAACGCCGCCTCGAAGGTCCAAAGCTCAAGACCGCCGAAGCCGCACTTCTGAAAAACGCCATTCCCTCAGGTGCCCGCATCGTCGCGCTGGACGAGCGCGGTCGCATGGAAGGCAGCGAAGCCTTCGCCGCGCGGCTGGGCCAATGGCGCGACAGTGGCGTTGCCGATCTCGCCTTTGTCATCGGCGGCGCAGATGGGCTCGACGCGGCCTTTCGCGAGCGCGCCGATCATCTCCTCGCCTTCGGCCCCATGACCTGGCCGCATATGCTTGTGCGCGTCTTGCTGAGTGAACAGATCTACCGCGCAGTGAGTATTCTCGCAGGTCATCCCTATCACAGGGCCTGAGCCGCGCTTTCATGCACGGCAAACCGAAATTTCACCGTCCGACGCCATACTGAACATGATTAATCAACATTTATCATGCCAAAATGAGCGCGAAACGGGTCCACACATGGACACGATTCACACCTTCGACTAATTTTGACAGACAAGTGTTCCGATCAATCGATCGAACGGGATACGCGAAGCTGGGACTGTCTCGAAAAAATGAACGGTAAAATCGGCGTCCGTCCCCTCGTCCTTATATCGCTGGACGGCTGGGGCATCAGCGCGGAGCGGGAAGCAAATGCTCTCGCCCATGCGCGCACGCCCGTCTATGACCGTCTCGCCGGCACCTATCCCCATACCGTCCTGACCGCCGCCGGTCCTGATGTCGGCATGCCTCCCGGCAAGCCGGGCAGCCAGCAGGCGGGCTATATGACGATGGGCGCAGGCCGCCCCATCGAACAGGACATTGCCCGCATCAATCGCGCGCTCAATGACGACGGGCCCAATGGCCTGGCCGCCAATCCCGTCCTGCGCAAACTCGTCCAGCGCGTGCGCCCGCTTGGCGGCGCGGTGCATTTGATTGGCCTGGCTTCGCCCGGCGGCGACGCGGGACATCAGAACCATCTCGCCGTGCTTGCCGCGCTCCTCAGCCATGAAGGCGTCAAGGTCTTCGTCCACGGCATCACCGACGGCATCGACACCGCCTCGCAAAGCGGCATCGTCTACCTCACCGAACTGCTTGACGACATGGCGGGCGCCGAAAACGCGCAACTCGCAAGCATCATGGGGCGCGGCTTGACGCTTGACGAAACGGCCAACGAGGCCAGTCTCAAATCAGCCCTCAAGGCCATTGTCGACGCCGATATGCCGCGTACGGAATATCTCTCAGCCCATGTCGACCAATGCTACGCCAAGCGGCTGGACGACGATCGCGTCACGCCCTCCATCGCCCAGAACTATCGCGGCATAAGACGCGACGACGCCGTCCTTCTCGTTAATCTGCGGCCTGATCTGGGGGCCACGCTCATGCAGGCGCTGCTCGCAAGCGAGGCAGGCGGCCTTCTTTCCGCCGCCCATTCGCTGGTCGCGCTCGATGGCGAAGGCCTTGACGTGGTCGAGCCGCTCTTTGCGCCGCTCGAACCGCCCGCAACCCTGCCCGAAGTGTTGTCGCAAGCCGGCCTCACCCAGCTTTTGCTGACCGAGACGACCGCGGAAAAAAACCTCTCCAATTTCTGGCGCGCGGGCGTCCCTCGCCTCTACCGCGGCGAAACCCTGGCGCTGGCCGAAACGCCGCCGCTCGCCAAAATGGAAAAGCGCCCCGAACTTGCCGCCGCCGACCTCACCATCGAGGCCATGAACGCAATCAAGAAGGGCGAGCACGATTTCCTGCTCGTCAATTTCGCCAATGTCGCGCTTGTCGGGCGCACCGGCAATATGCGCGCCACCGTCGAGGCGGCTGAGGCCATCGACAAATATCTCGGCAAGATCGCCGCCCAGATCGAAAAGCGCGGCGGCACGATGATTATCACCAGCGCCTTCGGTCGCGGCGAAAGAATGGCCGATCCGGCCACGGGCAAGCCCTGGCGCGGCCCCACGTCTTCCAACATGCCCTTCACGCTGGTCTCGCCCGCTCTCACAGGCAAGGCGCGTCCGAAACTGCGCTACGGAACGCTTGCCGATGTCGCGCCAACCGTGCTCGATCTCATGGGGCTTGAGCGTCCCGAAAGCATGACCGGCTCAACTCTCCTTGTGCAGCCGGACGCCACCAGTCTTGAAACGAACAGTCTTGAACGGCCAGACAGTGTTCCAGCCTGATCGTCGTCCGCGAACCGCCCTCTTGGCGCTGGCGCTCACTCTTGCTCCCGCCCTTGTCTCGACGAGTGCGCGCGCAGAAGTCACCGACCCTTCAAAGCTCGAAACCCTGAAACAGCAGGTGGACTCGAGCCTCGAACGCAAGAAGGCGCTGGAAGCCCAGTCTCAGGCCGCCGCGCAGGACATCGCCGCAACGCGCACCAAACTCATCGCCACCGCCGCCAAGGTTCAGGCCCGCGAAGCCGAAGTCTCGGCCTCCGAGCGCCGCCTCGACGATCTCAATACCGCCGAAACGGCCTTGCTGGCGCAACTGAAAACCCGGCGCGCGCGCATCTCCACCTTGCTGGGCGCGCTTGCCCGCCTCGACCGCAACCCGCCGCCCGCCCTTGCCGTCAAACCCGATGACGCGCTCGGCGCCATCCGCAGCGCCATCCTCATGGGCGAGGCCGTGCCGGAGCTGAAAGCCCAGGCCGAATACCTCAAGATGCGGCTGCAAAAGCTCATGGAATTGCGCCAGAGCATTATGGCCGAACGCACCACGCTGGCGCAGGCCAAGGCCTCGCTGGAGCGCGAGCGCGCCGATCTGGAAGCCTTGCTGGCCCGGAAGATCGCCCGCCAGAAGAAGCTCACCGTGGCCGCCACGAAAGAAGAAACCCGGGCCACGCGTCTCTCGCGCGAGGCGACCGACCTCAACGACCTGATCTCGCGGCTGGAAAGCCAGGCCCAGAACCGCCTGCCCCAGACAAGACCCGAACCGCGCGCGCCTGCCCCAAAACCCCTGTCCACCCCTGCCTTCGCGGATAATGGCGACGGGCCGCCCCGTTCCGGCGGCAAAGGCGCGGAACTCGCCATGCTGACCCCGCCCACCTCGACCACGGCCTTGCCTTCATCACGCCATTTTTCTGAAGCAAAAGGTCTGATCCGCCTGCCCGCCACGGGGCTGTTGCTCTCGGGCTTCGGCCAGCCCAATGGCGCAGGCGGAAAAACCGAGGGCATGACCGTTGCGACGAGGCCCGGCGCACAGATCGTTGCCCCATTTGATGGTAAGATTGTCTTTGCCGGGCCATTCAGACGTTATGGACAGCTATTGATCCTGTCGGTGGGCGAAGGATACCATGTACTGCTCGCCGGAATGGCCGAGATTGACGGCGCGGTCGGCCAATCCGTCCTCGCAGGAGAGCCTGTGGGGCGCATGGGCGCGGCGGAAAGTGGATATGATCAACCATCTTCTGATGAAAATGGTGAATCTGCGCGGAAATCCGCGACAGATGGAAGACCCTCCCTTTATATTGAGTTTCGCAAGAACAGCGACCCGATCGACCCTCGACCGTGGCTAATGATGAGTGACAAAAAGGCGCGTGGATAAATGAAAAAGTCAGTGCTTACAGGTTTCGCCGTAGGAACCCTGGTATCGGCCCTAGCGATGTTTGCTTTCCAGACGGACGGCTTCGACACCGCAGCCCATGCCGCAGGCAGCGACACCTATCGCCAGCTGAACCTTTTTGGCGATGTCTTCGAGCGCGTCCGCGCCGACTATGTCGAACCGGTCGACGACGCCAAGGTCGTGGAAGCCGCCATCAACGGCATGCTGACGTCGCTTGATCCGCATTCGAGCTACATGAACCCCAAGAGTTTCCGCGACATGCAGGTGCAGACGCGCGGCGAATTCGGCGGCCTCGGCATCGAGGTCACGATGGAGAATGGCGTCGTCAAGGTCGTCACCCCCATCGACGATACGCCCGCCAGCCGCGCCGGTCTGCGCCCCAACGACTACATCACCCATATCGACGGCAAGCCGATCCTCGGCCTCACGCTGTCGGATGCGGTCGACAAGATGCGCGGGCCGGTCAACACGCCGATCACGCTCACCGTCATTCGCAAGGGCATGGACGAGCCTTTCGACGTCAAGCTCAACCGCGCCGTCATCACCATCAAGTCGGTGAAGTACCATCGCGAAGGCGACATTGCCTATATCCGCATCACCTCCTTCAACGAACAGACCGGCGACCTGCTGGAGGAAGCCATCCGCAAGCTGCAGCGCCAGATCGGCGCGGCCAAGGTCAAGGGCTACATCCTCGACCTGCGCAACAATCCCGGCGGCCTTCTCGATCAGGCCATCGCCGTTGGCGGCGACTTCGTCGAGGAAGGCGAAATCGTCTCCACGCGCGGTCGCCATCCCGAAGACACGCAGCGCTACAACGCGCATGGCGGCGATCTCACGCAGGGTCGCCCGGTGATCGTGCTCGTCAATGGCGGTTCGGCCTCCGCGTCGGAAATCGTCGCTGGCGCGCTTCAGGATCATCGCCGCGCCACCATCCTGGGCACGCGCTCCTTCGGCAAGGGCTCGGTGCAGACCATCATCCCGATGGGCGCCGACGGCGCGCTGCGTCTCACGACCGCGCGCTATTACACGCCGTCGGGCAATTCCATCCAGGCCAAGGGCATCCAGCCCGACATCAAGGTCGAGCAGGCTGAAGACCCGAAAATCAAGAAGCGCTCGCTGATCACCGGCGAAGCGGAATTGCCGGGCCATCTCACGCCGGAAGACGGATCGACGGAAGTCGCGGGCTCCGACAGCTACGTGCCGCAGGACAAGAAGGACGACCGGCAGCTTCTCTACGCCATCGACCTGCTGAACGGCGTCCGCCAGAACGCCCACTTCATCACCAAGGCGACAACTGCCGCCAATTGATCAGCCGAGGCAAACCTCATCATGAGCGTTCGCCCTGCAAGGATCATGTAAAGGGTCATGTCGAACAGGATGCCGATCGAAAAGAGCCCTAGAAGACGCGGGCCCAGCATTCTTCTGCTGGCTGCCGCAATCGTCGCCTGTCTCTATGGCGGCGTCGCCGTCTGGCTTGCGCTCACCGGCGACGGCAAGGACGGCAAACCGGTCGTCGAACTGAAACTCGCGCCCGATCCGGCGCAGGAAAAACAGGCGGCGGCGGAGATTGCTCCACCTGTCGATCTGCGCACCGACAAGTCAACCGACGACACGGACGAGACGCCCGGCGCAACGCCGCTCCCCGCCGACGCCGCCAACGCCGACATGCTGACGTCGGCAGAACTCTCGTTGCTGGAAGCTGCGCAAAAGCTGAACGGCGCCAATAACGCAGGCGACGACGGCGCCGCCTCCGACAGCACCGTGGGCGATATCAAGATCGTCGGCGCGGAATCCGTCTCCGGCGGCCCCGCTCCGGTCGGCCCGCTTGCCCCCGTTGCTCCCCTGAAGCCCGTGCCCGATCCCGCGCTGATCGAAAAGACAAGCGAAGGCCCGCTCCCCATCATCGGCAAGGATGGTCGCAAGCCCTATCAGGTCTATGCCCGTCCGCTGCCAGCCAATATTTCCGATGGACCCCGCATCGCGCTCGTCGTCTCCGGGCTTGGCATTTCCGAAAGCGCCACCAAACATGCCATCGAGGTCCTGCCGCCGGAAGTGACGCTTTCCTTCGCCCCCTATGGCGACGGCCTGCAAGGCTGGATCGACAAGGCGCGCGAAGCCGGCCATGAAGTGCTGCTCGAATTGCCGATGGAGCCCTTCGGCTATCCGCAAAATGATCCCGGTCCCTACACGCTGCTGACCTCGCTTTCCGCTTCCGAAAACGTCTCGCGCCTGCAATGGCTGCTCAGCCGCTTCACCGGCTATGTCGGCGTCATGAATTATCAGGGCGCGCGCTTCGTCACGGACCAGTCGGCGCTCTCGCCCATTCTCTCGGCGCTGAAGTCGCGCGGCCTCATGTATGTCGACAATGGCGCGACAAGCCGCAGTCTGGTTTCCAGGCTCGCGCCCGAGGTCAACCTGCCCTTCACCACCGGCGTCGGCAACATCGACCTGATCCGCAGCAATGACATGATTGCCGATTCTTTCACCGCGCTCGAAAAAAGCGCCAGGGCGAAAGGCCCCGCCATCGGCATCGCCTCAGGCTTCCCGATCACGGTCGATGCGATTGCCGACTGGGCAAAGACCATTGGCGCCAGGGGCATCACCCTCGTCCCCGTCAGCGCCACGCTCGACACCAATTGATATTGATGGATTCATGGCCAGAAAGCCCAAAGTGAAAATTCCCGACGGCGTTCTCGTCGACCCTGAAACGCTCCCCTATCGTCCCTGCGCCGGTGTCGTGCTGATCAACGCCGATGGCCGCGTCTTCATGGGCAATCGCATCGAGACGGGCGAATCCGACACCTTCACCTGGCAATTGCCACAGGGCGGCATCGACAAGGGCGAGGATCCCGAAGCAGGGGCCTTGCGCGAATTGCAGGAAGAGACAGGCGTCCATCCCTCCAAGGTCGAAATCATCGGCATGATCGATGACTGGCTCACCTATGACCTGCCGCCCGAGCTTGTCGGTCGCGCGCTCAAGGGAAAATTCCGTGGCCAGAAACAACGCTGGTACGCCATGCGCTTTCTCGGGATCGACAGCGATATCGACATCGCCGCCGACGATCACCAGGAATTCAGCGAATGGAAATGGGTGCCGCTCGATCAGATCGTCGATCTCGTCGTGCCCTTCAAGCGCGGCATCTACCGGCGCATCGTCGAAGACTTCACGCCGCTGACAAGACCCTCAGCCTAGACTGGCGCGCCCGACAACCGCCATGTCCTGAAGCGCCAGAAGGCCCAGACGGACGATGAGACCGCGCGCATGAAAAGCCCGTGCGGCTTCAATCCGATCGCCTTGCCGACCATCGCCACAAGTCGATCCGTGTGCTGACGGCGATAAAGAGAAAAGGCGCGCTTCTCATAAGCCTTGGCGAAAATCGCGCGATCATAGGCGACGGCGCCGTCCCCCTTCGTATTGGCCGCATAATAGGCGTAGCTCAGCTCGTCGTCGTCGGCTTCCGAAACGCGACCGATGGCGATCCGCGCCCGCGTCAGGCGTGACGGCAGCACTTCATTCAACGTCTGGAATTGCTCGTAGAAGAGCTTGTAGTGGCGGAACTCGTCGGCGGCGATATTGGCGGCAATCTGCTTCAGGACAGGTTCGCTCGTCGCATCCTTGATCGCCGTGTAATAGGACGACGTGCCGCTCTCCACCACGCAACGCGCGACCAGCTCGCCTGCGCGGCTGCCGCGCACCGATTGCACTTCGTCGACGGGGATCGAGTAGCCCGCCCGAAACCGCGCGAAAGCGTCATCGAACTTGAAGGCAGGGTCGGCAAGCTCCGCCCAGCGCGCCAGCGCGGCGCCATGCTGGACCTCTTCATCGCCCCATTGCTGCACCAATGCCTTCACGTCGGGCCGGTCGGCAAACACATTGCAAAGATAGGTCACATAATCGGGCGCATTATATTCGACCATGGCGGCGGCTTTCACCGCGCACAGAATATCGGCATCGACCTTCGAGGCGTCGAAGTCTTCCCAGTGAATATCTTCAAGTGACCAATGTCGCTTCATAACTCTGCCTACCAGCCGTTTACAGCCATTCTCGACTGTCACAAATCCTACTTCAACGAACCTCAAGCGTTAAGCCCCGGCGGCGCGCCAAAACATCGCGCGTCACGAAACGCCGCCGGACGCTTCAATTTTAGCAAAGAAAAAAGGCGGCGCCATGTCGGCGCCGCCTCTTTTGATGTCGCTTTGGCAGCGTCGAAAACCCTTAAAGAGCCTCGCGCAGCTGCTTCAGGTGATCGAGCTTTTCCTGCGCCGACTGGCGCGTCTCGTCGGATTTCGCGTCCGACACGTCTTCCTGCGCATTCTGGATTTCCTGGTCCAGCATGGCCGTGTTCAGTTCTTCCAGCGGAATGGCATTCTCGGCGAGAATGGTCAGCCCCTTGGGTGTCACTTCTGCAAAACCGCCACGCACGAAAATGCGCTGCTGGGCCTTGCCCGCGTCATCGACGTTGATGACGCCCGGACGCAACGTCGTCATCACCGGCGCGTGACCGGCCAGAACGCCAAAGTCGCCTTCCTTGCCGGGCACGGTCACCATGTCGACGCCTTCTGAAAGAAGGAGCCGTTCCGGCGACACGAGTTCAAAATGCAGCTTGTCAGCCATGAGACCTTACCCGAGTTTCTTAAGCAGCTTCTGCCGCGAGACGCTCGGCCTTCTTGACCGCATCTTCGATGGTGCCGACCATGTAGAAGGCCGCTTCCGGCAGATGGTCGTATTCGCCATCGCACAGACCTTTGAAGCCTTTGATGGTGTCCTTGATATCGACGAGCACGCCCGGCGAGCCTGTAAACACTTCGGCCACGAAGAACGGCTGCGACAGGAAGCGTTCGATCTTGCGAGCGCGCGTCACGACCAGCTTGTCTTCTTCCGACAGTTCATCCATGCCGAGAATGGCGATGATGTCCTGCAGCGACTTGTAGCGTTGCAGGATTTCCTGCACGCGACGCGCCGTGTCGTAATGTTCCTGACCGACAACGCGCGGCTCGAGAATACGGCTGGTCGAGTCGAGCGGATCCACGGCGGGATAAATGCCCTTTTCCGAAATCGCACGGTTCAACACGGTCGTCGCGTCCAAATGAGCAAACGAGGCGGCAGGCGCCGGGTCAGTCAAGTCGTCGGCGGGCACGTAAATGGCCTGCACCGAGGTGATCGAACCCTTGGTCGTCGTCGTGATGCGTTCCTGCAACTGGCCCATGTCGGTGGCGAGCGTCGGCTGATAGCCCACGGCGGAAGGAATACGGCCCAGCAGAGCGGACACTTCCGAACCGGCCTGCGTGAAGCGGAAGATGTTGTCCACGAAGAACAGCACGTCCTGGCCCTTGTCGCGGAAATGTTCGGCGACCGTCAGACCCGTCAGAGCCACACGCGCACGCGCTCCGGGCGGCTCGTTCATCTGGCCGAACACGAGGGCGCATTTCGAACCGGTGGTGTCGCCGTTGTTTTCATGCGGGTCCTTGTTCACGCCGGACTCGATCATTTCGTGGTAAAGGTCGTTGCCTTCGCGGGTGCGTTCACCCACACCGGCGAAGACCGAGTAACCACCATGCGCTTTCGCGATGTTGTTGATGAGTTCCTGAATGAGAACCGTCTTGCCCACGCCAGCGCCGCCGAACAGGCCGATCTTGCCGCCACGCGCATAAGGCGCGAGCAGATCGACGACCTTGATGCCCGTGACGAGCATTTCGGCTTCGGTTGACTGTTCGACGAAGGCAGGCGCGTCCTGATGGATTTCGCGACGGGCTTCGAACTTCACCGGACCGGCTTCGTCCACCGGCTCGCCGATGACGTTGATGATGCGGCCCAGCGTACCCTCGCCGACCGGCACCGAGATGGCCGTGCCCGTGTCGCGCACTTCGTCGCCGCGTGTCAGGCCTTCGGTGGTGTCCATCGCGATGGCGCGAACCGTGTTTTCACCCAGATGCTGCGCCACTTCGAGCACCAGACGCTGACCGTTGTTGGTCACTTCCAGCGCGTTCAGAATGGCGGGCAGATTGTCGGGGAACTGAACGTCCACGACAGCGCCGATTACCTGGGCGATCTTTCCGACTGCTTTGCTCATAGCATTTCCTTCAATCTTCCCGTCTCAGGGGCCCCGTCAAGGGCGATAGTAGCTTTACAGGGCTTCTGCGCCCGAAATGATTTCGATCAGTTCCTTGGTGATCATCGCCTGCCGCGAACGGTTGTAGGTGATGTTCAGCTTCTTGATCATCTCGCCGGCATTACGCGTGGCGTTATCCATGGCCGACATCTTGGCGCCGAATTCGCCGGCGACATTTTCCAGCAGCGCCTTGAAAATCTGGATCGACAGGTTGCGCGGCAACAGGTCTTTCAGAATTTCGGCCTCATCGGGCTCGTAGTCGTAGATGGCGCCGCCGAGATCGACGCCAGCCACTTCGTCGGCCGCCGGAAGGCTCGCCGGGATCAGCTGCTGGGCTGTCGGGATCTGCGTCACCACATTGACGAACTTCGAGAAGAAGATCGTCGCCACATCGAACTCGCCCGCCTCGAAAGCCGAGAGCACATAGTTCGAGATATCTTCAGCCTGCGCGAAACCGATCTGGCGAATGCCCGTGAACTCATAGGATTTCACGAACTTGTCGCCGAACAGGCGCTTCAGCGCATCGCGACCCTTGCGACCCACGGTGACGATCTTCACCGTCTTGCCTTCACGAATGAGCTTGTAGATATGCTCACGCGCCAGACGCGAGATCGACGAGTTGAAACCGCCGCAAAGCCCGCGGTCGGCAGTCGCGACAATCACGAGATGGGTCTGGTCGCTGCCGGTTCCGGCGAGCAGAGCAGGCGCACCCGCACGTCCCGCCATGCCGGAAGCAAGATTGGCCATCACGCCGTCCATACGCTGCGCGTAGGGACGGGCCGCTTCAGCCGCTTCCTGAGCACGACGCAGCTTCGCCGCCGCCACCATCTGCATGGCTTTGGTGATCTTCTGCGTCGATTTCACGCTCGCAATGCGGTTTCTTAGGTCTTTTAGGCTCGCCATTCGCTGCTACCTGATCTCGTTTGTTTCAGCTCTGGTGATACTCAGGCAAACGCTTTGGCGAAGCTTTCGACAGCCGCCTTGAGTTTGCCTTCGGTTGCGTCGGAAACGGCCTTCTCGGTGCGGATCGCATCGAGAATATCGGCGTTGTTCGCGCGCACGGAGCGCAGGAACTCGGCTTCAAAACGACCGACATCCGAAACGGGCAGCTTGTCGAGATAGCCGTTCACGCCGGCATAGATCACGACGACCTGTTCTTCGATCTTGAGCGGCGAGAACTGGGCCTGCTTCAGCAGCTCTGTCAGGCGCGCGCCACGATTGAGCAGACGCTGCGTCGCGGCGTCGAGGTCGGAACCGAACTGGGCAAAGGCGGCCATTTCGCGATACTGCGCGAGTTCGCCCTTGATCTTGCCGGCAACCTGCTTCATCGCCTTGATCTGGGCCGACGAACCCACGCGGCTCACCGACAGACCGACGTTCACCGCCGGACGGATACCCTGATAGAAGAGGTCCGTTTCAAGGAAGATCTGACCGTCGGTGATCGAGATCACGTTGGTCGGAATATAGGCCGACACGTCGTTCGCCTGCGTTTCGATGATCGGCAGGGCGGTCAACGAACCCTTGCCATTTTCGTCGTTGAGCTTGGCGGCGCGTTCGAGCAGGCGGGAATGGAGATAGAAAACGTCGCCCGGATAGGCTTCACGTCCCGGCGGACGACGCAGCAGCAGCGACATCTGACGGTAGGCCACGGCCTGCTTGGAAAGATCGTCATAAACGACGAGGCCATGCATGCCGTTGTCGCGGAAATATTCGCCCATCGTGCAACCGGCGAAAGGCGCCAGGAACTGCAACGGCGCAGGCTCGGAGGCCGTCGCGGCGACGATGATCGTGTACTGAAGCGCGCCGTTTTCTTCCAGCGTCTTCACGATCTGGGCGACCGTGGAGCGCTTCTGGCCGATGGCGACATAGATGCAATAGAGCTTGGAGCCTTCATCGTCGCCCTGATTGAGGGGCTTCTGATTGAGGATGGCGTCGATCGCGATGGCGGTCTTGCCGGTCTGACGGTCGCCGATGATCAATTCGCGCTGGCCACGACCGATCGGGATGAGCGCGTCGATGGCCTTCAGACCCGTCTGCATCGGCTCATGCACCGACTTGCGGGGAATGATGCCGGGCGCTTTCACGTCCACGCGGCGGCGTTCGTCCGAAACGATCGGACCCTTGCCGTCGATCGGGTTGCCCAGCGGATCGACAACGCGACCCAGAAGACCCTTGCCGACCGGCACGTCCACGATGGAGCCTGTGCGCTTGACGGTGTCGCCTTCTTTAATGTCACGGTCGTTACCGAAAATAACGATACCGACGTTGTCAGCTTCCAGGTTCAGCGCCATGCCGCGCACGCCACCGGGGAACTCGACCATTTCGCCCGCCTGGACGTTGTCGAGACCATAGACGCGGGCAATACCGTCACCGACGGAAAGAACCTGGCCGATCTCGGATACCTGCGCTTCCGCGCCGAAACCCTGGATCTGCTGCTTGAGGATTGCAGAAATTTCTGCAGCCTGAATGTCCATCAGGAGGCCTCTTTCATTGCGAGCTTGAGAGAATTGAGTTTGGTCTTGAGAGACGAATCGATCATCCGGCTCCCGACCTTGACGACCAGCCCACCGAGGAGCGAGGCGTCAACATGGGCGTTAATCTGAACATCGCGGCCTGTCGCCGTCTTGAGCGAGGCTTTCAGGCTTTGAATCTGGGCATCGTTCAGCGCATGGGCTGACGTGACATCGGCGCTGAGTTCGCCGCGCTTCGTCGCCAGCAGGGCATTGAAGCCCTGAATCATGTCGGGAAGCGCGAAGAGGCGGCGATTGCGGATCACCAGGCCGATGAAATTGGCGGTGAGCCCCTTGACGCCGACGCGGTCCAGAACAGCGGCGAAGGCCCGCGCTTGTTCATCGACGCCGAAGACGGGGCTCGTGACGAGGCGGCGCAGATCGTCGCTCTCATTGATAAGGGCGCTGACAGTGGCAAGGTCGCTTGCCGTAGCGTCAAGGCTGTTCGCGCCATCGGCAAGCTCAAAGAGCGCCGTGGCGTAACGACCAGCCATACCTGAAACGTGATGCTCGGATGCCAAATTGAGGCTCGCTTAAGTTTCCGTGAAAACCACCGTACCGGCCAAAACCCCGATACGCTAAACACTTGAAATCGCTAACTTATTTTGGCGTCGAAAAGACAGCGCTAAAGAGCGTCCCCCGAAGCCGCGCGTTAGGTAACACAAGGGAATGGGCAGCGCAACATCGGCGCCCGCAAATTGCCGAACATGCGGCATTTTGGGCTGTTCAAAAACGAAAGGCGCCCCACCGGGGGGACGCCTCCTCAGACTTCTCCAGACGGATGAATGCCGCTCAGGCGGCTTCCGCCACGAAGTTGGCCGCAAAGACGCAATGGAAGGTCTTGACGATATTGTAGTGATTTTCGATGCACCAGCTCTCGAACTCGGGAATCTGGGGCCGAAACACCTCGACCATGAGAATCGGCTTATGGCGACGAATGATGTTGCGTGCGCCTTTCAGCACCTCGAATTCCATGCCCTCGACGTCGATCTTCATGAAGTCGACCGGCTCGTCGCCAAGCTTTTCGTCCAGGGTGAAAACCTCCAGTTCACCCGAGCCGGCCCGCAGACGCGCCGCGCCCAGATTATTCTCACCGGGCAGCTCGATGGCGAATTTGCCATAGGCAGCGCCCGCGCCGATGCCGATGCCGCGCTTGTCGATCAACGAGTCGAGATCATTGACCTCGATGTTCTTCGACAAAAGCGCCACCGCATCCGGATTGGGCTCGAAGGGATAGATTTTCTTCGCGTCCATGTGCTGGGCATAGAAAACGAGATGGTTGCCGACATTGGCGCCCACTTCGACGATCGATTTACCGCGACCGACAATATCGGTCAGTTGTTTCAATTCCTCGATCTCAAAGAAGCGGCCATTCACATGATGCTGCTGAATGATGTCGAACGGATTGTTGATGGCGAAACGCGCTTGCTTTCCGTCAAAAGTGAAATCGGAAAACATTTCGCGTTCTTTGCAATAATCGAGCACCACGCTCTCGACGGCCTTGTTCCAGTTCGCGCCATTGGCCGAGCGCGGCCCGACCGAATGTCCGCCGCGACGGTTGATGAAGAATACCGTCGGCACCTTGGCGCAGCGAAAGCGGCTCCACATTTCAAGGTAATATTTGAAGTCCTCGCCCGTATCCATATCGACGTCGAACTTCACCGCCGCCGCGCATTCGGTGCGCACAAAATGGCCCATCTGCAAACTCAGGAAGGGCGGCGTCACGAGAATTTCCTCCAGCGTCGTCGCCGTCACGATCTGCCCTTCGCGCAGACGGATCGCGTCGTCGCTCATCGTCGTCTCGCAAATATTGCCCCAGACGGCATCGAGCCCTTCGGAGAACTTTCCGAAAGCGCCAAAGGCGCCCATGTTCATGAGATCGTCCGCATCGAGAAAAAAGAGCCAGTCGCAGCCAAGCGCAGCCGCTTCATCGATGCCGCTGTTGCGCCGCGCCGATCGTCCATGCGCACCCTCAAGGTCCCACATGGGCATGATCTCGAGTGCCTCGAACGGCCCCTGATCGAAGGCCCAGGCCTCTTCGATCGATGCCCGACAAACCTCATACATTTCCTTATGGCCCGGTCCGACCGGCGTAATCACAGCGCATTTCATGGCAGCCCCGCAGGAATGAGGGACGAGCCCCACCGGCAAATCCCTGACACCCCAACCCTAGGCAGGAGCCATTAAGAATTGGTTATCCATACCGGTCGAACCCGGTGGGCTTCGCTCAAAGGAAGCTATAGGGGTCGATATCGACCGACACCCGCACGCGACCGGGCACTTTCAGCGGCCCCAGCCAGGCCTGCATATAGGCCTGGATATTGACGTTGCGCCCCGCCTTCACGAGAAACCTCAGCCTCGTCCGTCCGCGCAACAGCGCCAGCGGCGCAGGCGCAGGCCCCAGCACCGCCACGTCTTCGGCGCTGGGGGCGGCGCGCGCCAGCTCGCGCGCCCATTTCTGCGCCAGCCCCGCATCTTCCGACGAAACGACGACGCCCGCGAGCCTGCCATAGGGCGGCAGCTTGACCCTTTCGCGCGCTTGCGCCTCGCGCGCCAGAAACGCATCCCGGTCGCCCGCAATCAGCGCCCGCATGACGCTATGCTCGGGCATATAGGTCTGGAGGTAAACGCGCCCCGGTCGCTCCGCGCGTCCCGCGCGTCCCGCCACCTGCTGCAACAGCTGGAACGTCCGCTCGGCGGCCCGCAGGTCGCCGTTCTCAAGCCCCAGATCGGCGTCCACCACGCCCACCACGGTGAGCCAGGGAAAATGATGCCCCTTGGCGACGATCTGTGTACCGATGATGATATCGACCTCGCGCGCCTCCACCGCCCGGAAGGCCTCTTCATGACTTTGCGGTCCGCGCAGATTGTCGCTCGACAAAACCACGACGCGCGCCTCGGGAAACCGTTCCGCCACTTCTTCGGCAATCCGCTCCACGCCCGGCCCGCAGGCCACCAGCGAATTCTCCGCATTGCACGAGGGGCACGCCTTGGGAATGCCTGTCGTATAGCCGCAATGATGACAGACCAGCTCGCGGCGAAAACGATGCTCCACCATCCAGGCCGAACATTGCGGACATTCGATCCGGTGCCCGCAAGTCCGGCAAAGCGTCAGTGGCGCATAGCCGCGACGATTGAGAAACAGCATCGACTGTTCGCCCGCCGCATAGGCCGCCGCCACTTCCTTCACCAGCTTCGGCGACAGCCACTGCCCACGCTCCGGCGGATCCTCGCGCATGTCGATCGCCGTGATGACAGGCATCTCCGCCACGCCATGCCGCTCCGTCAGCGCCACGCGCTCATAGCGCCCCTGCTCGACATTGACGACGGTTTCGAGCGAAGGCGTCGCCGAACTCAGCACGATCGGGAAACTGCCGAGCGAGGCGCGCACCACAGCCATGTCGCGCGCGTGATAATTGACGCCTTCGTCCTGCTTGAAGGCCGCTTCATGTTCCTCGTCGACGACGATGAGACCGAGTTCCGCAAAAGGCAGGAACAGCGCCGAGCGCGCCCCGACGACAACGCGCGCACGACCCTCCGAGACGCCGCGCCAGACCCGCGCGCGCTCCCGCGTCGAAAGCTCCGAATGCCATTCCGCAGGCCGCACGCCGAACCGCGCCTCGAAGCGCTCCAGAAACTGGCTCGTCAGCGCAATCTCCGGCAGCAGGATCAGCGCCTGCCTGCCTTGTCGCAACGCCTGCGCCACCGCTTCGAAATAAACTTCCGTCTTGCCCGAACCCGTCACGCCATCGAGCAATAGCGCCGCAAAACCTTCCGCCTTCACCCGCTCGCAAAGCACTTGCGCCGCCGCCGCCTGTTCGCCCGAGAGCGGCTTGCCATGCGCCTCGAAATCGACCACGGGGAAATCCGCTTCCGCCGGCATCTCATGCGCCGCCAGCGTCCCCGCTTCCACCAGCCCGCGCACCACGCCGTCCGACACGCCCGCCTCGTCGGCGATCTCGCGAATGCTGCGCGCAAATCCATCCGACACCGTTTCGACAACCCGCTCCCGCGCGGGCGTCATCCGCGCCGGACGCTTGTCGGTCAGCCGATAGACGAGCCGCACCCGTGCGGGCGTCAGCGCGCCCGGTGCACGCATGGCGAGTCTCAGCACCGAGCCTCGCGCATTGAACGTATAGGCCGCCATCCAGTCGATGAATTGACGAAGCCCCTCGGGCATCGGTTCGACATCCAGCACTTCGGCAATCGGCTTGAGGCGCTTGGCTTCCAGCCCGCTCGCCCCCTCGCCCCAGACGACGCCCACAAGCAGTTGCGCTCCCAGCGGCACGATCACATAGGAGCCGGGCTCAACCGCCATGCCCTCGGGCGCCTCATAGTCATAAGGCTCCGGCAGCGCCAAAGGCACCAGCACGGCCACACGTCTGGGTGATGGAAACAGGGAAGAAGACATGAACGTCCAGATTGATCGATCGGCAATTCGCAGTATCAGGGTAACGCGGTATAAACCACATTTGCCATCATAGCTTGTCTCGGCCGCGGCAAAGCGCAACAAGATACGCCGCGACAGGCTTCTCCCCAACAAATCGAAGAAATTAACCAAAGAATGATTGCGCTCGCGCAGCTTAGCGATTGTCATAGGCCCAACGCGCACAACCCGGATCAAGAGACACAATTGCCATGAAATTCTTCGTCGACACCGCCGACATCGCCGATATCAAGGACCTCGCTTCCACAGGGCTGCTCGACGGGGTAACGACCAATCCTTCGCTCATCGCCAAGGCAGGCGGCGACTTCCTGGAGACCATCGCCAACATCTGCAAGATTGTGGACGGTCCCGTCAGCGCCGAAGTCACGGCGCTCGACGCCCCGGCCATGATCGAGGAAGGCCGCAAGCTCGCGAAAATCGCGAAAAATATCGCCGTCAAGGTGCCGCTCACCTGGGACGGGCTCAAGGCCTGCAAGCAATTGAGCAGCGACGGCATCATGGTGAACGTGACGCTTTGCTTCTCGGCCAATCAGGCGCTTCTCGCGGCCAAGGCCGGAGCGACCTTCATCTCGCCCTTCATCGGTCGCCTCGACGACATCAACCTCGACGGGCTGGAACTGATCGAAGAGATTCGCGTCATCTACGACAATTACGCTTTTGAAACCGAGATTCTCGCCGCCTCCATCCGCACCGCCAATCACGTCAAGGAAGTGGCCCTCATCGGCGCCGATGTCGCCACCGTACCGCCCGCCGTCCTGCGCAGCCTCGTCAAACATCCGTTGACCGACGCCGGACTGGAACAATTTCTCGCCGACTGGAAGAAAACGGGACAAAGGATTCTGTAAATCATCTTTGAAAGACGCCCCGGATATTTCATCCATATTGCGAGGCGTTTTAACTTCTAAACAGTGGTTTCCTGAGAAAATATAAAAAGACCCGGAAACAAGCCCCTTCACCGTGACCGCCAACAGAATGACCCGGCGACATGATGAAGCGAGGCAGGAGAGAAAATAAATGATCGAGCCCAATGACCGCGCAGAACTTTCCCCCATCGACCGCTCGGCTCCGAGCCTCGAGGCTTCCGACGTGCGCGCCTTTCTCATGGCTCATCCCGATTTCGTCATCAACGACGCTGACCTTCTGAACCAGATCATGCCCGCCCGCGACGAAGGCCGGAACGTCGTGGACATGCAGCAATTCGTCATTGCGCGCCTGCAAGGCAAGGTGCGCATGCTGCGCGACATTCAGTCCGACCTCATCGAGGCTTCGTCGCTGAATTCGCTGGCGCGCGAACAGGTCCATGCCGCAGCGCTCTCCATGCTCGACGCGCCGAGCTTCGACGCGCTCATGGAATATATCACGCTCCCCGACGGGCTTGCCCGCACGCTGGGCCTTGCTTCTGCATCCATCTGCATCGAAGTCACGGGCGAGGTCAGCCGCGCCGAAACCATCGGCATGCGCCTTCTGGAAAGCGGCGGCGTTGATCGCATGATGGGCGGCAGCTACCCCTATCGCCTCACCACCAATGTGCAGGGCTCGCCGAGCCTTTACGGCGAACGCGCCAGCCATGTTTTCTCCGAGGCGCTGGTGCGTCTCGACTTCAGCCGCGTCACGCCCCCCGGCCTTCTCGCGCTCGGCGGCATCGACCCCGATCAGTTCCACCCCGAACAGGCCGCCGACCTTCTGGAATTCCTCGCCCGGATCGTCGAGCGCTGCGTGCGCCTGTGGCTCGACCTGCCGCCCAGAGCGTGACCACAGGGGCCAAGGCCCCATCGGGTCAGAGGGCCCCGAGCCCCGACGAGGCGGCTGCCTCCGTCGTGGCGGCGCCCGATCTGCGCGCCGAAATCCGCAACTGGTATGGCCATCTCATGGGCGAGAAGCGTCTCGCGCCCTTGAGCCTCATCGCCTATATCCGCGATGTGTCGAGCTTCTTTGAATTTCTCTGCGACCACCACGGTGGACCCGCCGACCTCGAAGCGATCCGCAACCTGCACTTGCGCGACTTCCGCTCATTCCTCGCCAGACGCCGCAATGACGGCATGACGAGCCGTTCGCTCGCCCGCGTGCTTTCGAGCCTGCGTTCCTTCTTCAAGTTTCTGGATCAGGGCGGCATCGCCTCGAGCGCCGCCTTGAAGGCGCTGCGCACGCCCAAAGTGCCCCACGGCATCCCCAAGCCGGTCAGCGCTGTCGACGCCTTCGAACTGATCGCCGAAACCGACGAACTCGACCACGCGCCCTGGATCGCCGCGCGCGACGCCGCCATCCTCACGCTGCTCTATGGCTGCGGGCTGCGCATCGCCGAATGCCTGGGCCTCAATCGCGGGCAAGCGCCGCTGCCCCCCACCATGCGCATCACCGGCAAAGGCAGCAAGACCCGCCTCGTCCCCGTCATCGCCCCGGCCCGCAACGCGGTCGAAGTCTATCTCGCCCTCGTGCCTCACGGCCTCGGGCCTGAAGACCCGCTCTTCGTCGGTGCGCGGGGCAAACGCCTCAACCCCCGCCTCGTCTCCGGTCTCGTCGCGCATCTCCGCCGCCGCTTGGGCCTGCCCGACACCGTCACCCCCCACGCGCTGCGCCACAGCTTCGCCACCCATCTCCTTGCCGCTGGCGGCGACCTCCGCGCCATCCAGGAACTCCTCGGCCACGCCAGCCTCTCCACGACACAGATCTACACCGAAGTCGACAGCCAGCATCTCCTCGCCATCTACGACAAGGCCCACCCGCGTTCGGGGAAATAAAAGAAAGGTCGTCATGCGCGGGCTTGACCCGCGTATCCACGTCTTTCTCACCACCGATGCTCAAAGACGTGGATGGCCGGATCAAGTCCGGCCATGACGCATGTAGTAAATGCACAAACAAAAAACCCTCTCCCTTTGGGAGAGGGTCGGGTGAGGGTCTTCCCTCACATATGGATCGGCAGCCCCGTCGTCGCCAGCGCCGCTTCCTTCACCGCTTCCGACAGCGTCGGATGGGCAAAGCACATGCGCGCGATGTCTTCCGACGATCCGGCGAATTCCATCGCGACCACGGCTTCCTGAATCAGCTCGCCTGCATTCGCCCCGATGATATGCACGCCGAGAATGCGGTCGCTCGCCTTGTCGGCGATGATCTTGACGAAACCATCCGTCGTCTTGTTGGCTTTCGCGCGACCATTCGCCGTAAAGGGAAACTTGCCGACGTTATATTCGACGCCCGCGTCTTTCAGCTGCTCTTCCGTCTTGCCGACGCTCGCCACTTCCGGCGCCGTATAGACGACACCCGGAATGACGTCATAGTTCACCGCGCCATAGTGACCGGCCAGACGTTCGGCCAGCGCCACGCCTTCTTCCATCGCCTTATGCGCCAGCATCGGCCCGGCAATCACATCGCCGATCGCATAAATGCCATCGACGCTCGTCTTGAACGAAGCATCGACTTCCACGCGACCGCGCTTGTCGATGGCAACGCCCACTGCCTCAAGACCGAGACCCTGCGTGTAAGCTACACGACCGACCGCGACGAGAACCACATCGGCTTCAAGCACCGTCGTCTCGCCGCCTGCCGCAGGCTCGACCGAAACCTTCAACCCGCCCTTGGTTTTTTCGACCTTGGTCACCTTCGAGCCAAGCTTGAAATCGAAGCCCTGCTTTTTCAGGATGCGCGTGAAATTCTTCACCACTTCGCCGTCCATGCCCGGCAGGATCGCGTCGAGGAATTCGACGACCTGCACCTTGGCGCCAAGACGGCCCCAGACGGAACCAAGCTCCAGCCCGATGACGCCGCCGCCGATGACGAGCAGACGCCCCGGCACTTTGGCGAGCGTCAACGCGCCGGTCGATGACACAACCGTCTTCTCGTCGATCTCGATCCCCGGCAGACGCGCCACGTCCGAGCCCGTCGCGATGACGATGTTCTTCGTCTCAAGCACGCGCTCGCCGACCTTGACCTTGCCCGCCGAGACGATCGAACCTTCGCCCTTCACCCATTCGATCTTGTTCTTCTTGAAGAGGAACTCGATGCCCTTGGTATTGCCGTCCACCGCCTCGTCCTTGAAGGCAAGGAGCTGCTTGACGTTGATCTTCGGCGTGCCGACCTCGATCCCCATGCCGGGAAAGGCATGGCTCGCTTCGGCGAAAAGTTCGGACGCATGCAGCATCGCCTTCGACGGAATGCAGCCCACATTGAGGCAGGTCCCGCCCAGCGTCGGATTCTTTTCGACGCAGGCGACACTGAGGCCAAGCTGCGCGGCCTTGATCGCGCATTCATAGCCGCCGGGGCCTGCGCCGATCACCACGAGGTCGAATTGATCGGCCATGATTGTCTCCCGGTATTAAAAGTAAAACTTAAAGATCGAGCAGCAGGCGCTGCGGGTCTTCAAGCGATTCCTTGACGCGCACGAGGAAGGTCACCGCTTCCTTGCCATCGACGATGCGATGGTCATAGGAAAGCGCCAGATACATCATCGGACGCACCACCACCTGACCGCCGACAACCACCGGACGATCCTGAATCTTGTGCATGCCCAGCACGCCCGACTGCGGCGCATTGAGGATCGGCGTCGACATCAGCGAGCCATAGACGCCACCGTTCGAGATCGTGAAGGTGCCGCCCTGCAAGTCGTCGAGCTTCAGATCGCCATCGCGCGCGCGCTTGCCGAAATCGTTGATGCCTTTTTCGATATCGGCCAGCGACATCTCCTGCGCTTCCTTCAGCACGGGCACGACAAGGCCCTTCTCGGTGCCGACCGCGACGCCGATGTTGTAATAGTTCTTGTAGACGATGTCGTCGCCGTCGATGAGACCGTTCACCGCCGGGATTTCCTTCAGCGCGGCGATGCAGGCCTTGACGAAGAAACCCATGAAGCCGACGCGCACGCCGTGCTTCTTCTCAAACAGCGCCTTGTACTCATTGCGCAGCGCCATGATCGCGCTCATGTCCACTTCGTTGAACGTCGTCAGCATCGCCGCCGTGTTCTGGCTTTCCTTCAGCCGCGTCGCGATCGTCTTGCGGAGCCGCGTCATCTTCACGCGCTCTTCCCGCGCACTCTGATCGACAGGAGCCTTCACGGCCACAGGGGCCGGAGCCGCTGCGGGCGCGGCAGCCGCCGCCAGCGCATCGCCCTTGGTCACGCGTCCACCGGGCCCTGAGCCCTCGACCTTCGAAACATCGAGATTATTCTCTTCCGCAATCCGCCGCACCGCAGGCGCCTGAGCCTCGGCAGCCTTCGCCGCCGGAGCGGGCGCCGGCTTGGGCGCGGGGGCCGCAGCGGGCGTCGGCGCGAGCGCCGCTTCCGCCTTCTTCGGCTCTTCCTTCCTGGGCTCTTCCTTCTTGGCGGCGGGCTTGGCGGCAACCTTGCCCGAACCTTCGCCGATGGAAGCCAGGATCGCGCCGATTTCGACCGTCGTGCCGGGCTCGATCAGGATTTCGCTCAACACGCCCGACGCCGGCGCGGGCACTTCCACCGTCACCTTGTCGGTTTCCAGTTCCACCAGCGGTTCGTCCACGCTCACCGCGTCGCCAACCTTCTTGAACCATTGGGCGACAGTGGCTTCAGTCACTGACTCACCAAGTGCCGGCACTTTGACTTCCGTGGCCATGCTCGTCTTCGCCTTTCAGAGAAAAATCAATCGACCTTCAGCGCTTCCGCCAGAAGCAGGTTGAGTTGTTGCAGATGTTTGCTCATCAGTCCGACAGCGGTGGCGGCTGACGAGGGGCGACCGGCATAGCGGGCGCGGCGGAAACGTGCGCCCACCTGTTCCAGCACCCATTCGATATTGGGTTCCATGAATTGCCAGGCGCCCATGTTCTTGGGCTCTTCCTGACACCAGACGATTTCCGCCTGCGGAAAGCGCGCCAGTTCCGTCATCAGCGATTTCGCCGGGAACGGATAGAGCTGCTCGACGCGCATGAGATAGACGTCGTTGATCTCGCGATTCTCGCGCTCTTCGTAAAGGTCATAATAGACCTTGCCCGAACACATGACGACGCGCTTGATCTTGTCGTCGCTGACGAGCTTGATCTTCTCGCCCTTGCGGATCTGCGCGTCATCCCACAGCACGCGATGGAAGGTCGAGCCCGGCCCGAATTCCTCGATCGTCGAATGCACGCGCTTGTGGCGCAGCAAGGACTTCGGCGTCATCATGATGAGGGGTTTACGGAACTTGCGGTGCATCTGACGGCGCAGGATGTGGAAATAATTCATCGGCGTCGTGCAGTTGGCGACCTGCATATTGTCTTCCGCGCACATCTGGAGATAGCGCTCCAGACGCGCCGAGGAATGTTCCGGCCCCGCGCCCTCATAGCCATGCGGCAGAAGCATCACCAGCCCGCACATGCGCAGCCACTTGCGCTCGCCCGACGAGATGAACTGATCAACGACGACCTGTGCGCCATTGGCGAAGTCGCCATATTGCGCTTCCCAGAGCGTCAGCGCATTGGGCTCGGCAAGGCTGTAGCCATATTCGAAACCCAGCACCGCGTTTTCCGACAGCATCGAGTTGATGACTTCGTAAGACGCCTGGTTGTCGCTGATGTGATTGAGCGGAATATAGCGGTCTTCCGTCTCCTGATCGTTCAGCACCGAATGACGCTGCACGAAAGTGCCGCGCTCGGAGTCCTGACCCGACAGGCGCACCTTGAAGCCTTCATTCATCAGCGTGCCAAAGGCCAGCGCTTCGGCCATGCCCCAGTCGATCCCCTCGCCCGTCTCGATCATCTTGGCGCGGTTGTCCATGAAACGCTGGATCGTCTTGTGGATGTTGAAGCCTTCCGGCACGGTCGAAAGCTTCGTGCCTATATCCTTCAATATCTTGAGATCGACGCCTGTCTCGCCACGATGCGCCTCGCCTTCGGCGCGGCCAAGCCCCGCCCAGCGGCCATCCAGCCAGTCCGCCTTGTTCGGGCGGAAACTGTTCGAAGCTTCATATTCCGCTTCGAGTTCCTGCCGAAACGCGTCCAGCCGCTCGTCGACCTGCGCCTGTGTCAGCAAACCGCTCTCCACACAACGCCTGGAATAGATTTCCAGCGTGGTCGGATGCGAACGGATCTTCTTGTACATGAGCGGCTGCGTGAAGCTCGGCTCATCGGACTCATTGTGACCGAAGCGTCGATAGCAGAACATGTCCACCACCACCGGCTTGTTGAAGCGCTGGCGGAATTCCGTCGCGATCTTGGTGGCATGCACCACGGCTTCGGGATCGTCGCCGTTCACATGAAAGATCGGCGCCTGCACCATCTTCGCCACATCGGACGGATAGGGCGACGACCGCGAGAAAATCGGACTCGTCGTGAAGCCGATCTGGTTGTTGATGATGAAATGGATCGAGCCGCCCGTACGATGCCCCTTGAGACCCGACAAGCCCAGACATTCCGCGACGACGCCCTGACCGGCAAAGGCCGCATCGCCGTGGATCAGCAACGGGATCACCGTGCCGCGATCGCTGTCGTGCAGCTGGTCCTGCTTGGCGCGCGCCTTGCCCAGCACGACCGGATCGACGATTTCCAGATGCGAGGGGTTGGCCGTCAGCGACAGATGCACCTTGTTGCCGTCGAACTCGCGGTCCGACGAAGCGCCGAGGTGATATTTGACGTCGCCCGAGCCATCCACTTCTTCGGGGTTGGCCGAGCCGCCCTTGAATTCATGAAAGATCGCGCGATAGGGCTTCGACATCACATTGACGAGCACGTTGAGGCGACCTCGATGCGCCATGCCGAGCACGATTTCCTTCGCGCCCAGATTGCCGCCGCGCTTGATGATCTGTTCGAGCGCCGGGATCATCGCTTCCGCGCCGTCGAGGCCGAAACGCTTGGTGCCGATATATTTGACGCCCGAGAAACGCTCGAAGCCTTCCGCCGCGATCAGCTTGTCGAGAATGGCGAGCCGGCCCATCTCGGTGAAGCTGACTTCCTTGTCCGGCCCTTCGATACGTTCCTGAATCCAGGCTTTCTCTTCCGGGTCGCCGATATGCATGAACTCGACGCCGATCGTGCCGCAATAGGTACGGCGCAGGATTTCGAGCATCTGGCGGACGGTTGCCGTCTCCAGACCCAGCACATTGTCGATGAAGATTTCGCGGTCGAGATCGTCCGGCCCGAAGCCATAGCTCTCGGGCTGCAATTCGGGATGCTGCGATTTCGGCCGCAACTGCAGCGGATCAATATCGGCGTCCAGATGGCCGCGAATACGATAGGCGCGGATCATCATCAGGGCGCGAACCGAGTCGAGCGTCGCAGCGCGAATTTCAGCTTCCGAGGCTCCGCCCGCGCGGGTCGAGACCTTCTGCTTGATCTCGCTTTCAGCCGCCGCCCAGTTGCCGTCGAGCGCGCTGACAAGTTCGCCATTGGCGACGAGAGGCCAGTCGGCCCGTTCCCATGACGGTCCCTTGACCTCGCTCAGCACATCTTCGCGCTGGTCGCCCAGACTGCCAAAGAACGTCTGCCACTCCGCGCCGACCGAATTGGGGTCCTGCACAAAGCGCGCATAAAGCTCTTCAACAAAGGCGGCGTTGGTGCCGTTGAGAAAGGAGGTTTGTTCCGCAATGCTGCGAGGGCTGTCCTCGCCTGAGGTCTTGCTCATATCGTTCAAGCCTATCAACGGAAGCGGGGGCTTCCTTGTGAGTCAGGCACAAATTCCAATGCCGATCCCGAAAGCCTAAGCCATCAAGGTCAACAAGCTCTTTACCTTACCGCCCCTTTTGCCCCGCCCTTCATGGTCGGGACCTGCATCAGGGGCCTTGGCGTTAACACTTTCTGCACCAACGCCGCCCTCTTCCCCATCAGGGGAGGGTATCCTTGCCCTTGCGGGGCATTTTCCAGCGGGCCACTTGATGACCCGCTGGATATTCAAACCCGGCCTGTCGCCTCAGCGACCGGCCAGAAGCTCGACCAGATCGGTACCGAGCGAAGCGGGCGAAGACGCCACGCGAATGCCCGCCGACTTCATGGCTTCCATCTTGTCGCCCGCGCCGCCCTTGCCGCCGGAGATAATGGCGCCGGCATGGCCCATGCGGCGACCGGGAGGGGCCGTCACACCGGCGATGAAACCGACGACCGGCTTCTTGATCTTCGAGGCCTTCAGGAATTCGGCTGCATCTTCTTCCGCCGAGCCGCCGATTTCGCCGATCATGATGATCGACTTGGTTTCGTCGTCGCGCAGGAACATGTCGAGGCAGTCGATGAAGTTCGTGCCGTTGACCGGATCGCCGCCGATGCCGATGCAGGTCGTCTGGCCGAGACCCGCAGCCGTCGTCTGCGCCACGGCCTCATAGGTAAGCGTGCCCGAGCGCGAAACAATACCCACCGAACCGCGCATGTGGATGTGACCGGGCATGATACCGATCTTGCATTCGCCGGGCGTGATCACGCCGGGGCAGTTCGGGCCGACGAGACGGGTCTTGGAGCCCTGCAACGCGCGCTTCACCTTCACCATGTCGAGCACCGGAATGCCTTCGGTGATGCAAACGGCAAGCTCGATGCCCGCGTCGATCGCTTCGAGGATCGCGTCAGCCGCAAACGGCGGCGGCACATAGATGGCGGACGCCGTGGCGCCCGTGCGCTCGACCGCTTCGCCCACCGTGTTGAACACGGGCAGGTTCAAGTGTGTCTGGCCGCCCTTGCCGGGGGCCACGCCACCGACCATTTTCGTGCCATAGGCAATGGCCTGTTCCGAATGGAACGTGCCTTGGTTGCCGGTGAAACCCTGACAGATGACTTTGGTGTTCTTGCCAACCAGAACCGACATTATGCGGCCTCCTTCACGGCTTTGACGATTTTCTCGGCCGCGTCGGCGAGGTTATCAGCAGAAATGATCGGCAGGCCGCTTTCGGCCATGATCTTCTTGCCCAGATCGACGTTGGTGCCTTCAAGGCGCACGACCAGCGGCACCGAAAGCTTCACTTCCTTGGCCGCCGCGACAACGCCTTCCGCGATGATGTCGCAACGCATGATGCCGCCGAAGATATTGACGAGAATGCCTTCGACATTCTTGTCCGACAGGATGATCTTGAATGCTTCCGTCACCTTCTCCTTGGTCGCGCCGCCGCCCACGTCGAGGAAATTGGCGGGGGCCGAGCCATAGAGCTTGATGATGTCCATGGTCGCCATGGCAAGGCCCGCGCCGTTCACCATGCAGCCGATCTGGCCGTCGAGCTTGATGTAGTTGAGGTCATATTTGGAGGCTTCGACTTCCGCCGGATCTTCTTCCGTCAGGTCGCGCAGCTCCATGATGTCCTTGTGGCGATAGAGCGCGTTCGAGTCGAAACCGACCTTGGCGTCGAGGCAGATGAGATCGCCCGCGCCGGTCACGACCAGCGGGTTGATTTCCAGCATCGCCATGTCTTCGCTCGTGAAGGCCTTGTAGAGCTTCTGGATCAGCGCCACGCCCTGCTTCACCTGATCGCCTTCGAGGCCGAGCGCATAGGCGATCTTGCGGCCATGAAAGGCCTGAATGCCTGATGCCGGATCGACCGACAGCGAAATGATCTTTTCCGGCGTCTTGTGCGCCACTTCCTCGATGTCCATGCCGCCTTCGGTCGACGCGATGAAGGAGACGCGCGACGTTTCGCGGTCCACGACGATGGAGAGATAAAGCTCGCGCTTGATGTCGGAACCTTCTTCCACATAGATGCGCTGGACGAGCTTGCCCGCCGGACCCGTCTGATGCGTCACCAGCGTCATGCCCAGCATGCGGGTCGCTTCGGCCTTCACATCGTCGAGAGACTTGACGACCTTGACGCCGCCGCCCTTGCCGCGACCGCCTGCATGGATCTGCGCCTTGACGACATAGACCGGGCCGCCAAGCTTCTTGGCTTCGGCCACCGCTTCGTCGGCGCTGAACGCGGGCCCGCCTTTGGGAACGGGCACGCCATATTTGGCAAGCACTGCTTTGGCTTGATATTCGTGGATATTCATTCGCTATGTCCGGGCTGAAAGGGACTGAGCAAGACCGCGCCGCCCCCTATTGAAACTTCGGCTGTGGAACTTCGGTTAGTCGAGTTATAGCACCCGTTTTCACCCATGCAATCGCCAAATGCTGAATCCGGGTTCACAGCATGGGGCCGGATTTTGCTTACAAAACCTTAATAGAATGAGGGACATAGACGCCCCCCTGCGTCAAATGGGTCCCTGCGGGGCAGTCGCCCGCCTCCCTTGCAGGCCGATGCACAAGAAACGCTCAATCTCCGATAAAGCAGACCCCGGGAACCCCCGGACACCCGGCACATTTCCCCGATTCGTGGCAATGATGTAACAGCGCCGCTTTGGACCCGTCATGCGCGGGCTTGACCCGCGTATCCACGTCTTTTCTCGCCGCCTGAAAAGAAGACGTGGATGGCCGGATCAAGTCCGGCCATGACGCGTTATTTTGAGCGGCGATCCGGAAGACGACCCTCATGCCTCGAGGAAGGCCAAAGGCCCGTCTCGAAGGAACTGCACCTCCCCCAGCTCGTCATGCCCCGGCTTGACCGGGGCATCCATTCGCCGTGCCCCGAAAAGAAAAGTGGATCGCCCGATCAAGTCGGGCGATGACGCTATAGGGGAAAGTCGTGCTGCAAATGGCGGAACGCCACCTCCCCCCTCCTTCTTTTTGCGCCTACGCGCAAGGTGTGGGGAGGTCGAAATGCGAAACGCATTTCGGGTGGGGGGATCCGCCCCCCCTCACCCACGACCCGATCAAACCTCAGAACAAATCCGACACCTTGATCACATCCGAGTTCCCCGGCAGCGTGATCATCATGCCGTCATGGCCGAGCTTGGTGTCGCCCTGGCCACGCGCCTCTGCGACGCCGCGCAGGAACATATGTTCCGACAACGCATTCACCAGCGGCGGCACGATATGCGAGAAGACCAGCAGCTTCACATGCGCCGCATTGGCGATCTCGGCAGCCTGCACCGGGGTCGTGTGATAGTTGATCGTGTCATGCGCCATTTTCGACAAACGCTGCACATCGGCATTCTTCAAACCGGCCACGATCAGATTGACCATGTCTGCATTGAGCGCTTCATGCACCAGCAGGTCGGCATTCTGTGAGAAACGTTCGACGCTTTCGGTCTTCTTCGTATCGCCGCTGACGACGGCCACGCGACCCTTGTATTCGATGCGATAGCCATAGGCGGGCTTCACCGGCCCGTGATCGACGAGGAAGGCGGAAATCTTCAATCCGTCGCGATCATAGACGGGAACGAGTTCGTCCATTTTCGGCGTCGGAATTTCATGTCCCGCCATGTCGGCCCCGTTGGGCGACAGATAGTCCGTACCATGATGAATGATGCGATAGGCGGCATCCTCGTCATAGGCTGCGATGAAACCATCGACCACATCGAGCACCGTCTTGGTGCCGAACTTGTGACCACTGTCGTCAGCCTCGGGCGCCGGCGCGGGCAGCGCTCCCGGACCCCAGACATCGAGCGGCGCCTTGCGTCCGGCGATCCAGCTCTGGACCGTGAATTCGCCGAGGTCGCCGATATGATCCGAGTGCAGATGAGTGAACAGGATCGTGTCGATCCTGTCGGCGGGCAGTCGCGCCCGCGCGATGTTGCGCCACGACCCCGGCCCCGTGTCGATGATCACCATATGGCCGCCCGCGATCACCGCCGTACAGGCATTGGCGCGCGTCGGGTCCGGCATGGGCGAGCCCGTGCCGCAGAGATAGATGTGGAGCGCCCCGTCATCGAGCAGCGCCTGCGTGTCGTTGCCCGCCATGCGGGACGCGATCACGCGCGCCATCAGCTTGTCCTGAACGCCCGGCGCGTTCCAGACGACGGCATAGGCGATACCCGCCAGCACGATGGCGGCGACCGCGACCCCGCCGACAATCTTCCCGAGCTTCCCCATTTCTTGTCCCCTCTCCATTTCCCTTCGGCAAGGCCGATCCGTATCCGACGACTTGTCCTCAGACAGGGGATTAATTCCCGTCCCTGTCGAGGCCGCGACCAATCCCCGCCCGGACGAAAGCAGGCGGGGATTGGTTCCCACTCCTCGATTAATGGAAAACATTAAATAGTAATCCCCACCCTGACAAGCCCCCCATGCGTCCGCGATCGGCATAGGGG
>JBAQNC010000242.1:0-7762 GCA_049303435.1 Parvibaculum sp. | reverse complement strand
TGGAAGAGGCGCAGCTGCCCCTGCCCGATCTGGCCACCCAACAGTATCGACACGCTGAAGCTTTCAGACTGCGCCTCCAGCGAAGGCCCGTCGATCTTGTAAACCTCGCGCACGGCGCGGCCCATGATCTGGGCGGCGCGCACCATGCTCGGCACGGTGTGCAGCGTTTCGGCCGGTCCCCCCTCTTCCATGACAACGCCTTGCTCGGTCACCATGTTGACGATCGCCTGGCTCAAGGCGAGGTTGCCTGCCGTCATGATGCCGATTACGCGCTCGCCCGGCACCTCGATGACCGTGAGCTTGCGAAAGGTGGAGATATTGTCCACGCCCGCATTGGTGCGGGTATCGGCCAGCATGACGAGGCCGCCACGAAGATGAAGAGCGACGCAATAGGTCATCGAAGTGAAATCCTGAAATCAAACCCTGAGGGCGATCTTGTAGCCCGAAACAGCCTTGTTTGTTAGAGGCTTGTTGTTCCGGGCCTTTTATTGCTGCCCGGCGCTTTCGGCAACCCGCACCCGAACGTCGAGATTTTCCGAACCGCCGCCGCGCCGCTGGCCGCGAATGGGCGCGGCTTCCAGATAGTCGAGACCGGAGGCCACCCGCAGATGGGCAAGACCGGGGCTGATACGATTGGCCACGTCAAAGCCGACCCAG
This sequence comes from Parvibaculum sp., assembly GCA_049303435.1. Classification (GTDB taxonomy): domain Bacteria; phylum Pseudomonadota; class Alphaproteobacteria; order Parvibaculales; family Parvibaculaceae; genus Parvibaculum. The sequence goes on along the minus strand of JBAQNC010000242.1, from coordinate 7,105 downwards.
CCAAGCTCGTCGATATAGGCTTCCGCCCAGGCATGCGCCGCCTCGCCTTGCGTGGCCGCAACCTCGTCCACGCTCGCCATCAGATAGCCGCTGACATAACGCGCGGGCAGACCGAGATGACGGGCCGCAGAGATAAAGACATGGGCATGATCCTGACAGACGCCGGAACCGTTCTTGAGCGCCTCGGCCGCCGTCGTCGTCACGTCGGTTTCGCCGACAACATAGTCCAGCGCATCACGCGCTTGGCTCATCAGACTGTGAGCAAGATCGAGCGGGGTCCTGTCGCTGGCCGCATGGGCCTTGTCCGCCAGAAGCAGGATTGCCTCGTCAGGCTCCGTCAGCTCAGAGCGGCGCAGATAGAAACGCGGTGGAAACCGCTCCCCCGGCGTCATCGCGATGCCATTGGTCTCGAAGGTTTCGACTTCGCCCGACACGCGCAATTGAATTTCCTGATGCGGACGTTCGATATAAAGCATCTGCAATACGTTGCCATAAACATCGCGCTTGTCCGTCACGATACCGTGCCGCGGCGTCTCGACCGTCCAGCTGACAATGCGTTGCCCAGCCGTATCGAGCGGACGCAAACGCAGGGCCTGAATGGAATAGGTCACCGGCTCGTCATAGGAATAGGTTGTCTCGTGCAGAATCTGGATACGCATGTTGCCCGTTCAACTCACATCAGATAGCTGCGGCTGATTTCTTCGCCGAGCTTGTTGTTCTGTTCGATGAACTGCTCGAGAAAATCATGCAGCCCTTGTCCGAATACGTCATCCACCTTGCCGAAGCGCAGTTGCGAATAACGCCGCCCCGCCATGCGATGGCTCTCGTGCCGCTGGCCATATTCTTCCGCCAGATCATCCAGACATTCTTTCACCTGCGCCGTGCAGGCGATCAGCGAACGCGGCATTTCCTCACGCATGATGAGAAACTCCGCGACAAGCCACGGCTTGATGCCGTCCTTGTAGAGCGCATGATAGCTGCGATAGCCCGAAACGGCGCGCAGGATCGATGCCCATTGGTAATAGTCGAGACCGCCGCCGACCTCGGCATTGTCCGGCAGCAAGACATGATATTTCACGTCGAGAATACGCGCCGTATTGTCACCGCGCTCGATGAACGTGCCAAGCTGCATGAAATGAAAACTGTCGCGCCGAAGCATGGTCGCGACGGTGCCGCCGTGAAACATCAAGGTGCGTTCCTTGACCCAGTCGAGAAATCCATGCAAACCGCCGCCGCGCAAGCGGCTTTCCTTCAGACGTGAAAACTCGAGCCATGTGCTGTTGAGACATTCCCATTGTTCCGACGTCAACGCCGTGCGCACCGAGCGCGCATTACGCCGCGCCGATTCGATACAGCTTCGGATGCTGGAAGGATTGTCGGGATCAAAGGCGAGATAGGAGATGACATTTTCCGCCGTCGCCTCGTCATATTTTCCGTAGAAACCTTCCTCGCAATCCGACACGACGATCGTCGAATGCCACTCGTTGCCGACGCCCTCTTCGACGCCTTCGACGCTGGCAGGCATGAGCGAAAGGCGATCCGTAACACGCAGGATACGCGACAGGTTTTCCGCGCGCTCCATGTAGCGCGCAATCCAGTAGAGATTATCGGCTGTGCGACTAAGCATGTTTTGAAACTCTAATCCTTCAAGACCCAGGTATCCTTGGTGCCGCCGCCCTGACTCGAATTGACGACCAGCGAGCCCTCCCTCAGCGCCACGCGCGTCAACCCGCCGGGTACGACGCGAATATCCTTGCCCGCCAGAACAAAGGGCCGCAGATCGACATGCCGCGGCGCAACGCCCTCATCCACAAAAGTCGGACAGGTCGAAAGCGCCAGCGTCGGCTGGGCGATATATTTGTCGGGTGAGGCCTTGATGCGTTTGACGAAAGTCTCCTGTTCGGCTTTGGTCGATTTCGGTCCAATCAACATCCCGTAGCCGCCCGAGCCATGCGTCTCCTTGACGACAAGCTCCCCGATATTGTCGATCACATATTTTAGCTCCGAAGGATCGGCGCAACGATAGGTCGGCACATTGTTGAGGATCGGCTTTTCGCCGAGATAGAATTCCACCATGTTTGGCACAAATGTGTAGGTCGATTTATCGTCGGCAATGCCCGCCCCCACCGCATTGGCGAGGTTCACATTGCCCGCGCGATAGGCGTCCATCAGCCCCGCAACGCCCAGCGCGCTGTCTGCGCGGAAAGCGAACGGATCGAGATATTCATCGTCGATACGGCGATAGATGACATCGACGCGCTTTGGCCCGCGTGTGGTGCGCATGTAGACCTTGTCATCCATGACATAAAGGTCGGGCCCTTCGACAAGTTCGACGCCCATCTGGTCGGCAAGGAACGAATGCTCGTAATAGGCGCTGTTATAGATGCCCGGCGTCATGACGACGACGGTGGGCTCGTGATCGCAATGGCGCGGCGCAACCGACGAAAGCGTCGCCAGCAACTCGTCGCAATAGTGATCGACAGGCTCGATGGCATGGCGGGAAAAAAGATCGGGAAACAGCCGCATCGTGATTTCGCGGTTTTCCAGCATGTAGGAAACGCCCGAAGGCGTGCGGACATTATCCTCCAGCACATAGAATTCGTCCGGCCCCACACGCACCATGTCGATGCCCGAAATATGCGTGTAGATGCCATTGGGCACGGCGACACCCTGCATCTGATGCCGGTAGGTATCGTTGAGAATGATCTGGTCGATGGGCATGATGCCGGCGCGCACGATCTCCTGCGCCCCGTAGACATCGCCGATGAAAGCGTTAAGCGCCCGGACCCGCTGGGTCAGTCCCGCGGTAATGCGCCGCCACTCCGCCGCTTCCAGAATGCGCGGGATAATATCGAATGGAATGATGCGTTCCGGATCCCCACCTTCACCATAGACCGCGAAGGTGATGCCGATACGTCTGAAAAAGGTCTCCGCTTCTTCGCGACGAAGCGCGAGAATGTCGGCGGGCGTTTCCTTCAACCAATCGCGCAGGCCCAGATAAGCCTTGCGCACTTCCTGGTCGTTGAGGCCCATTTCATCAAAGATGGCCTCTGGCATCGCAGCTCCAATTTGCGCGCGAGATTCAATCGTCCCACGCTTGTCAGCATAACAGGAGCAAAAGCAATGCCAGAATATTTTGGCGAAAATACGCTGAATTGGCGAGTTTTAGGCAAACGATTGACGCTTTCCTGTGCAGACGCCCTTTCTGGAAGCAATCTTTCGCGGCAGCGGCCAGAATTCAGGCATCAGACGTCAGGACGACTCGCATCTATCACACGCGACAGCGGCAAGTGGACGGTGACCGTCGTGCCCTTGCCAAGTTCGCTGGCAAGTTCCAGCCACCCCCCATGCATCTCGACCAGAGACTTGGTGAGCGTAAGGCCAAGCCCCGTGCCGTCATAGCGCCGCGCCAGCGACGTATCGATCTGCTGAAAAGGCAGCATGGCCTTGGCCAGATGCGCCTCGCTCATGCCGATACCGGTATCGCTGACGCAGAAATAGAAGCCGCCGCCGACACCGCGCCCGGTATGGAGCTTCACCTCACCGGCGGGCGTGAACTTGATCGCATTGGAAAGCAGGTTGAGCAGAATCTGCTTCAACCGTTTGGGGTCAGCGCTGAGCGTCCACTCGTCATTGGGATTTTCGATATTGAGCATAATGCCGGCACGATCGACATCTTCCATGAAATATCGCTCGCAAGCCGCAAGCATGCCAACGACGTCAACCGGCTGTTCGTCGAGATCGAGATGCCCCGCCTCGATCTTGGTGAGGTCCAGAATGTCGTTGATGACATTCAGCAGATGCTTGCCGCTATGCAGAATGTCGCTGGCATATTCACGATAACGGTCATCGCCCAGCGGGCCCAGCAATTCGTCTTTCAGGATTTCCGAAAAACCCAGAATGGCATTCAAGGGCGTGCGCAATTCATGACTCATATTGGCGAGAAAGGCCGATTTGGCGCGGCTTGCCGCTTCCGCCTGTTCCTTGGCGGCCTGCAATTCGCGCTCGGCATTCTTGCGAACGGTAATGTCCTCGACCGTGCCTTCGAAATAAAGGAACTCGCCCGCCGCATTGCGCACCTCGCGGCCGCTTTCCGAAATCCAGATGATCTCGCCATCCAGCCGATAGACCTGCGATTCAAAAGCGCTGACGCTGCCATCCTCGCGCATCATGCGGACAAAATCGTCGCGACGGCGCGGATCGACATAAAGCTGGCGCCCAATATCGGTCAACGCCTCCAGCATCGCATCACGCGAGGGGTAGCCATAAATTTCCGCCAGCGCCCGATTGGCGGCAAGGTAGGTCCCCGTCGCCGTCGTTTGAAAAATGCCCCAGATCGCATTTTCAAACATGCCGCGATATAGATCGGCCTCTTCGCCCTGATGCTTTTGCAACGCCGCCATAACTCTTGCCCAAATACCCGCGTGTAAAGGCCAGCCCCGCGACCTCAACTTCCCGCACCGAAAATCTATCGGCATTTCCTTTCTCAATTATAAAGATAAGTCATTGATTTTATGTGCTTATTTATTGTGCATTCGATTTCGAAACAGGCATTTCACCAACACGTTAGGATTTCGTTCGGACTTTGCGCCCGGTCGCCCCTTCCCCTGCGTCAACGTCCAGCCTACGCGCATGAGTGGCGAAACCTGATCGATCTGCGCTATACCATCGGCCAAGAACCGGCCCCCGAAACGACCGGACAAAACAGTGAGGACGCCCCGGCATGAGCCAGACCCAGGACGATTTGAGCCCGCAATATCTCGATGAATTCCGCCGCGAAGTGGAGGAGTGGTTCACCGCCAACAAGCCCGCCGAACCAGACTTTCTGCTGCCGCAGAGCTTCATGGAAGTGGGCACCGACGAGCAATTCTATTTCCTGCGCGACTGGCAGAAGAAAGTCTATGAAGCGGGCTATCTGGGCATGGCCTGGCCGAAGGAATTCGGCGGCGGCGGACGCCCGCAGGTTCTGCAGGACATCGTCACCCGTGAAATGGTGAAACAGAAGACGCCCTTCATGACCAATACGATCGGCCTGAACTGGGCCGGTCCGCTGATCCTCAATATGGGCACGGACGAACAGAAGAAAGCCTTTATCCCCGGCATTCTGAGCGCCGACGACATCTGGTGCCAGGGCTTTTCCGAACCCGACCACGGCTCCGACCTCGGCAACGCCCAGTTGAAGGCGACGCGCGACGGCGACGAATTCGTCCTCAACGGTTCGAAAATCTGGACGAGCCTTGGCCGCCACGCCAGATACATGATCCTGCTCGCCCGCACCAACCCGAACACCAACAACAAATACGAGGGTTTGAGCTTTTTCCTCATCCCCATGCAGATCCCCGGCATCGAAGTCGTGCCGATCAAGAAGCTGACCGGCGAATATGGCTTCAACCAGACCTTCTTCACCGATGCGCGCATTCCCGCCTCTTGCCTGATCGGCAAGGAAGGTGGCGGCTGGGCCGTCGCCATGGCGACGCTCGCCTTCGAGCGCGGCGCGGTCGGCGGCCAGGCTGGCGGCCATTCGATGATGAGCAAGCATGTCTCCGAAGTCGTGACGCTGGCCAGGGTCGCAAGGCGTAATGGCAAACCCGCCATCGAGGACCCGGCCATGCGCGACAAGCTCGTGCAACTCATCATCGAGGAACGCTCGATGGCGCTCAATTCGTCGCGCGCGCGCATCAAGCCGCTCAATGCGGAGCGACCGCATTCCATCGCCATGTCCGGCAAGCTCGTCGGCAGCGAATATGCCCGTCGCCTCAACCAGTTCGCGCTCTCGCTGCAAGGCGCCAACGCTTCCTACTATGTCGGCGACCCGCAGGCCTATGACCGTGGCCTCTGGCAGCGCTCCTACTTCAACGCCTTCTCCGCCACCATCGGCGGCGGTACGAGCGAAGTGCAACACAACATCATCGGCGAGCGTGTGCTCGGCCTCCCCAAAAGCTGAAGGCAAGTAGACCCATGCTGGATACGAACAAGAAACCGACCATCCTCTTCAGCGACGAACAGGAGCAACTGCTCGAAGTCGCGACAAATTTCTGCCGCGACAAATTCCCGATGAGCGCCACGCGCAAGCGCATCGAAGCGGCTGAAGATTTCGACAAGTCGCTTTGGGCCGAAATAGCGTCGCTCGGCTGGCTCGGCATCGCCGTGCCGGAAGAATTCGGCGGCAGCGGGCTGACGCTCGCCGAAGTCGTCACCGTCGTCGAACCCATGGGAGAATATCTCGCCGGCACACCGCTCGTCGGCGCAACGCTCGCCGCCCAGGCGCTTGTCGCCGCCGGCACCGATGCCCAGAAGAACGAATGGCTGCCGAAAATCTGCGAAGGCACGGTCGCCACACTGGCGCTGACCGAACCCACAGGCGACTGGACGCTCAACGATGTCACCTGCACGGCGACGCGCAACGGCGACAAGCTGACGCTTTCGGGCGCCAAGACCTTCGTCACGGACGCGGCCTCTGCCGAATGTGTCATCGCTTCGGTAAAGCTCGACGGCAAGGTGGCGCTCGTCATCCTCGACAAGGCCGCGCTCAAGGCCGCAACCATGACCCGCGAAGTCGTGATCGACGAAACCCGCCGTTCCTACCGCCTGACGCTTGATGGCGTAAGCGTCGACGCAAGCGCCCTGCTTGATCCGGCAAAGACGGAAGCGGCCCTCGCCCATGTCGATCAGGTCGCCTGCCTGCTGCTATCGGCGGAAGCCTGCGGCGGCGCCAATGGCGTCCTCAACGTCACCATCGAATATCTGAAAACGCGCAAACAGTTCGAACGCTACATCGGCTCCTATCAGGCTCTGAAACACCCGACCGTCGATGCGCTGCTCATGATGGAAGCGGCCCGCTCGCATCTCTATTATGCGGCGACCGTTTTCGGTCAGGGCGTGGAGGGCGAAGTGGCGGTGCGCATGGCCAAGGCACAATCAAGCGACGCGATCGCCTTTGCCTCCGACCGCGCCATCCAGTTCCACGGCGGTTTTGGCTTCACCTATGATTGCGACGCGCAGCTCTATCGCCGTCGCGGCATCTGGTGTGAAACGCAACATGGCGACAGCGCCCATCATCGCGCAAAACTCGCTGACCTCCTGCTCTAGGCAGGCGGCGGCGAAG
>JBAQNC010000241.1:0-2477 GCA_049303435.1 Parvibaculum sp. | reverse complement strand
GGGCTTTACAGGCAGCTATCTAGGCTTCAATTTTCTTCAACATTCTGACGCCGTTTCGCCGTATTTGCCTGTCAGCTTGCGGCCAGTCTTGAATCATGACGGAGAACCATATGCGCACCGCGACCACACTCGCCCTCTTTCTTTCGCTGGCCACGACCGCTGCTTATGCCGACTCCTATGATTACGACCATCCGCAAATGACCAACGAGGGAACGCCCGCCCAGCATCCCGAGGCAACATCGGCAAAAAATGTCGGCGAAGAAATCGGCGACGACGCCGCGACGGCGGCAAAGACCGTCGGCAAGACCACCAGGGAAGTGACGACGACGATCGGCCATACGGCGCGCGACACGACGAAAGCCATCGGTCACGGCACGCGCGATTTCTTTCACGGCATCGGCAATGGTTTGCGCAAGGGATGGCACAAGGCGACCGACTGACGTCGCCCCCTGCCTCTACCCGTCCTCAGCGCGACGGCCGCCCACCGACAATCGAGACGCGCTCGCCCTGACGCGAATAGGGATAGTAATCCCAGACCGCATGATGCTGGGCGCAGCGGTTGTCCCAGAAGACCAGCGTATTCGGCGTCCAGCGCACGCGGCACTGGAAGACCGGATTGCTTTCCAGATGACGCCAGAGCATTTCCAGCGTGGCCGCGCTTTCGGCCGGCGTCAGCCCGTCGATATGGGTCGTAAAACCGCGATTGACGAAAAGCAGCTTCTTGCCGGTTTCGGGATGACGCGGGATGACGGGATGTTTGGTCTTCGGCCAGCCGCCCTCGGGCGCGGCCTTGCCATAGCCGCCGGTATAGGGCTTCTCGCCGTCATGGACCGCATCGAGCCCTTCGAGGAAGGCCTTCATCGCGGGCGACAGGGTTTCATAGGCCTCATAGGCGCTGAGAAAACAGGTGTCGCCGCCCGCGCCAATCTCCGGGATCTTCGTGATGTAGAGCATGGAGCCGAAGGGAGGCTCCTCGTCGCAAGTGACATCGGAATGCCAGCCCTCGCCCGCCACATAGCGCGAGTTCTGATCCGCCTTGATCGGCAGGATTTCCGGATCGGACTTGGGCTCGCCCTCCTTCGTCGCCGAATGATAGGGATGCGTATGCAGCTTGCCGAAATAGCGCGCGAAACGCTTGTGATCCTCGCGCGTCAGTTCCTGATCGCGGAAGACGAGCACCAGATGATCGGCAAAGGCCTGCCGCACCTCGGCCAATTGCGCGTCTTCAAGCGGCTTCGACAGATCGATGCCTGAAATTTCCGCGCCGATCACCGGCGTCAGCGACGCGACCTCGATGGTCTTGAATACGCGCTTCTCGTCCGTCCGTGCGATCCGCACATGCGCCCTGCTGGCCATGAACCCGTCCTCCTGTTTTCACCCTCAAAGGCGCTCCTCAACGCCTGCGCCCGAAGGCTAGCGCCAAAGGACTCGCCTTCGACAGCGGAAAGTCTCATTATTCCGTTGAACGGAACGAATGAGAAATGCCCGAAACCGCCCCTGCCGCCTCCCGCCTGCCCGCTTCTCGTCTACCTGTGGCCCGCGCGCTCGCCGTGCTGGAAGCGCTGGGTCATGCGCCGGTCATGCAGGTCCGCGAGATTGCCGCCGTCTGCGACCTGCCGAAATCATCCGTCGTCAGACTTCTCACGCAACTGGAAGAGGCGGGCTATGCCGAACAGCTTTCACGCGCGGCGGGCTGGCGGGCGACCTCGCGCGTGCTCAACCTGTCGCGCGGGTTCCGCCAGAGCGACATCGTCGCCGAAGTGGCGCGCGAACCGATGCGCGCCTTCACCAAACGCTATCAATGGCCGCTCTTCATCGGCATTCCCGAAGGCACTGAAATGCTTGTGCGCTTCGGCACGGTGAAGGAAAGCCCGCTCGCCATCGACGCGCCCGCCTATGACGCCAAGACGCCTTTTCTGCTCGGCGCGGTCGGCCAGGCCTATCTCGCCTTCTGCCCGGAGGCCGAACGCAACGCCATCATCGACCGGCTGGCGCAATCGCGCCGCGCCTCCAACCGGCTTGCCCGCAACAAGGCCGACCTCGAACCCGCGCTCGCCACAGTGCGCAAGCGCGGCTATGCCATCACCGACGAAGCGACGCGGCGCATCACCATGAACGTCTCGCCCCGCGCGCTGGAAGGCCGCAAACACGCGACCGGGATCGCCGTGCCGATCATCTTTGAAGATCGCGTGCTGGGCGCGCTATCGCTGCGCTATTTCCGCTCCGCGCTCCCCGACAGCGAGGCGGCGAAACAATTTCTCAACCCGCTACAGAAACTTGCCGGTGAAATCGCTGAAGCGACCCGCCGCGCCACAGAGTCCATGCGATAATTGGGGGAAAAGAATCCACTTGCCTGAGGCCCCGCACCGAACAACTATTGCAGCCGGTGGGGGGAACAAGCGTCATGAAGGACAATATCTTTAGCGACTATTATGCGGCTGGGGACTGGCTCGCGGCCCGATGGCGCGAGGCCGAGC
>JBAQNC010000240.1:0-6555 GCA_049303435.1 Parvibaculum sp. | reverse complement strand
GTTGAGGCCACTTCACCGCCGCCCGCACAGCCTGCGATCCCCACAACAAGCATACCCACGGCGATCAAGCCCGTGATCTTGCGGAACGCCGTTCCAATATGAGAATTAGCCAAGTTTATGAACATGGTGATCCTTCTTGTCGTATTCGCAGCAATATAATCGATAGCCGAACTGTTGCCGACAAAATCCTGATCGAAACGCACTGAATATCGGTGCCTTTTCTAACATTTTTTCAAGCAGAAGAAAGCTTACGAACACGAAACCAATCTGAAAGATTGATGTAAGGGTTAAAATTCGCACACGCTTGAAAAATCAAGCGTCTTCGTGCCCTCTTCGCCCTTCAATTGACCGCGGCCAATGCCGGATGATCACCGGTCTGCAGTAGCTGCCGATCGCTTTCATCAAGCACCAAACAGGTCAGAACCCCGGTCATATAGGCCCCTGTATCAATCCCTATCCGGTTAGCCCGGAACACCGCTTCTTCACTTGGCGTATGCCCGTGCACCACGACCTTACCGAATGACATGCGGGATTCGAGAAAGTCTTCGCGAATCCACAGGAGATCATCCTCGATCTGTCGCCTTAATGGAATGCCGGGACGAATGCCTGCGTGAGCAAAGAAGTAATCACCAAACTCAACCGATGGAGCCAGTGAATTAAGGAACTGCCGATGAGCAGGAGGCAAAGTGTCGCGAAGCCGATCACGCGCGCGCTCAAACTCCATCGGATCATCCGACAGGGTAAGTTCCGCAATTCCGTAAGAATGCAGGGTCTCAAGACCCCCGTAATATTTCCATGTCCGGCCAAATTGCGGGTCATGCATAAACTGCTGCATCGCAAGCTCATGGTTACCCTTCAGAAAAACAGCCTCGAAGCCTTCCGGCATCGGCCCGGTCAAACGATCGAGCACCTGACACGATTGAAGCCCGCGATCAATATAATCGCCCAGAAAAATAAGGATCTTGCGTTTGTCCGGGTAGTTCAGACCGTCTCGTTTTACGATCGCCATCAACTCGGCCAACAGATCATCTCGCCCGTGGATATCCCCCACAACGTAGAGACGCATTTCCGCAGGAACTGAAGGTACACTGTCCTCGTCCGACCTGAAGCGGTTCAAGATTTTGGAAAACAGCACAACAACCTCGAATTTACTCGATAATATGAACCAATATGAGACAAGAGAACCATTAGCATTTTCTAAAATGCTAAATTCAGGCCACGAGGCAAATCAACCTCAAAAAAACATCAAGAACAGACGCCCGACTATTTGAACGACCTGGTCTGCCCGTTCCTTGCTCTCTCGATATCTTCGACCCCGCAATTTTAATCACATCCGGTCTCAATCGGACAAAGACAACATCATTCAACCGCACAATCATTCGTCAGCACGAGATATCGGCAATTCCAGACCAGCTCACCTTCTGATACACCCCATCAGGGCAAACCTACAGAAGAATAAAATCCTTGTTTCAAGATACCGCATTTTTCGACGCAACCATCATGAGCAATGAAACAGGTTCGCACCAAGAGGAGACAGTTTTATGAGCCGAGCCCCGGAGCCTGACACTCAGGACAATTCAAAAAATGCTCTGACATCAGCTCGCCGCACTATTTCTCTTGAAATCGCTGGGCTTGAAGCCCTCGCAAATTCCCTTGCCGACCCCTTTGCGCATGCCGTCGATGCCCTTTTCAACACCAAGGGCCGCACCATTGTCACCGGCATGGGCAAAAGCGGCCATATCGCCCGAAAAATTGCCGCCACCATGGCCTCAACCGGCACACCCGCCCAATTCGTCCACCCCGGCGAGGCAAGCCATGGCGATCTCGGGATGATCACAAAAGACGACGCCATTCTGGCGCTTTCCTGGTCAGGCGAGAGCGCCGAACTCCAGAGCGTCATCAGCTATGCCAAACGCTTTGCGATCCCGCTCATCGCGATGACCGCCCGCGCCGAAAGCGCGCTGGGCCAGGCCGCCGACATCCCACTCATTCTTCCGAAGGCGGAAGAAGCCTGCGACGCCGTCGCCGCCCCCACCACCTCGACCACCATGCAGCTCGCCATAGGAGATGCGCTCGCCGTCGCGCTGATCGAACGCCGCGGCTTCACGGCAAGCGACTTCCATGTCTTTCATCCCGGCGGCAAACTCGGCGCGGCGCTGCGCCATGTGGGCGACATCATGCACAAGGGCGATGAAATGCCGCTTGTCGCCATCAACACACCGATGACGCAAGCCCTCATCGAAATGTCCCGCAAAAGCCTCGGCTGTCTCGGTATCATCGATGAACAAGGCAAGCTCGCAGGCCTCATCACCGATGGCGATCTTCGCCGTCACATGGGGACGGATTTGCTGCACAAGACCGTCAACGACATCATGAACCCCTCGCCCAAGACCGTAGCGCCCGCCATGCTGGTGTCAGAGGCGCTGAATTTCCTGAACGAAAAGAAAATCACAAGCCTCTTCGTGGTCGAACAGGGAAAGCCTGTCGGTGTCGTCCACATCCACGACTTCCTGCGCGCAGGCGTCGCCTGATTTCCCCCCAACAAAAATCACGAAGCAAAATGGGCGACCTCCGAATTTCGAAGGCCGCCCATTCCTCATTCAACTTGTGAACTCAATCACTCATACTTGAATTCAGACCCGTCGAGATCAATTTTCGGAAGGTCAGATCTTTCAGCCCAATAATCCTGGGAATGCTGCCACTCCGGCTTGTCGCCACGCTTGGGCAGGAGATGCATGGAACGCATGAGATATCCTGGATTGAAATTTTCCGGATCCATCCACGGCAGCAGAGGCATGTCCATATCCTCTGGCCGCAAGGCGACCATCACCTTCTTGGCGTGTTTCTTGTCCATATGTTTCAACAGACGCGTCACGAAATCGCCAAGGATGTCGACACGCAAAGTCCAGCTTGCCCGGAAATAACCAAACACCCAGATGAGGTTCGGCACGCCGGTAAACATCATGCCGCGATAGGTCACCGTATCGGCAAAATCAAGCGGCTTGCCATCGATCGAGAAGGCAATATCCCCCATCACGCAAAGATCGAAGCCTGTGGCTGTGACAATGATATCCGCCTTGAGTTCATCACCCGACTTGAGCTTGATGCCTTCCTCGGTGAACGTGTCGATCTCGTCGGTAACGACCGACGCCTTGCCTGCCTTGATACCTTCAAAGATGTCGCCATTGGGCACAAAGGCAATACGCTGCCGCCACGGTCGATAGGACGGCGTGAAATGTTTCTTGACGTCATAGCCTTCCGGAAGGAGCGCACTGACGCCCGCAAGCAATTCCTGTTTCAAGAATTCAGGCTGTTCAAACGAAAGACGCGTGATCTCGGCCTGATCGAACAGGATCTTGCGCCGCACGATCTCGTGAATCCATTCCTCATCGACTTCCAGCTGACGAAGCGTATCGGCCAACTCATTTCGGTTAAGACCGGGAATGAAATAGGTCGGCGAACGCTGCAGCATCGTTACATGCTCGCAATCGCCTGCAATGGCGGGAATGACGGTCGCCGCAGTTGCGCCCGACCCGATCACGATGACCCGCTTGCCCTTGTAGTCGAGATCTTCAGGCCAAGTCTGGGGATGAACAATTTGTCCCTTGAACTTGTCCATGCCCTTCCACTCGGGCGTGTAGCCCTTGTCATGTTTGTAGTAGCCCTGGCACATCCAGAGGAAGTTCGTTGTGAAACGAACCGTCTCATTCGTGTCGGTCTTGATCGCTTCGACCGACCACAGATTGTCTTCATTCGACCAGTTGGCCTTGATGATCTTGTGCTTGTAACGAATGTGCTTGTCGAGGTGGTTCTCCTCGATCACTTCGTTCATATAGTTCTTGATTTCTTCGGCCGTCGCGATTGGCGCGCCCGTCCAGGGCTTGAAGCGATAGCCAAATGTATAAAGATCGCTATCCGAACGAATACCCGGATATTTATGCGTGTGCCATGTGCCGCCAAAAGTTTCGAATGCATCAAGCACGACGAAGCTCTTGTTCGGCGTCTGTGTTTGCAGATGATAGGCAGCGCCGACGCCGGAAATCCCTGCACCGACGATCAACACATCAAAATGCTCTGCCTTGCCTTTGGTCTTGTCCGAGGTTCTCTCGAGTGTTTCTGTCCCAGTCATTTTTGACCTTCTTGTTTTCATTGTGAAATCTATTGGCGCTTTGGGGGAGGACCGCCATCACCAAACTAGTTTGGCGATAGAATGCGACCAGTCGAAGAATTTTGGAATTGCCTTGAGGCGCGTCAAATCGACCTTGCCTGCCGGACATTTTATTCGAGCGCCACTCGTTTGAAATGATAATCTCTATTTTTATCATTCTCAAATATGGCCCAGGCTTGCGGACATTCCGACGAGCAGAACCGCGATCCTCGCAGATCGCGCAGAAAATTGTGCACACCTACCCTATAAATTGACTACGATATGTTTTGGCAGGTTTTCACCAAAAACAGAGGATGACATCGAAAATAGCCAATTCCACCCTAGAACACCGACCGATGCCTTACACGCACCAGCAGCAATCAGCACCCTCAAAGATACCGTCAGCAGAGAAGCCGGTCAGCGCCCCAACAAACAACTGATTCCAATTTGGACATTGTCATCCTGTAAATTTCAGGCTTTCGCCATTATCTCGGAAATAGCAGCAAGCCCCTCAATGTCACCTCTGCGATATCCGCCTCGGCAATCAAAACATTCAACCGCGTGCCCATCGTTTGTACAGCCATTCAAATCTCAAAATGTAATGTTCGGTCATTGGTCTAAATTCTATCGAACCTCACTTGGGATTACTGGCTCGCAAAACACGAGCTTTTCCACGATATTGAGCACCCTTCGCCGAGGCGGAGGCAATCATGTGTCTGGCCTCCCAGGAGAACCCCTTCAAAGTGCCCACGCCACGTAAAAGAAAGGCAGTGTTTCTGGATCGCGACGGCGTTCTCAACGTGGATACCGGCTATGTCCACACGCCGGATCAATTCGTCTGGGTCAGTGGAGCCAGAGAAGCCATCAAACTTCTCAATGAACTGGGTTTTTACGTCTTTGTCGTCACCAACCAGTCCGGCGTCGCACGCGGCTATTTCAAGGAACACGATGTACTCGCCTTGCACAAATGGATCGACGGCGAATTGGGCCATATTGGCGCTTCGATCGACGACTGGCGCTATTGCCCGTTCCACCGCGAAGGCATCGTCCCGGAGTTCGCGATGGACCACCATTGGCGCAAGCCGGAAGCAGGCATGATTAACGACCTGATGGAAACCTGGCCCATCAAGAAAGACAAAAGCTTTCTCATCGGCGACAAACCGTCGGACCTCGCGGCTGCCAGAGCCGCTGGCATCGCCGGATATCTTTTTTCAGGCGGCAATCTTCTCGACTTCGTCAAATCCACTCTCTCCAAGCGGGGACAGGCCGGAAAGTCGGAACCGGAATGAGCGCCAACAATCTTTCAAATCTGGCAAACGATGCCAGACAATGGCTGTTCGAAAGCGCTGCTCCTCTCTGGGCAGAACGGGGCCGTAACGAAAAGGGCCTTTTTGCCGAGAGCCTCATGATCAATGGCGAACCAACAGATGCGCCACGCCGGATTCTCGTACAGACCCGCCAGATATTTTCCTATTGCGAAATCGGCCGTATGGGCTGGCAAGGTGACTGGCGCGTGCCGACAGAGACTGCAATCAACTATCTGCTCGCAAACGGGCGCCGCGACGACGGCTTCTACATCCATATGTTTGATTCAGAAGGCCGCATCCTTGAGGCAGAGGCTTTTCTATACGATCACGCTTTTTTGCTGTTAGCGCTCGCCCATGCAGGACGCGCCTTGAAACGCGATGACCTCTTCAAGGAAGCCCACCGTCTCACCGACCTGATCGAAGCAAGGTGGCGGCACCCGAAAGGCGGCTTCCTCAATGGGGATGTTGACACAACCCCCCGCCTGCAAAATCCTCACATGCATATGCTTGAAGCGTTCAGTGCCCTCCATGTCTGTTCCGGCGAAACCCGCTGGAAGACATTGGCCGAGGAAATGGCGGCGCTAGGCAAAAAGCATTTCATAGACCGGGCCTCCGGCGCACTCCTCGAATATTTCACCGATGACCTCCTCGCCCTTCCCGGCCTTGATGGCAGGCTCGTCGAACCGGGACATTGCTTTGAATGGGCCTGGCTCTTTGAACGTCTTGCCGAAGAAAATCCGGATTGGGTGGATATTTCCGACCGGTTGACGGGTTTTGCCCGACGCTTCGGTATCGACGCCTCGCGCGGCGTCGCTGTCAATGAAATCCTGACCGATGGCGCCACGCATAACCCAACGGCCCGACTCTGGCCTCAAACCGAAAGATTGAAGGCGGCGCTGGCCCGACGACGCCGAACCAACTCGCCCGAAGAATCTGAAGAAGCGGCAAGAGCCTATGACGGATTGAAACTCTATCTCGCCACACCGACGCCGGGCACGTGGCGCGACAAACTCCAGAGTAATGGCGCATGGGTTGATGAGCCGAGCCCCGCAAGTTCTTTTTATCACATCACCTGCGCGCTCTCAGAGCTCATCTCCACCG
>JBAQNC010000239.1:0-24054 GCA_049303435.1 Parvibaculum sp. | reverse complement strand
TTTCCGGGCTCCAGCCGTCAGCCGACTTCACGATCTTGCGACGCGTGTCGAAGTCATATTTGTCGGCGAGCAAGCTCTGCACCGAATTGCGCAGTAGCGTCTGTTCCTCGGTGAACGAAAAATCCATCGTCGGCTTTCATCCTTGTTTGTTGTTTGTCTTCGGCCTGACGGCCCGGGTCCATATGGCCGCTGGTATTCCCGTCAGCCGCCGATCGCGTCCGGCGGTCTCGTCTTGCTGAGGAGGTCCTTGACGATCGGGCCAAGCTCGGTCGGATCGAAACGGCGTTTCGGATTGATGGCGGGCCCGCGATGCCAGCGTTCGAAGACTGTCAGCCGCCCGCCCGTCGACTCGAATACCTGTCCGGTCACGTCTTTCGACTCGCTGCTTCCGAGCCAGACGACGACCGGCGCGATATTGGCGGGATCGCGGGGGTTCCACTCGCCCTCGGGCACCGCCACGGCATAGCCGAGATCTTCCGTCATCCGGGTAAGCGCGCCCGGCGAGATCGCATTCACGGTGATGCCGTAGCGCGCAAGCTCCATCGCTGACGTGATCGTGAAAGCGGCAATGCCGGCTTTGGCCGCGCCATAATTGCATTGTCCCTGATTGCCCAGCAGGCCCGAGACGGAGGTTGTGTTGATGATGCGGGCGTCGACCGTCTTGCCTTCCTTTACCTGTGCCCGCCAGTAGTTCGCGGCATGGTGAGCCGGGCAAAACGTGCCTCTCAGGTGAACCTTGATGACCGCATCCCATTCGTCGATCGTCATGTTGGTCAGCATGCGGTCGCGCAAAATGCCGGCATTGCTGACGAGCACGTCGAGGCCGCCAAAGGTCGAGATCGCCTGATCGACCATCCGTTTGGCGCCGTCCCAATCGGACACGTCATCGCCATTGGCGACCGCCTCGCCCCCCATGGCCCTGATTTCTTTTACCAGCGCCTCGGCGGGTTCGATCGACCCGCCTTCGCCTGTCCGCTCTCCGCCGAGATCGTTCACCACGACCCTGGCGCCCTGACGCGCGAATTCCAGGCAATGTTCCCGCCCGATACCTCTGGCGCCGCCCGTCACAATAACGACGCGGTCCTTGCATAATCCAGACGTCATTCTTTTCCCCTTCCCGTCATATTTTCTTTTCGCCTTGCCAGTATCTGTCGCGAACCGTCCGCCGCACGATCTTGCCCGTCGTCAGCCGCGGCAGGTCATCCGCGAAATCGACGGATCGGGGACGTTTATAGGCCGCCAGCCGCGCACCCACGAAATCAAGTATGTCCTTGGCCAGCGCTTCGCCCGGCTCGTAACCTTCATTGAGTTGAACGACCGCCTTCACTTCTTCGCCCCACTCCTTGCTGGGCACGCCGACCGTGGCCACGTCCTTGACCGAGGGGTGCTGAAGAATCTCCTGGTCGATCTCGGCGGGATAGATGTTGACGCCGCCGGAAATAATGATCTCGGCGCTGCGGCCAGTCAGGAACAGGAATCCGTCCTCATCGACATAGCCCATGTCGCCCATGGTGAAGAAGTCGCCCCGGTAGACGCTCGCGGTTTTTTCCGGCGCCTTGAAATATTCGAACCGACCAGTTTCCGGCGCCTTGAAATAGACGGTGCCGATCTCGCCCCGCGGCAACTCCTTGCCGTTCTCGTCCTGAATCTGCAGAACGACACCCTCAGTTGGCTTGCCCACCGAACCGGGCTTTTCCACCCATTCGTCCGGATGGACAAAGACGCCGCCGCCTTCCGTCGCGCCGTAATATTCAAAGACGACCGGACCGAGCCACTCGATTGTCTCCCGCTTCACATGCACGGGGCAGGGGGCCGCCCCGTGGAGGATCCACCTCAGCGTCGAGACGTCGTATTTGGCCCGGACCTCGGGCGGAAGAAGGAGAATGCGGTGAAGCATGGTCGGTACGACATGCGTATGCGTGATGCGCTGTTCATCGACCAGCCGAAGCATTTCCTCCGCGTCCCACTTGTCCATCAGTACCGTGCCGACGCCGGCCGAGAGCGGAAGCAGGAGATTGAGGGACAGCGGCGCCGCGTGATAGAGCGGCCCTGTCACCACAGCCAGGTCCGTGGCGTTGTTGAACCGCGCCGTCTCGACCATCTTGCTGAAAAGCGATGAGGCCGTCGGCGCGCTGCCCCGGTAAACGCCCTTCGGATGACCGGTCGTGCCCGACGTATAGAGCATCTGGCTGCCGATGACAGGATCGTCGATATTCTCGCCGGACTCGCGCGCGACCAGCGCGTCGTAAGGGGCAAAACCCTCGATTGGTCCGCCCACGGCGAGCTTTATGCGCAGACCGGACGCCGCGGTAGCGGCTTGCGTCGCCGAGGGAGCAAGCCGTATATCCGCGATAAAAGCCTTAGCCTCGCAATTGTCCACGATATAAGCGACTTCCGCGGGCGTGAGATGCCAGTTGACGGGAGTCATCCGGAATCCGGCACGTTGACAGGCCATGACGGTCTCGACGAATTCGGGACGGTTGATGCAGAGCAGCGCCACACCATCGCCGGGTTGAAGGCCCGCGCCTCGCAACATCCTGACCAGCCGGTTGGCCTGCGCATTCAATTCCGAAAAACTGCGGTTGCCTTTTTCGGATGAAATCGCGAGCCGGTCCGGCGCCTGGGCTGCGTGCCATGCGACGATCATTCCCTTCGATGCGGCGTCCTCGAGCGACAGGCTTGACGCAACTGTCATGGTTCCTCCCTGAAACGTTCTTCCCCGGTTGCCGACACGAGAGATCGACTTCGGATGGTTCAATCATCCGCACTTTTGCAAAACATTATAATGTTTTTATGGGATGCTGTCGATGGCCTGAAAGCAGCCGCAAATCTCCGGCGCGTGGATACGAAAGATCAGCTTGCCTCGACGTCAGATGACGCCATCGGCCTTCAGGGCGTCGATTTCGCCGTCGCTGAGCCCAAGCACGCCGCCATAAATTTCGCAATTGTGCTTGCCGAGTCTCGCGTTGGACGCACACGTCATCTGCGGCGTGCCGTGATACCGCAATGGAGAAAAGCCCATGCGTTCATAATGCCGGAAGCAGCCTGGACGGTGAGTTTTATGGCAAGGATGTCGCGCTCCGCCTTGAGCTTTGTGACCTCGCGGCGAAGCCGTTCGATCTCCAGCTGTTCGGGCTTCATCTGCCCATGGCCGGGAAAGGCATGCACCGGATCGACCGCCACGTCCCTGATCAGCTTCACCGTCTCAAGCTTGGACTCGCGGCTGAATATCCTGCGTCCCATAGTCCACCTCCGATTCCATCATGACACCTTAACTTCGTGTCCGTGAAATCGGCAGCAGCCCAGATTGTGGATGTTCTTGAGGGATCGCAACCGGCCTTTGTGAAGCGGCGTCTCAAGTGCGGGATAAGATAAGCTGCCGGTGATCTGGCCAAGGATGGGGCAAATCGTATCATTCTCCCGCACATAGGCGACATTTGAGTCGTCAAAATGCATGTCGCGATTGAGACTGCATAAAGTCAACCTTTTCAAAACCGCAGAAAAGTGACGGTAGATTTGACGGTATTCGGAAAATCGATAAAAAATATTCAGTAGAAGGATCAATATGTTGCAATTTCAATTGATCATTGAATGGGAGTAGGTGGTGAGTTGATTCAGTTCGGCCAAACCACCTGATCGCCTCGGGAAACAGGACAAATTCTCTATGACGGCCAGCAACCGCATCGCACTCTCCAGCGACCACGCCGCCATTCGGCTCCGACAGGCTATTGCCGCTCACATCGCGCCGCATGGCTGGGTGGTAGTCGACGTCGGGCCGACGACACCGGAAAGCACGCACTATCCCAAGCACGGCGAAGCGGCGGCGCGGCTCGTCGCCTCGGGTGATTGCCGTTTTGGCGTCATCCTGTGCGGCACTGGCCAAGGCATCATGATGGCGGCGAACAAGGTAAGGGGCATCCGTTGTGGGGTCTGCGCTGACACATTCTCAGCCCGCATGATCCGCCAGCACAACGATGCCAACATGCTGTCGATTGGCGCGCGTGGTGGGCGAAGGGCTGGCGCTCGATATCGTGGATGCGTTCCTGAGCGCCCGGTTTGAGGGCGGTCGGCATGCAACGCGGGTGGCGATGATTGAGGCGCTGGAGGGCTAGCGCTGATTGATTCAGGGGGGACCGAACGATGAAGTATCTCGCATATCTTGCCTTTGTCATGCTTGCATTTCTCGGGGCTCCCGCGAATGCCGCCGAAGCGCCAACGGCCAATGAAGGTCTGTCAGGTAAGCTGCTAGCTGAAATGTCGCTGGCGCCCGAGTTTACCGAAACGGGAAACCGTCACTTCCGCATGCGTGTCCTGACGCTCGAAAAAGACGGGATTGTTGCGCTCCATAGTCACGAAAAACGCCCCTCGGTTGAATATATCCTCTCGGGCACATGCGCGGAATTTCGCGATGGCGCGGAGAAAGCCTATAAGGCAGGTGATGTGGTTGCCGCAGATCATGCGGTCACGCATTGGTGGCGAAATGACGGCGACGAACCGGTCGTCATTCTCGCGGTGGATATCTATCAGCCCAAAGAGTGATCTCGTGCGCCGCCTAGCGATTTTCGTCGAGGAAGATACGTAGCTTTTTGAGGAAGGGCAGGGCGCTTGTCGCCTCTTTTCCAGGAATCGCAGCGCCAGTGGTCGCAAGCGTCGGTATGATCGCTTCAATGGATTGAGTCCGGGCCTTGATGCCCTTCGGCGTGATGCGAATGATCTTGCCGCGCCCGTCCTGAGGATTTCTCGTGACCGAGACGAGCCCTGAAAGTTCGAGCCGATGAAGCGTGTTGGTCATTGCGCCCTTGGTCACCTGAAAGGCGCTGGCCAGTTCAGTCGGTGTTGACGACTTCAGTTCAAGTCGCACGAAATGATTGAGTACGGAAAAACCGGCAAGCGAAAGCCCCTCCGGCAAAACGCGCTCGAAGGCATTGCGCGATAATTGCTCGATGATGCCGATCTCATTGAAGACATCGAACCAGAGCAACATCATGTCGAACGTCTTGTCTGCCAAGTGTCAGACCTTGATTTGTGCGTCGAGGCTGCGACGCGGTGCGGGAGGAATCTTGGGAGCATAGCCAATTCGCACAAGCATTTGTATTGGAGCATTTTGCGACCCGCCGAGCATAGCCTGTTGTTCTGCATAGATGTCGGCCATTTCGGGATATTCCTCCAGACTCATGCTCCAGGGATGGATGGAAAGCCCCCGCGCTGTCGCCTCAAGGTTGATCCGGGCATAGGCGCGGCCTGCCTCGATCTGGGTTTGGCGGGTATT
Source organism: Parvibaculum sp. (assembly GCA_049303435.1). Lineage (GTDB taxonomy): Bacteria > Pseudomonadota > Alphaproteobacteria > Parvibaculales > Parvibaculaceae > Parvibaculum. The sequence goes on along the minus strand of JBAQNC010000239.1, from coordinate 18,785 downwards.
GTCCAGGCCTTGAAGCCAGAGGAAGGCCGGGGCCGTATCCACTTTTTCCTTCCACATGGCCGCGCCCTGCTGGTTTGCGCTGGAGTCGGGGTCGAGCAGGGCTTCGCGCGAGAGCATGCCCACCGCCTTCATGAGGTTGATCGCTGGACCGTCAAGCGCGAGGCCGTCACGAAGTCGAGCAACTTCGCGCGAGCCGACGCGCATGGCATTGACCGTTTCCTTCTGTGCGGCGGGCGTGTGCGTTTCGCGCAACCAGCCTTGCCAGACGATATCCCGCAAGGCGGCGACCTTCGCCGGATCGACCGTATGGGCGGCCTTCATGCCGTTGCGGGTGGTGGCAACGGCGGCAATGGCTTCGAGGTCGGTCGCAGTCGGGATGCGCGCGAGATCGTAAGGCTCGCGATTTGTTCGACGTGCAAGGATCTGGTCGAAATGCGGGAGCTTGTTTGCCGGTCCGGTCTTGAAACGGACGCTGGCAATGGGACGGTCGTCTAGGTGCGCGTCGGGCGCGCCCTGCGGCCATAAAGTGATGGTGGTGTCGGCGCCAAATGCCCTTGCGGCCAGCGAGAGAAGTTCCAGAAATGCGCCGTAACCCAAAACGATCTGGCGGTTATAGGGATCGGTCGCAGGGAGGAGGCGCGAGTGATCGGGATAAAGGACTGCCGTGTCGGGCTCCGACAGGTCCACAAGCCAGGGCTGAAGATTGTGAGGATTTGGCGCAAGGATGGCGTAGCTCAACGCCTTTTTTCGAATATCCGTTTCCTGCGCGCCGGGATTTTGCCAGGCGCTGGCGGCGTCGGGCACGCCGGGCGGAAAGGCGGTCAGGCCAATGGTCGTTCCCGCAGCGATAATCGTACCACCGCCCAAAATCTTGATGAAATCGCGCCGCGTTGCCATGATGCCCTCATTTAGTTTATCGATAAACTATTTACAGCCGACCATCGGGCTCGTAAAGCATTTTCCGTCACGCCTATTTCGTTTTGTTGACGATTTCGCCGATACGCTCGAAGAAATGCAGCGCTTGAACGATTTCCTCATCGCTCATCGGATCGATGATCTGCTGCACATAGGCTGTTCCGTTGGCGATCATGCGTTTCATATGCGCTTCGCCTTTGGCTGTCAGGCTGACGGTTTTCTCGCGCCCCGACGCCGGGTCCTCGACCAGTGTCACAAGGTCGAGCGGCGGCTGAGCCATGGAGCGCAAGGCCTTCGTGATCGCCGCGCTCTTGCGGGCCGAGACGGGCGAGGGACGACTGACGCTTGATGAAGTGGTCCTCCTCTGCATAACGCTGAGTGCGTTTCCGCGATTTCAAGAATACCGCGATTGCCGTCGCTGCCTTTAGCGGATCCATCTATGAGCGTGCAAACGGGCGGCGGTTTTCCGCCCCGTTTGCGGTTGCCATTTCCTCCAGCGTCAAACCCGGCTAGTGTTGCGGCCAATTTGCTGGAGGAAGACAGTATGAAGCGTGTGGTTCTGGGCGGCCTTTTTGTTGCGTGCCTGTGGCCGTTGGCGGCTCTTGCGGGCGCAAGCAGGGGGATCGAGGCAAACAATAATTGCTACGATCAGTTCAGAAACGGCAACATGAAAGCGGCTGTTTCTTTTTGCACGACGGCCATCGAGTCTGGCGACCTGCAACAGGACGATCTGGTGGCCGCGCTCATCAATCGTGGTGTCGCCTTTCGCAATCTCGGTAAATATCAGCGCGCGGTAGTGGACTATACGGCGGCATTGAAGCTGGCCCCCAACGACCCGATGATCTATGCCAATCGCGCCAATGCGCGTCGCGAGCTGGGCGAATTGAAATACGCCTTTGACGATGCCAATAAGGCCATCAAACTCGATGACACAAGGGCCTCCTCTTTCTACACACGCGGCGCCGTTCTGGAAGCCGCAGACCAGATCGCGAATGCGCGCAAGGACTATGCCTTGGCCCTGAAACTCGCACCCGACAACGAGGACTATCAAAACAAGATGCGGCTGGTCGATGCCAAATTGGCGCAAGGTGAGGGGAGACAGTCACGATGAGCGATCCGCGCGATCCCTATCGCGAACTACATTCAGAAGAGAAACCCAAAAAGCTCGACGTGATTGCGGCGGCGCGCGAAGCTTATGCAGGCGCGTGGTCGCATCTGAGCGAAATGGTTCGCCTCATCTGGCTTCCCGGCGCATTGTATCTTGCGCTGAACATGATCGGGGCCATGTTGCCGGGAGAAGGAAATTTCATTCTGGGCGCGCTGATCGAGATGGCGAGTCTGATGCTCTGGGTGATCATTTCTGTGGCGTGGTATCGCTTCATCCTGATCGGCGAAGCGCCCCAAGGGGCGTTCCAGCTGAATTTCACTCGTCGTGAAGCGCGCTATCTGTTGGTTTCAATTCTGCTGGTCTTGCTGGCCGCGCCGAGCCTCCTCTTTGCTGGGCCGCCCGAATTTCCGCCTGCTGCCGCTGTCGCAAAAGCGCTTGCGGAGATGGGGTCTGCGGGGTCGCTCGTCGCCTTTTTCGGTCTGCTCATTTCATTTGTCTGCATTTATTTCCTGATCAGGCTGCTCTTGTTGCTGCCTGCAGCATCGATCGATGAACCCTTCGATATTCGTATGGTGCTTGAGCGTACAAGGGGCAACTTCTGGCGCATCCTTGCTCTCTGCATTCTCTCAAGCCTGCCGTTGCTGATGGCCTATATCCTGATTGTTTCGATATTCGTCGCACTCAATCTTCCGTTGGTGATTGCGCTGTTTTTCTCGTCTCTCCTGTCGATCTTCTTTGCGATCGTCAACGTTGCAATTCTGGCGATCGCCTATCGCGAGTTGATCGGCCCGCCCGGTACGATGGCGGCTGAAAGCGATCGTCAGAACACCGCCTGATCTTTCTTGGTGAAATTGTTGTTTTCACCCTAAGCTCACCTGGTCAAATGTGCAGGGGGAGATTCGGACATGAGAAAGCTGGCGGTATTCAGGTCAGTGGGCGAAGTCTATTCGGGTGTATTCCGGCATTTCATCGACCTCATCCGCGTCGCATGGCTGCCCTTGCTCGTGTGGGCTGTCGTTAGCATTGTTGGCGGCTGGTGGTTTCTGCAGCATATGGTGGAGAACGCCGCTTTCCTTGATGATGCTGCCAGCCAACAAGCTCGAATGGAGGCTTTCATGGAGGTCATGCCGACGCTCTATGGCATGTCGTTTTTCAAATATCTCGTTCTCACAGTGGTCGCCGTCGGGTTCCACCGATTTGTACTTTTGGGCGAGCGTCATCATGGTGTGGGTGGCACGGGCTTCGAATTTGGTCGGAGTGAATGGCTCTACATCTGGTCTGGAATCAAGATCGGGCTTCTTTTTCTGGCATTTGGTGTGGTCATGGCCATTGTCGGTGCGCCCAATTCCGGTTCTTTTGATCCGAATTCTCTTCCCTCTGCGTTGGTCGGGGCTCTTGTGCTCGGCTATTTTGCAGCCGTTCTGTGCGTGATGTTGGTAATCGGACGGCTTGTCCTCGTTCTCCTGCATGTCGCCATTGGCCACGCCAGCGAACTGCGGCGTATCTGGGATTTGAGCGGCGGCAATAGCTGGCGAATGATTGGATATATGTTGTTGATCAGTTTGCTCGCATCTCCTGGCGTCTTGGCCATGCTTTTGATCAATTGGCTTCTTGGCATTCCCATGGCGCAGACGCCGGAAGCGCTTAAGGAACTCCTCGAACATCCGACGTCATATTGGATCGCGTCTATCGTTGACCTTCCCATTCAGATCGCTTGGGTCATGTTGACGATCACCATGCTCTCCGTCGCCTACCGCGAAATCATCGGGCTTGCCCCCGCCGATGTGCCGGGGCAGGGCGGGGAGCCGCTTTGATTGCGCATTCGGGGCTGGTCGGGTAAAGTCCGCCCACAAGGATCAGGGAAGGTGCCGGGAGGCATCTAAAGGCTTGTTTGGTAAGTCTTTTTCGCAGTGGCATCCGGCCACCCACGCAGTCCCCGTGTGCCCTGAATGTAATTCGGGCGCCGCTCAAGTGTAAGGATGATCCCGATGTCCGTTCAGTCGAAGATCAAGCGCATCACCGTTCCCGAAATCCTCGCCCGCAAGGGCGGCGACCCGGTCGTCTGCCTGACCTCCTATCATGCTCATACCGCCCGCTTCATCGACCCTTACGTCGATGTCATTCTGGTGGGCGACTCGCTCGGCATGGTCATGTACGGCATGGAAACGACTTTGGGCGTGACCATCGACATGATGATCGCTCATGGCGCCGCCGTGATGCGCGGCACGGAGCGCGCGCTCGTCGTCGTCGATATGCCTTTCGGGTCTTATGAAGAAAGCCCGGAAGTCGCCTTCCGCAATGCCGTGCGGATCATGAAGGAAACCGGCTGCACAGCCGTGAAAATGGAGGGCGGCAAGCGTCTGGCTGAAACCGTTCACTATTTGAGTGAACGAGGCATTCCGGTTATGGCGCATATTGGTCTGACGCCCCAGTCGGTCCAGACGATGGGCGGCTTCAAAACGCAAGGTCGCGTCGAGGAAGAATGGACCGCGATTGAAGAAGATGCCGCCGCCGTGTCGGAAGCTGGTGCCTTTGCCGTTGTTCTGGAAGGCATGGCCGAACCGCTGGCAGCCCGTATCACCCGCCAGATTGCCGTGCCGACCATTGGCATTGGCGCGTCGGCGGAATGTGACGGCCAGATTCTGGTGCTGGAAGACATGCTCGGCCTGTCGCCCAAGGCCCCCAAATTTGTCAAGGAATTTGCCACCCTGGGCGCCCAGATCGCCGGCGCAGCCGAGGCTTATGCCCGTGAGGTTCGCGCCCGCACCTTCCCGGCGGTCGAAAACACCTACGGCATGAAAAAAGTGAAATAATTACAGGGATTTGCGGGCCCTTAACGATGCTTCCGGTTTGCCTTCGGCAAGCCCCCGGGCTATTTTACGCCGCCTGGCTTTGCCAGCATCGATGGAGGGGGATTCTCGTGCTGCCGTGCAGCCTCCTCATATCGTCGTTTTTTCCCTTGCCCAATCTTCGGGAGTGCTCACTTGACCGATATCTTCAGCGAAATCGAACAAGATCTTCGCCGCGAACAAGTAAACAAACTCTGGGAAAAATACGGAATCTACCTGATCAGCCTCGCCGTTGGCATCGTGGTTGTCGCTGCCATGATCGTCGGTTGGCGCGCCTGGGTGACATCCAGGGCCGAAGCCTCGTCGGCAGAATATGACGCCCTGATGGCCGTCGCCGCCACACAGAAGCCGGAAGAAGCCGCCGCCGCGCTTGGCGCCTTCGCCGAGAATGCGACCAGAGGCTACGCCGTTCTTGCGCGGATGCAGCAGGCGGGTGAGTTGGTCAAGGCGGGCGACGAGAAGGGTGCGGTCGCCGCGCTCGACAAGATTGCGGACGATAGTGGCGTGTCGCCGATCCTGCGCGGCATGGCGCAGGTCAAGGCCGGACTTCTGCTTGTTGACACCTCTTCCTATGACGAGATGAATGCGCGTCTCGCCTCGCTCGATGAATCCGGCAATATCTGGCGCAACAACGCACGCGAATTGCTCGGCCTCTCCGCCTATAAGGCGAAGAAATACGCTGAAGCCGAAGCCAATTTTTCGGCCATCATCGCTGATGAGAAATCATCTCCCGGCCTGCGCGACCGCGCTCATGTGATGCAGGCGCTGCTCGCGCCGCACCTGCCGACCCCAGCGGTGGCGGATACGACAACGGACAAGAGCAAAGAAGAAAAAGCGGCTGAGCCCGCTCCCACCAATGGGGCAGACGCGAAAGCGGCCCCGGACACGAAGTCGGAGTGATTCCAGATGGCTGCTGAAGTAGAAGTGCATGCGTTTCGCGTCGGTCGTCGGGTTCGCGCAGTTTGTTTGACGCTTTTTGCGGTGGCATCGCTCGGCCTTGCCGGGTGCGACACTGTCGGTGGCATGTTCGACTCTGCAACCAAGCCGAAGTTGCCGGGCAAACGCCTGTCGGTGATGGAACTCGAAACCAAGCTGGCCGTCGATCCCGAGACCAAGGGCTCGGAAATCGATCTGCCGCTTGCTACGTCCAACGCGAACTGGACTCAGCCGGGTGGCAATGCCCAGAACGATATGGTTCGTCTGGCGGCTTCCGGCAAGCTGGAGCGGCTTTGGGCGGTGAATGCAGGTGCGGGTTCGAGCGGCACATCGCAACTCGTGGCTTCGCCCATCGTCGCGGATGGCAAAATTTATATTCTCGATGCCGAGGCGCATGTCCGCGCCTTCGACGCCAAGACGGGCAAGAAGATCTGGACGCAGGACCTGACGCCCAAGGATCAGGATTCCGATAAGGCGCGCGGCGGCGGCATCGCCTATGATGACGGCGATATCTATGTCGCGACCGGTTTTGGTCAGGTGCACAAGCTCGGCGCAAGTGATGGCAAGGTCTTGTGGACCACAGATGCCGTGGTTCCATTCCGCGCCTCGCCGACGGCGAGCAATGGTCTCGTGTTTGTGGTGACTTCCGATAATCAGATGCTTTGTCTTTCGCAAAAGACAGGCGAAATCATCTGGCGTCACCGCGGCATCACCGAAGCGGCAGGCATTCTGGCGGCGACCAGCCCGGCGGTTGCGGGCTCCTTTGTGATCGCGCCCTATTCGTCGGGCGAACTTTTCGCGCTTCGGGCGGAGAATGGCACTGTGCTTTGGTCTGACAGCCTGACCCGGACCGGCAACCTCACTTCGCTCAGCGAGTTGAACGACATTGCCGGGCGTCCGGTGATCGATGGGGATCGCGTCTTTGCGATCAGTCACTCCGGTCGCTTCGTGTCGATCGACCTGCGGACAGGCGAGCGCGTCTGGACGCGTGATGTGCCGGGCGTGCAGACCCCTTGGGTGTCGGGCGATTATATTTTTCTGGTCACGACCGATCAGGAAGTCATCGGCATGTCGCGTCGCGATGGCCGCATTCACTGGCTGACAAAACTCGACCGCTGGGAAGACCCGGAAGATCGCTCCGAGCCGATTGAGTGGAGCGGCCCCGTCTTTGCTGGCGATCAACTGGTCCTCGTCTCGACGACAGGCGAAGGCGTCAAGCTCTCGCCGACGACAGGCAAGGTTCTTGGCCGTTTTGATCTGCCGGGCAAGACGTTGATCGCGCCGATCGTCGCGGGCGGTATTGTTTACATTCTGACTGACGACGGCACGCTCGAAGCGTTGCGTTGAGTTCGGTGGAGGGCGCTCTCGTCGTGAGCAGCGCCCCATAGAGAGGCTACAAGGTGTCATTCAAGGTCGCCATTGTGGGACGGCCGAATGTCGGCAAGTCCACACTTTTTAACAGGCTCGTCGGCAAGAAGCTGGCGCTGGTGGACGATACCCCCGGCGTTACTCGTGATCGCCGCGAAGGCGAGGCGCATCTTGGCGACCTCACATTCACCATCATCGACACCGCCGGGCTCGAAGAAGCAACCGACGACAGCCTGGAGGCGCGCATGCGCCGACAGACCGACGCCGCCATTGCCGACGCCGATGTCTGCCTGCTGTTGATGGACGCTCGCGCGGGCGTTACCCCGCTCGACAAGCGCTTTGCCCAGATCCTCCGCAAATTCCCGACGCCCGTCATTCTCGCCGCCAACAAATGCGAAGGCGGCGCGGGACAGGCGGGACGGATGGAAGCCTATGAACTGGGCCTCGGCGCGCCGATCCCTTTGTCGGCAGAACATGGCGAAGGGCTTTCCGATCTTTATGACGCCTTGCAACCCTTCTCCGATGCCGCCGACGCGATTGATGCACGTCAGGCGCAAGAGGACTATGAGGCCGAAGGTGGCGAAGGCCCCTTCGATCCTGACGCGCCTTGGGAGCCCGATCTCGAAGCGCCGCTGCGCATAGCCGTCGTCGGTCGTCCCAATGTAGGCAAGTCGACACTGGTCAATCTCCTGCTCGGCGAAGATCGCATGATGACCGGTCCCGAAGCGGGTATCACGCGCGATTCCATCGGCATCGAATGGATGTGGCATGGACGCCGCGTCAAGCTCTGGGACACGGCGGGCATGCGCCGTCGCGCGCGTGTAACGCAAAAGCTGGAAAAGCTTTCCGTCGCTGACACGCTGCGCGCCATTCGCTTTGCCGAGGTTGTCGCCATCACGCTTGACGCCAGCATTCCTTTCGAGCGGCAGGACCTTCACATCGCCGATCTGGTCGAGCGCGAAGGTCGCGGCATGATCATTGTCGTCAACAAGTGGGACACAGTCGAGAACCCGCAGGAAAAACTGCGCGAATTGAAGGAAGAGCTGGAACGTCTGTTGCCTCAGGTGCGCGGCCTGCCCATCGTCACGCTGTCGGCGCTTACCGGACGCGGCACCGACAAGCTCATGCCCGCTATCGAGCGTGTGCACCGACTCTGGAATTCGCGCGTCTCGACCGCCAAGCTCAATCGCTGGCTTGAAGACGCCGTGGCGCGCCATCCGCCACCCGCCGTCAAGGGCCGTGCGATCAATCTGAAATATATGGCGCAGGTCAAATCGCGTCCGCCGACTTTCGCGGTTTTCTCCAGCCGTGCCGCGGAAGTGCCGACCGCTTACAAGCGATATCTGGTCAATGGCTTGCGTGAGGCTTTTGATATTCCGGCCGTGCCCATTCGTCTCTTCATGCGTGCACGTAAAAATCCCTTTGCCGACAAGAAGCGTCGCAATGACTGACGAGTTCGGCAAGCCGCCGCAAGGCGGCTGGTCGAAACTCGTGCCGGAATTGCTGGTTTCCGATATCGCCGCCAGTCGTAAATTCTGGTGCGACGTCTTGGGCTTCACCATCGCCTATCAGCGTCCCGCTGAAAAGTTCGTCTATCTCGAACGTTCCGAAGGTATTCAGGTCATGCTCTGCGAGCGCAGCGGCAATTGGGAAACCGGGCCGCTCGACCAGCCCTTCGGGCGCGGCGCCATGTTTCAGCTCTATGTCGATGATTGGGATGAGTTGTTCGCCGCCGTCAATGCAGCCGCATGGCCGCTGCATTCAGGTCCTCGCGAAGTCTGGCGCAGACACGGCGACCGCGAAGGCGGCCAGCGCGAGTTCTTCGTGCAGGACCCGGACGGTTATCTGTTGATGATCGCCCAGATGATCGGGCATCGTCCGCTTTAGCCGTGTCGTCAGGCCTTGGCCTTTGTCTTCACATATTCGACGACTTCGCCGTTCTTCTGATAGTCAGGCGACGCCATTTCGATGAAGAGCGGCACGAGGTCGGCGGGCTTCGTCAGCGTCGTAGGATCTTCGCCGGGCATAGCCTGTTTGCGCATTGCAGTGCGCGTCGGGCCGGGGCTCAGCAGGTTCGCCTTGATACTGGTATTGGCGCATTCCGCAGCCCAGGTTTTTACCAGCGCTTCAAGCGCCGCCTTGCTCATGGCGTAACCGCCCCAATAGGGCTTGTTCTTGTGGGTCGCGCCAGAGGTGACGAAGATCGCACGCCCTGCATCCGAACGCTTCAGCAGTGGCTCGAAGGAACGGATCATGCGCCAGTTGGCGGTCATGTTGGTGTTGAGTATCTTGTCCCAGGCCTTGATCTCGAGATGGCTCACAGGCGTCAGCACACCGAGAGTGCCGGCATTGGCGACCAGAATATCGAGCTTGCCCCAACGCTCGTAGATGCTCGCGCCCAAACGGTCGATGGCGTCGAAGTCGGTGAGGTCGAGCGGGACGAGAGTTGCCTTGCCGCCAATCTTGCGGATTTCGTCATCGACTTCTTCAAGTCCGCCAACGGTGCGGGCGACGAGAATGACGTGGGCGCCTTCCGCCGCAAAGCCAAGGGCAACCGCGCGCCCAATTCCGCGCGATGCGCCAGTGATGACCGCGATGCGATCCCGAAGCCGTCCACTCATGTTTTTACTCTTATGCGATCTCGGCGAGCAGCGACAATTGCCGCGTGCGTTGTTCGCCATTCAGATCTGTCAGGGGCGTCGGATAGTCGCCGGTGAAGCAATGATCGGTGAATTGCGGGTGCTCATTATCGCGACCCGCATAGCCCATGGCGCGATAAAGTCCATCGACCGAAATAAAGGCGAGACTGTCGACGCCGATATAGTCGCGCATGCCGGCAAGATCATATTGAGCGGCAAGCAACTGTTCGCGCTCGGGCGTGTCGATGCCGTAAAAATCGGAATGCGTGATCGGCGGACTGGCAATGCGCATATGCACTTCTTTCGCGCCCGCTTCATACATCATCTTCACGATCTTCACCGAGGTCGTGCCGCGCACGATACTGTCGTCGATCAGGATGATCCGTTTGCCTTCGACAACGGCGCGATTGGCATTGTGCTTGAGCTTCACGCCGAGCGCGCGAATATGCTGCGTCGGCTCGATGAAGGTGCGGCCCACATAATGATTGCGGATGATGCCAAGCTCGAAGGCAATGCCGCTTTCATTGGCGTAGCCGATGGCGGCCGGCACGCCGCTGTCCGGCACGGGAATGACCACGTCCGCCTCGACGCCGTTTTCGCGGGCCAGTTCCTGTCCGAGGGCCTTGCGAACATTATAGACCGAGCGCCCGCCGACGATGCTGTCGGGCCGGGCGAAATAGATATATTCGAACACGCAGGGCCGCGGGGCCTGCGTGGGGAAGGGCCGGATCGATTCGATGCCTTCTTTCGTGCAGATCACGATTTCGCCGGGTTCGATCTCGCGCACGAAGTCGGCGCCGATAATGTCGAGGGCAACCGTTTCGGAACAGAGAATGGGCGCGCCTGCAAGCGAACCGAGAATCAGAGGGCGAATGCCCAGCGGGTCGCGCGCGCCGATGAGTTTTTTGGGCGTCATGGCGACAAGGGCATAGGCCCCTTCAATCTGCCTCAGCGCATCGATGAAACGGTCCATCACGCGCGGCGTGCGGCTGCGCGCGATGAGTTGCAGAATGGTTTCAGTATCCGAGGTTGACTGAAAGATGGAACCGGCGCGGACGAGTTCGTTGCGGATCGTCATGGCGTTGGTCAGGTTGCCATTATGGGCAATGGCGATGCCGCCGCCCCAAAGCTCGGCAAAGAGCGGCTGCACGTTGCGCAGGACCGTTTCGCCTGTGGTCGAGTAGCGCACATGGCCGATGCTGATGTCGCCCTTCAGGCGATCCATGACCTTGCCGCTGGAGAAATGATCGCCGACCAGGCCCATGCGACGTTCGGAATGGAAATGCTCACCGTCGAAGCTGACGATGCCGGCGGCTTCCTGACCGCGATGCTGAAGCGCGTGCAGACCCAGCGCTGTCAGAGCGGCGGCGTCTGGATGGCCGAACACGCCGAACACGCCGCATTCTTCACGCAGCGTGTCGCCGTAAATGTCTTCGTCGGTGATTTGGGTCAGGCTTTGGGAAGCGGATGAGGGGTCTTGAACACGATGGGAGAAGGAACTGCCGACACCTTTGTCAGGCGTCTCGCCTGCGAGGGGAAATGACAATTGCTTCTGCATACCATGTGCTCCGACGGGGTTGGTCACGCCCCAATGGACCCATTCACTCCGCATTCTCGAAAAGCCTATCGAGCCCCTTGCGTTCGGAGGAGTTATAGCCCGGCACAGATGCGCTGTCAGCGTCCGATTTGGCTTGCGAATTCGATGACGCTGCGGCGGGCGGATTCGCCGCAGGTGCCGCAGATTTAGGGGGTGAACCGTTGTAAATCAAGCGGTCGTTGGGAATATGAGAGCGCAAATCCGATTCGGTTGGCGCCAGGGTAAATAAAGTTGCCGCCGTCCGCTCCACCAGAGGACGTAGTTTGGCGTCTCTGATCCAGTGTGGTTGTTCAGCGCGATTGGGCACGAGCCAGGCAAAGAAGAGATAGGCGACGGTGACGACCAGCAGGCCGCGAATGGCGCCGAAAATGAGGCCCAATGTTCGGTCCAGCATTTCCGCCTGCTCGAAAAGATCGAGAAATCGACCAGCCCAGCGAGAGGTGAAAGCCGCGACGACAAGATAGGTCACGATAAAGATGACGACGGCGGACGCGGCCGCCGCCAGCCAGTCTGGTGAAAGAAACTGGCGTAGCACGGGCGTTCCATAGGGGAAGAGCCACAAGGCCGCCAGAGCGCCAACCACCCAGGCCAGGATCGACAGGACTTCATTGGTGAAGCCCCTCAAAAAGGCGAGCACACTGGAAATCAGCAATACAGCTACGATGAGGCCGTCAAAGAGGGTCAATTTATCTCTCCTTGATACAACTTTATCATATCTCGTCGTCCGAGACTGTCCGGGTGCGTGGTTTGCTATCCGCCGTCAATTTTGCCACGAGACCCGCCAGATCGGAAATTTCGATAAGTTCCAATTTGGTGGACGGGCGCTGGCGGGCCGCGAAGGCAGGGAGAATGGCCCGCTGGAAACCGAGCTTTTCCGCCTCTTTGAGGCGGGCTTCCGTCTGGCTTACAGGCCGAATGGCCCCCGAAAGGCTGATTTCGCCGAATATCACGCAATCGCTGGGCAAAGGCGTCCCGGTGATGGAGGAAACAAGGGCGCTCGCCACAGCAAGGTCAGCGGCAGGCTCGTTGATTCTCAAACCACCCGCCACATTGAGATAGACGTCCTGCCCGCCGAGCGACAAGCCGCAACGCGCGTCAAGCACAGCCAGAACCATCGACAGGCGACCTGAATCCCAGCCGACCACCGCGCGGCGCGGGGTGCCGAGCGAACTTTGGGCAACGAGCGCCTGTATCTCGACAAGGACGGGCCGCGTTCCCTCGATACCGGCAAAGACCGCCGAGCCATTGGTATCGCCATCGCGTTCGCCGAGGAAAAGCGCCGAGGGGTTCGGCACTTCCTGTAGCCCTAATTCTCCCATTTCAAAGACGCCGATTTCATTGGCGGGACCGAAGCGGTTCTTGACGGCGCGCAGAATACGGAACTGATGTCCCCGCTCGCCTTCGAAATAGATGACGGCATCGACCATATGCTCGACCACGCGCGGTCCCGCGATCTGGCCATCCTTGGTGACGTGACCGACAAGGATGACAGCCGTGCCGCGGCGCTTGGCGAACCGGACAAGTTCCTGCGCGGTGGCGCGCACCTGCGTGACAGTGCCCGGCGCGCTTTCCAGCGCTTCGGTCCACATGGTCTGGATGGAGTCGATGACGACTGCTGCCGGTGGATTGCCATCTTCCAGCGTCGCGACAATGTCCTTGAGGTTCGTTTCGGTGCCAAGCCGCACGCCTGAGCTTTCCAGCCCCAGACGCCGCGCGCGCATGCGGACCTGGGCGATCGCTTCTTCGCCCGAAATATAGACGACGGGAGCGGTTTTACTCAGCGCCGCCATCGCTTGTAGCAACAGTGTCGATTTGCCGATCCCCGGATCGCCGCCAATGAGAATGGCAGAGCCCGGCACCAGCCCACCACCGCAGACCCGATCGAATTCCGCGACGCCGGTAATGAGGCGGGGCGGTTCGGCTGTCTCGCCAGCCATCGGCACAAGCGCGATGTGCCGCCCCTTGGTCTTGCCGACAAGTTTCAGCGGCCCCCCCGCAACGCCGGAACTTTCAGCCGCTTCTTCCGTGATGGTGTTCCATTCGCCGCAACTCTCGCAGCGACCCACCCAGCGCGATGTGACCGCGCCGCAGGATTGACAGGTAAATGTTCGACTGACCCGAGCCATCAGGGTTTCAGCACTTCCATCTTGATGGGACCATCCGCACGTCCGTGGATGAACTGGTCCACATATTCATTGCCGCTGTCATCGATTTGCTCGCGCGGGCCTTTCCAGATGATCTGGCCCTTGTAGATCATGGCCAGCTCGTCGGCGATCTTGCGCGCGCTCGACATGTCATGCGTGATCGAAAGCGCTGTGGCGCCGAGGTCTTTCACGCTGTCGATGATAAGATCATTGATGACGTCCGCCATGATGGGGTCGAGACCCGTCGTCGGCTCGTCGAAGAAGATGATTTCAGGATCGGTTGCAACGGCGCGTGCAAGACCCACCCGTTTCTGCATGCCGCCGGACAGCTCAGCGGGATAGAGCGCGCCGACTTCCGCACCAAGGCCCACCTTGGCGAGCTTTTCGATGGCGATGTCTTTCGCCTGCTTCCGCTTCATCTTGCGTCCCTGAATGAGTCCGAAGGCGACATTCTCCCAGACGCTCAGACTGTCGAATAAGGCGCCACCCTGAAACAGCATGCCGAACTTGCGCAGGTTTTCCTCGCGGGCGCTGGCGCTCATCTTCAGCACGTTCTGGCCATCGACAAGAATTTCGCCTTCGTCGGGACGCAGGATGCCGAGCACGCATTTCAGCATGACCGACTTGCCCGTACCTGAGCCGCCGATCACGATGAGTGAGGTGCCGCGCGTGACGGTCAGGCTCAGATTGTCGAGAACGACCTTGGGGCCAAAACGCTTGGAGACATTGCGGAGTTCGATCTTGGGCACATCGGTCATGGGTCTGCCCTCACTTCGCAAACAGGAGCGACGTCATCACATAGTTCGACGCCAGAATGAGAATGGAGGCGGAGACGACAGCGTTTGTCGTCGCACGGCCCACGCCTTGCGCACCGCCCTTGGAGTTGAAGCCGTGGAAACAACCCATCATCGCGATGATGAAACCGAAGACGCCCGCCTTGATGAGACCGGACATCACATCGTCGAACTTCAGGAAATTGGCCGTCGTCGTGATGTAGACGCCTGCGTTGAAATGCAGGCTTGCGGTCCCCACCACAAAACCGCCCATCACGCCGAGAATGTCGGCGATGAAGACCAGAAGCGGCAGCGTGAAGATCGCAGCCACGAGACGCGGCACCACGAGATATTTCACCGGGTTGGTCGAAAGCGTCGTGAGCGCGTCGATCTGTTCCGTCACCCGCATAGTGCCAAGCTCGGCAGCGATCGCCGCAGATACACGACCCGCCACCATCAGCCCGCCAAGCACGGGACCCAGTTCGCGCGTGATGCCCAGCGCGACGATGGTGGAGACGATGCTCTCGGAATTGATGTTGTTGCCGCCATAATAGATCTGGAGCGCCAGCGCGCCGCCCGTGAAGAAGGCGGTCAGCGCCACGACCGGCAGCGAGAAATAGCCAATCCGCATCATCTGCTGGGCGAGCAACCGCCAGAAAAAGGGAGGGCGGAAGATGTGACTGACCGCACCCCAGGCGAAGACGGACAGCCGACCGATTTCGCCAAACAGGGCGAGAACCACCCGTCCGATGATTGCTAGAAAATTCAATGTCGCCCCTCACTCATGATTCTGCCGCGACGGCCTTGCCAGTGTAGTGCCGTATATAGCGATCTCCCAAACTCGTCAGCACTTCATACCCGATTGTGCCCGCCCGCGCCGCCATTTCTTCAAGCGAAACATGTGGCCCGATGAGTTCGGCAAGATCCCCGCGCCGGACTGCATCATCGGGCAGGGCGGTGATATCGACCATCAGCAGGTCCATCGAGATGCGACCGGCAAGGGGGGCAAAGTGTCCGCCGACAAACACCCGCGCCGCGCCTGCATTGGAGCCGAGCGCCCTGAAATAGCCATCGGCATAGCCCATCGAGAGGGTGGCGAGCCGCCGCGGACCTTCAGCCTGCCATGTCCCGCCATAGCCTGCCGCTTCGCCTGGCTCGACCTCGCGAACCTGTAGAACGCGGGCCTGTGCCGTGACGACGGGCGTCACGGGGCTTGCATGGCCCTCGACCGGCACACCGCCATAGATGGCATAGCCCGGTCGCACGAGATCGAAGCAATAGTCCGCGCCAAGCAGCACGCCCGCCGAATTGGCGAGGCTTCTGGGCGTGTCATGGAAACTCGTCGCAATCTCGCGGAAGCGGGCGAGTTGCGCCTTGTTCAGTGGATGGTCCGGCTCATCGGCGCAGGCTAGGTGGCTCATGATGAGCGAAATTTCGATGCCTTTGGCCTCATCCATATGATCAAGCAGATAGGCCGCTTCGCGCGCATCGAAGCCCAGCCGGTTCATGCCGGTATCAAAATGCAAGGCGGCAGGGAGCGCCTGGCCTGCAATATCGGATTCAAGCGACCAAGCTTCGAGTTCCGCAAGGCTGCCAAGGCAGGGGCGCAGAGCCGCCGCCCGCGCCAGAGGGCCGGCCCCCGGCGGCAACCCATTGGTGAGGTAGATAATGGCGTCCGGCAGGATGGCGCGTAGCGCCGTGCCTTCGGCGGCATCCGTCACGAAGAAGGTCTTGCAGCCCGCCGCCGCCATGGCGCGCGCCACAGGCGCCAGCCCCAGCCCATAGGCATTGGCCTTGACCACGCCCGCGACCTCCGCTCCATGCGCGAGTTTCTGATAGCGCGTGAAATTGCCCGCCAGTGCGTCGAGATCGACGGTCAGCAGGGCATCGGGGCCGCCGATGCCAGAGCCGGTATCGCCAGAGCCGGTATCGCCAGAGCGCAGGGAAGTAATCTTGGTCATGTTCACGGGCTGTACGGGTCCATCAACTCACTTTGACGCCAATAATGGGGCAAGAAGATGAACCATACCCTGCAATGTCGACCTTAATACATCTCTTCGGGCATGTGGTCGCCCTGAGCGTGATCGCTGAAGCGGGTGACATCGGCCTGGAACTGCAGGCGAACCGTGCCTGTGGGGCCGTGACGCTGCTTGCCGATGATGACTTCGGCAAGGCCCAGAAGCTGTTCCATTTCCGCCTGCCATGTCAGATGTTCCGGCGTCCCTTCGCGCGGCTCCTTGCGCTGGAGATAGTATTCTTCGCGGAACACGAACATCACCACGTCGGCATCCTGTTCGATCGAGCCCGATTCACGCAGGTCCGAAAGCTGGGGCCGCTTGTCGTCGCGGGCTTCCACCTGACGCGAGAGCTGCGACAGTGCCAAAATCGGCACGTTCAACTCCTTGGCGAGCGCCTTCAGGCCCGTCGTGATCTGGGTGATTTCCTGCACGCGGTTGTCGCTTGCCTTGCCGGTTCCCGACAAAAGCTGGAGATAGTCGATGACCAGCATGCCGAGGCCGCGCTGACGCTTCAAACGCCGCGCGCGCGCCGCAAGCGTGGCGATGTTGAGACCACCCGTATCGTCGATATAAAGCGGGATCGATTGCAATTCGCGCGAGGCGTCGACGAGACGATGGAATTCGTCCTCATGGATATTGCCGCGCCGGATGCGCTCCGAGGGCACGCCGGATTGTTCGGCCAGCAGTCGTGTCGCCAATTGTTCGGCGGACATTTCGAGCGAGAAGAAACCGACAATCGCGCCGTCTTTCACATCCACAGTGCCGTCCGGCAAATGCTCCGCCTTGTAAGCCTTCGCCGCGTTGAAGGCGATATTGGTGGCAAGCGCGGTTTTGCCCATCGAGGGACGTCCGGCGAGGATGATCAGGTCAGAAGGCTGCAAGCCGCCCATCTTGTGATCGAGATCGCGAAGCCCCGACGAGATGCCGGACAGGCCGCCATCGCGTTCATAGGCCGCTGCCGCCATGTCGATGGCGCCCTTGAGCGACTCGTAGAAATTCTGGAAGCCGCCTTCATACTTGCCGCTTTCGGCAAGCTGATAGAGCGCTTGTTCGGCATCGAGAATTTGCGCGGCAGGTGTGTCGTCGATCGGCGCATCATAGGCGCGCGTATGCATATCGCTGCCGACCTGAATGAGATCGCGGCGCACCGAAAGATCGTAGATCGTGCGTCCATAGGCTTCGACATTGATGATGGTGGTCGCCGCACCGGCCAGCCGCGCGAGATATTGTGGCCCGCCGATTTCGGCCAGCGCCTCGTCGCGCTCGAAGAAGTTTTTCAGCGTTACAGGCGACGCCAGATGTCCCGCCGTAATGAGCTTGGCCGCGCCCTCATAGATGCGTCCATGCAGGGGATCGAAGAAGTGCCGCGGCTCCAGAAAACTCGACAGCCGGTCATAGGATTCATTGTTGACGAGGATGGCCCCGATAAGGGCCTGCTCCGCCTCGATATTGTGAGGCGCAACGCGATAGGCCTCGGTCGCCTTGTCGTCGGGCATTTCGGGAAAGGCTGATGCGATGTTTTCCATGGTCTTTTTCTACTCGACCAAGAGCCAAAGATAACGCTGCAACAGCGGTATTTGGCGCTAACGAACAAGTTATCAATACATACGGCCTCATGGGAGCTAAGTATTTGCTTCCAATGGACTATTTATCCACAGAGAGGATGTATAACTTACAGCCTAAGAGCCTGAAATCGATTCGGGAAGGGCCGTGGCGCAATGGGTGTCGATCTGGAAAAGCTGACTGTGACGAAGGTCGGAATGGAAGCCAAGCCGCTCATCGCCGGGCTGGCGCAATTCTACATCTATGATTTCTCGGAAATGGTGCCCGAAAGCGCGCAAGGGTTCGAGATCACGGAGGAGGGCGCCTTTGGTGAAATTCCTTACTTCGACAATTACTGGACCGATGCTGATCGCCATGCGCTCTTGATCCGCTGGCAGGGCGAGCCTGCGGGCTTTGCATTGCTGAATACGCACTCGCATCTTGGCAGACCCGTTGAGCACAATATGGGCGAGTTCTTTATCGCGCGCCGTTATCGCGCGAGGGGGATCGCGCAGGCCGCCGTGGCGCAGATACTCGCCATGTTTCCCGGACGTTGGGAAGTGGCTGTTGGTGCGTTCAATCATCGCGCGCTTGCCTTTTGGCCGCGCGCCATTGCGGCGGCTTCCGGTGTCGCCGCTCTCGAACGGACAGAAGGTGACGGTACCCAATGGAACGGGCCGATCTACATATTCGAGGTCCGTCCTCCGACCTGATTGTCCTGCCCGCGGAACGATCTGATCTCCAACTTCCCATAGTCTTTTGCTCAAGCCGTCCCTTAAGCTCTGTTTCAACCGAGCCGGGGAAACCGGCATAACAAGGGGGAAGAGAACTATGGAAAAGGCATCTGCCTATGCGGCGCCGCTGGCGCGTTTGTTTCTGGCGTTTCTGTTTTTGGT
>JBAQNC010000238.1:0-1594 GCA_049303435.1 Parvibaculum sp. | reverse complement strand
GCGCCTTCCTGGTTCGTGTCGGCCAGCGTGAGGTCACCGGCGCCAGCCTGGAGGTTGTCAATCGTCGACTGCGTGAAGTTCTGACGGTTCTGGATAACGGCGAGGTTCGAACCGAATGTCGAGGACTGGGTACGCAGGTTCGTCGTGGCGCTGTTCAGCGTGCTCGTCACGCCGTCGACTGCGGACTTCGTCGACCAATCGGTTGCCGCTGTGAGGCCAAGACCCGTGGAGGTGAGGTCAACGGCGTTCAGCGTCAAGCTTGACGTCTGGGCAGCGTTGAAGTTCACCGTCAGGTTGTTGCCCGAACCCGCACCATTGACGAGGTTGATGCCGTTGTAGGTCGCGTCGGCGGCCAGCTGATCGATCTGAGCGCGCAGATCGTTGTACTGGGTGACGAAGCTGTCGCGGTTGGCACCGTTCGTGGTTTTGGAGAGGCTACCGCCGATAACTGCGGCAGACGAACCCGAAGCGGCCGCGATCGAGAAGTTGTGGCCCGTGCTGTCGGAGATCGTCAGCGTGGCGCCGCTGCCGCTGACCGTGATGCCCGAAACCTGACCCGAAAGGGCGGTCTTGAGGTCGCCGGCGCTGGCAATGCTCGAGGTGATCGAAACCGTCTTCGCATCCTGACCGTCGACGCTGACGACCAGTTTGATGGCGCCGGCCGACGCGTTGGCGCTAGCGGCGGAAACCGTCACGTCAGCCGAGGCGGTCGTAATGGTTGTCTGAAGAGCCGAGTTGGCAACAGACTTGGCCTGGGTGACGAGCTTCTGGATGGAGTCGATGGCCGTGCTGGCGGCATTCACCGTCTTGACGGCGAGGCCCATGCTGTCCTGCAGACCAGCAAGGTCAGATGCGCGGTTGTTGAGGCCCTGGGCCGTGAAGTAGGAGGTCGCATTGTCAACAGCAGAGTTGACCTTGTTGCCGGTCGCAAGACGGCTCTGCGTTTCCGACATCATTTTCGCCGTGCTCTGCAGCGAGAGCAGGTTGTTACGAACGGCGGCTGAAAGTGTGATACCTGTGGACATAGTCGCTTCCTTTTCTAGGAAATTTGATCAAGCTCTTCCTGAGCTGTGATCGGACTATGATCCTCGACGTCTTAATGACGGGTAAATTCGTCTAAAATTTTTTTATCGATTTTTGGAAATCGTATATTTTTTCACCGGGGCGGTGGTCTTTTTCTCTTGATTCTAAAAGGAAAACGGAGCCCGAAGGCCCCGTTCAAAATCTTTTCGGCCGTCTTCATCAGAAGAGCTTGAGAATGCTCTGCTGTGACTGGTTGGCGATGGAGAGGGCGGAAGTGCCCAGTTGCTGGCGCGTCTGAAGAGAGAGCAGGTTGGCGCCTTCTTCGTTTGTATCGGCCAGAGTGAGGTTGCCGGCGCCGGTCTTCAGTGTGTTGATCAGGTTCTGCGTGAAATCCTGACGCGACTGGACGATCGAGAGGCTGGAAGCAAAGCCCGTCGAATTGACGCGGAGATTCTGAATGCCCTTGTCGTCCGTTTCCTGAACATTCTTGATCGCGTCATTCGTGGCGAAATCAGAATAGCTCAGTTTGGTCAGGCCGAGGCCCGCGGATGTCGTGTCGATGCCCTTGATG
>JBAQNC010000237.1:0-15238 GCA_049303435.1 Parvibaculum sp. | reverse complement strand
GGCATGCTTGATGGCCGCCTGCCGCCTGACTTTGAAATCCCGATCCCGACCGAGGGCGGTGTCGAGGGTGACGGCGAATTTGAGGACGAGCCCGCCGAGGAGTATGGCGAGGCGCATGACGAACATCTTGCTGGATTGAGTGACGAAACGGAAGAATAGCGGTTCGCCCGCTTCACCCATCCTTTGAAGATTGGCATAAATTCATTAAATTACAGGTACTTACAGGCGGTATTGCAGGTCGTCTATTGAGTTTGCATTTGATTTCGGGCCGAAAAGGAAAAACTCGAAAAATGCGAACGTCGGTCTTATATGTGCGCTAGGGTGATTTTCTGAATTCGAAACATCTCATGCTGAACGACCGCGTCAAAGTGGGTCCGCATGATCAGGCGAAAGCCTCAAGGAGTATCTGGAATGGGTTTAGGTTGGCCGCATCTTCTGCTTTTGGCGCTCGTCATCTTTGTACTCTTCGGCAGAGGCAGGATTTCCGATCTGATGGGTGACGTTGCCAAGGGCATCAACAGCTTCAAGAAGGGGTTGGCGGACGACGACACGACGCCGTCAAAATCCGCAGACTCCGGCAAGACCATCGAAGGTTCAGTAGCGCAAGACACGAGCGCGAGCGCCAAAGACAAGACCACCAATAGCTGAACGGCTTGCATGCTGACTTTCGACCTGTCCGAAAGCCCCGCATGTTCTATCGGGAATGACCCTTCATGTTTGATATGGGCTGGTCTGAACTGCTTCTGGTGGCAGTCCTCGCCATTGTATTCGTCGGCCCCAAAGACCTCCCGAGGTTGATGCGTACGGTTGGCCAATATGTGGCGAAGATGCGGGGCATGGCGCGCGAGTTCCAGAATTCCTTTGAAGAACTGGCGCGCGAGAGCGAGCTTGAAGAATTGCGCAAGCAGGTGGCGGAGATGCGCGAAAACGCCATGAAGCCGCTGACCGATCTGGAGCGCAGCGCAAGCATTTCGTCCAATGAACTGGCAAAGCCCGAACCGCCCGAATCCGACAAAAGGCCGAGCGTCTATGACGAACCGCCCGCAGACAAAGCGCCTCAGGACGGAGGGGCAAAGTCATGAGCGACGCAACCGGTCCCGATGCCGAACCGGGCATAATGGAAGATGAAATGGACGCGACGCGCGCGCCGCTGATGGATCATCTGATCGAACTGCGGTCACGGCTCATCAAGTCCATGATCGCCATCACCATCGCCTTTGGCGTCTGCTTTGCCTTTGCCAGACAGATTTTCAATATTTTGCTCCGCCCCTACGAAATGGTGGCGGGCGGCGGCGCGGCCAAGCTCATCTACACCGCGCCGCAAGAATATTTCTTCACGGAAATGAAGCTCGCCATGTTCGGCGCGCTCTTCCTCGCATTTCCGATATTGGCCACACAAATCTACATGTTCGTCGCGCCGGGCCTCTACAAGAACGAGCGACACGCCTTCCTGCCATTCCTGATCGCGACGCCAATCCTCTTCCTGCTCGGTGCAGCGGTTGTCTATTTCGGGATCATGCCGCTCGCCTTGCATTATTTTTCATCCATGCAGCAAACAGGTGGAGATGGACAGGCGACGATCGAACTTCTGCCGCGCGTCAGCGAATATCTCGGCTTCATCATGAGCCTCATCATGGCCTTCGGCATCTGCTTCCAGTTGCCCGTCGTTCTGACCTTGCTGGCGAAAATTGGTATCGTGAAAGCGCCCATGCTTCGCAAGGGTCGCCGCTATGCCATCGTCATTGCCTTTGCGGTCGCCGCCGTCCTGACCCCGCCCGATATATTGAGCCAGATCAGCCTCGCCGTGCCAACAATCCTCCTCTACGAACTGTCGATTCTGGCCGTCGTGTTCGTGGAACGGCAAAACGCCAGGGCGGAAGCGGCTAGGGCTGAGACCGGCGAAAGCGCGGAAAACGTCTGAAATTTGATCCCGTCGATACGCTAAGGTGAGAACCGGAGCAGCTAACGGCCTTATTGTGGACGCTTTGGGCCCTTTGCGCGTATACAAAGGCCGCAGTCAAACTCATGCCTGACGACGGATTCCATGCACGACATAAAGACCATCCGCGACAACCCCGAAGCATTCGACCAGGGACTGGCCAAGCGCGGCCTGCCGCCCCGGTCGGCGCGTCTGCTCGAACTTGACGAGCGCCGACGCGCGCTGGTGACTTCGCTGCAGGAAATGCAACAGAAGCGCAACGACGCCTCCAAGCAGATCGGCCTCGCCAAGGGCAAGAAAGACGATGAGCTTGCCCAGCAGTTGATGGACGAGGTGGCCGCGCTCAAGGGCGCGCTGCAACTCGCGGAAGATGACGAGCGGAAAATTTCCGCCGAGTTGGACACAGAACTCGCTGCGATACCCAACATACCTTTTGAGGATACACCGGTCGGCAAGGATGAGAACGATAATGTCGAACGCCATCGACATGGTACGCCGCGCGCCCTGAACTTCGAGGCCAAGGAACATTTCGACCTCGGCGAAGCACTCGGTCAGATGGATTTTGAGACGGCGGCCAAACTCTCGGGTTCGCGTTTTGTCGTGTTGAAAAAGCATCTGGCGCGGCTCGAACGCGCAATCGCAAGTTTCATGCTGGATCTTCATTCTGGCGAATTTGGATATGAAGAAATTTCTCCGCCGTTGCTGGTCAAGGACCACGTGATGTTCGGCACGGCGCAACTGCCGAAATTCGCCGACGACCAGTTCGCCGTTTACAAGGGCGAAAGTCAGGAAGAACAGGACCGCTTCTGGCTGATCCCGACGGCGGAAGTCTCACTGACAAATCTGGTGCGCGAAACGATCATGGCGGAAGAAGAACTGCCCAAGCGTTTCACAGCCTATACGCCGTGTTTCCGCGCAGAAGCGGGCTCTGCCGGTCGTGACACGCGCGGCCTGATCCGCATGCATCAATTCTCGAAAGTTGAATTGGTGTCGATTACGACGCCGGAAGCCGCCATTGACGAGCACGAGCGGATGTTGGCCTGCGCCGAGGAAGTTCTGAAAAGGCTCGATCTTCACTATCGCGTGATGACGCTCTGCACGGGCGACATGGGATTCTCCGCGCGCAAGACCTATGACATCGAGGTCTGGTTGCCGGGGCAGAATGCATTCCGGGAAATTTCGTCCTGCTCGGTTTGCGGCGACTTTCAGGCGCGGCGCATGCAGGCGCGCTACAAGCCTGCGGGCAGCAAGACCACGCGTTTCCCACATACGCTCAATGGCTCGGCTCTCGCAGTCGGACGCACGATGGTCGCGATCCTCGAAACCTACCAGCAGGCCGATGGTTCCATCGTCATTCCCGAAGTGTTGAGGCCCTATATGGGTGGTCAGGAAATCATTGCGAATGGCTAAAGCGACCCCCAGCAAGGCTGCCAAAGCCACTGTAAAAAAAGACAAGCCAAAAACCGGCCCACGAATCCTTGTCACCAACGACGACGGGATTCATGGACCGGGACTTGCGGTGCTTGTCCGGATCGCCAAAGAGATTTCAAACGACGTCTGGGTGATAGCGCCTGAAGAAGAGCAAAGCGGAGCAGGCCATTCTCTGTCGCTCGCGCACCCCGTTCGTTTGCGCAAGATCAACCCGCGCAAATATGCGATCAGGGGCACACCGACCGATTGCGTGCTAATGGCGATCCGCCACATCATGAAAGATAACACTCCCGATCTCGTGCTGTCGGGTGTCAATCGCGGTCAGAACATTGCCGACGACGTCACCTATTCCGGCACCATCGCGGCGGCGATGGAGGGTATCCAGCTTGGCGTTCCTTCCATTGCCCTCAGTCAGGCTTTCGGCTTTAGCAAAAGTTCAAAGCTGAACTGGCGCACCGCCGAACATCACGCACCAGGTATCATCAAAAAATTGTTGACGGCCGGTTGGCCCGCTGACGTGCTGATCAACATCAATTTTCCAGATGTCGCGCCAGACAAGGTCAAGGGCCTTGAAGTGACGGGGCAGGGCAAGCGCGACCAGGCAATGGTTCAGGTCGATGAGCGCATCGATGCTCGCCACCGTCCTTATTACTGGTTTGGCTATGAATCCCGCCCAAGCAATCCGGCCATAGGGACCGATCTTTATGCCATCTACAACGGCTATATTTCGGTAACCCCGCTGCATATGAACCTGACCCACACACGGGCACGTAACGCTCTGGTTTCAGCACTCGGGAAGTTGTGAGGACGTGATGAACGGCCAACCGCCCTCACAAGACGACGATCCTGAAGGTGCAGATGGCACGCCACTCGGCGCCATAGAGCAAGGCAAGATCGAACTCATCATGTCGTTGAGACGGCAGGGCATCCGCGACAAGCGGGTGCTCAACGCCATCGAACGTATTCCGCGCGAAGTCTTCATCAACGCCAATTTTCGCAAACAGGCATATGAAGATCACGCCTTGCCGATCGAATGTGGCCAGACAATCTCGCAGCCCTTCATCGTTGCTTACATGACCGAGCAATTGCAGGTCGGCGATCGCATGAAGGTGCTCGAAGTGGGCACAGGATCCGGTTATCAGGCGGCGGTTCTCTCCAAGCTTTGTCGCCGCGTCTATACGATCGAACGCTACCGCACGCTGCTACGCGACGCGGTGAAACGGTTTGACGAACTTCATTTGCATAATATCACCAGCAAGGTCGGCGACGGCGGCGCCGGCTGGCCGGAGCAGGCGCCGTTTGACCGAATCATTGTGACGGCAGCTGCCCCCTCCATTCCCCAGAAGCTCGTCGAACAGCTCAAACCCGGCGGGATCATGATCGTTCCGGTGGGAATTACGAGCGGTCGTGGCGAGCAAAACCTTGTACGGATCGAACGAACAGAGGAAGGTGTACTGCGAAACGATCTCATGCCCGTGCGATTCGTCCCGCTTGTCGAAGGCGTCGCGAAAGAGTCCTGAACAGCCAATGGCCCAGGACCGGGGCGGCAGGAGCGGAGAACCAGATATGGATCGACGATCGAACATAAAGGCAATCGCCTCCCTGTGCGCTCTTGTATTGATGCTGACGGGTTGCGCTTCCCGCGATAATTGGTGGGATCAGAACGGCAATTTGCATGGCCGCAATAATGATTATGTCGCGGGTATGCCCCTGGCCGCACCCTATCGTGGCGATCATCAGACCGTTCAAAGCAGCGGCGGCAGCTACGTCGTCAAACGAGGGCAGACGCTCTTTGCTATTTCGCGTGAAACGAATATCCCGATCCGTTCCTTGATCGACGCCAACAACCTTCAGCCGCCTTATGCGTTGCGCACGGGCCAACGCCTGACTATTCCATCCGCGCGGTTTCACGTAGTAGCGCGGGGCGACACCGTCTACAGCATCTCGCGGACATATGGGGTGGATATGGCGACGCTCACCGCAACCAATCACGTCTCGCCCCCTTACAACATCAAGGTCGGACAACGTCTTCAACTGCCGTCGCGCGTGAACATGCGCGTCGCAGCATCAGTAAGTGATGAGGCGACGCCCCCAACTGGCGTTCCCGTCGGTC
This sequence comes from Parvibaculum sp., assembly GCA_049303435.1. Taxonomy (GTDB): domain Bacteria; phylum Pseudomonadota; class Alphaproteobacteria; order Parvibaculales; family Parvibaculaceae; genus Parvibaculum. Next base: position 9,755 of record JBAQNC010000237.1, on the reverse strand, counting down.
GTCCGGACAACAACTATACGACCACGTCGAACAGCGCCTCGACGACCGACCGCCCCAAAAGCCCACTGCCGCAGCCACCCTTGCCGTCGGGCAGTTTCATCTGGCCAGCACAGGGGCGGATCATTTCGACCTTCGGGCCCAAGGAAGGGGGATTGCATAATGACGGCGTCAATATTGGCGTGCCAAAAGGCACGCCCATTCATGCCGCGCAAAATGGCGTCGTCGCCTATGCGGGAAATGAATTGAAGGGATACGGCAATCTGCTGCTGGTGCGTCACGCCAATGGCTGGATGACGGCCTATGCCCATAACAGCAAATTGCTGGTGAAACGCGGAGACACGGTCAAGCGCGGTCAGACGATCTCGCTCGCCGGCAGCACTGGCAGTGTAACATCCCCGCAGATCCATTTTGAGGTCCGTAAGGGCGCGAAGGCAGTTGATCCTCGCACGGTGATCGGCGGTTAGGCGCTTATTCGAGCGTCTGCCCGAGCTTGCCTGCCATATCCTGAATGAACTGCCAGGCGACACGTCCCGAACGACTACCGCGTGTCGCTGTCCATTCGATGGCGCCCGCGCGCAACGTCTCGATATCGACCTTCAACCCATAATGCTCTGCATAGCCCATGACCATGCTGAGATAGTCGTCCTGACTGCAATTATGGAAGCCGAGCCAGAGCCCGAACCGGTCGGAAAGCGAAACCTTTTCTTCAACCGCTTCCGAAGGATTGATTGCGGTTGACCGCTCGTTCTCGATCATGTCGCGCGGCATGAGGTGGCGCCGGTTGGAAGTCGCATAAAAGAGAACATTCCTCGGTCGCCCCTCGATACCACCCTCAAGCACGGCCTTGAGCGATTTGTAGCTGGCGTCGTCATGATCGAATGAGAGGTCATCGCAGAAAATGAGAATACGTTCGTCGCGCGCCCGCAGCATCGACATAAGGAGAGGCAGGCTCTCGATATCCTCACGATGAATCTCGATGAGGATCAGGCTGTGGGCCGCATCAAGGTTCACGGCGGCATGGGCCGCCTTGACGAGCGAACTCTTGCCCATGCCGCGCGCACCCCAGAGCAGCGCGTTGTTGGCGGGCAAACCACGCGCAAAGCGACGCGTATTATCGAGAAGCTGGTCGCGCACATGGTCGACCCCTTTCAGGAGCGACAGATCGACCCGCGAGACGTCGGGGACCGGGTCAAGGCTGTTCGTTTCGGCATTCCATACGAACGCGTCTGCGGCCTCCAGATCGGCATCCTGAGATACGGCCGGGGCCATCCGCTCGAGCGCGTCGGCAATTCGAGTCAAAACCTGGCCTAATTCCGGCGAAAATGTCTTATCTTGTCCCATAAATCTGATCTTTCGAGCGGCAACACCATGACTCTGAGCGCCGAACCTATCACCACGCTGTCCTTCAGGAAAACTCCAGCGATTCCATGAAATTATCGTCATTTACCCCGACGCCGATGGCCGGTTTGCAAATCAGCACCTGACAGTTATAGTCCCGCCCGAAACGCCCCTGCGCCCAGGGTCAACCGGCCCGGCGCGGCAATTGGAGAAGCATATATGTTTGGTGGTTCCACCGGCGGCAGCAGCGAATTTCTGGTTCAGCTGTTTCCCTTCATCGCATTGTTCGCAATCATGTATTTCCTTGTCTTGCGCCCGCAGCAGCGCCGCGTGAAAGAGCATAAGGAGATGGTAGCCGCTGTTCGCCGGGGCGATACGGTCGTCACTTCCGGCGGCATTATCGGCAAGGTATCGAAGGCTGAAGAAAACGAAGTGGTCGTCGAAATCGCTGAAGGCGTGAAAATCCGCGTCATCAAGAGCACACTCTCTGAAGTCCGTTCAAAATCAGAGCCTGTACCGGCCAACGCGAACACGCCGTCCTGAGCCTGAGCTCGGACACCTCGGGGGAATAAAGCCGACATGCTTCACTTTGAACGCTGGAAGATTGTTCTGATCGCGCTGCTGACACTGGCTGGCGTCCTTTTCACGGCTCCAAATTTCTTTTCCAAGGAAGCGCTGACGGGAGTTCCCTCATATCTGCCGCATAAGCAGATCAATCTGGGCCTCGACCTTCGCGGCGGTTCCTATCTGCTTCTGCAGGTCGAGACCACAGGCCTGAACAAGGACCGCTTGCAGACGCAGGTAAACGACGTGCGCCGCGTTCTGCGCGATGACAAGCTCCTCTATACCGGCCTGGGCGTGAAGGGCGACACTGTTACGGTCCGCATCACCAATGCCGAAGATGTAGCCAAGGCGACCAAAGCCATTGAAGGGCTCGCCAACGCCGTCAGCGGCAGCCTGCTCAGCGGAAATGTCGGGCAGAAAGACATCGCGATCGCAGTTTCCGGCAACCTCATTACTATCACGAACACCGAAGCCGCCATTCTGGCCCGTGCGCAGTCCGCCATCCAGCAATCAATGGAAATCGTGCGCCGTCGCGTTGACGAAATGGGCACGACCGAACCCGTCATCCAGCAGCAGGGCACCGACCGTATTCTGGTGCAGGTTCCCGGCCTTGACGACCCTCAGCGTCTGATCGCCATTCTCGGTCAAACAGCCAAGATGAACTTCCGGCTCGTGGATACATCCACAACTGCCCAGCAGGCACTGACCACGCATAAGGTTCCAGCCGGGTCAGAAGTCCTCTATATGGCCGACAATCCGGAAATTCCCATTCTCGTGAAGCGCCGCGTAATGGTTGGCGGCGACAGCCTTGTCGATGCACAACCCGGTTTTGACTCACGCTCCGGCGAACCCGTCGTGAACTTCCGCTTTGACACGACAGGAGGTCGGGTCTTTGGCGAAGTGACGCGCGACAATGTCGGCAAGCCTTTCGCGATCGTTCTCGACAACAAGGTGATCAGCGCACCGGTCATCCGTGAAGCCATCATGGGCGGCTCGGGTCAGATCAGCGGTAACTTCACCGTTCAGCAGGCGAACGACCTTGCCGTGCTGCTGCGCTCCGGCGCATTGCCTGTGCCGTTGAAGGTGATGGAACAACGCACCGTCGGCGCGAGCCTCGGCGCGGACTCGATCCGTGCCGGCATCATCGCCTCGATCATCGGATCGCTTGCCGTCGTAATTTTCATGATGGCGACCTATGGTCTGTTTGGCGTCTTCGCCAATGTCGCGTTGATCGTCAATGTCTTCCTGATCATGGGAGCCTTATCAGTCTTGCAGGCGACGCTGACATTGCCTGGTATCGCCGGTATCATTTTGACGATCGGCACCGCCGTGGACGCCAACGTGCTGATCTATGAACGCATTCGCGAAGAATTGCGCGCTGGCAAGACGGCGATTGCCGCGCTTGATGCGGGTTACAATCGGGCATTGGCGCCTATTGTGGACGCCAATGTCACACACTTTATCTCTGCCGCCGTTCTCTATGAACTGGGCTCCGGCCCTGTGCGCGGCTTTGCCGTTACCCTCGCCATTGGTGTCGTGACCTCGGTCTTTACCGCAGTCACCGTCAACCGCCTTATTGTATCGACTTGGGTGCGCCGTGCGCGTCCCAAGACGATCGTACTCTGACCCGAACGAGGCTTGCGACCATGTACCGTCTAAAACTCGTCCCGGACCACACGAACATTCCTTTTGTCAGCGTTCGCTATATAGCGATCGGCTTTTCGGCAGTCGTTGTGATAGCTGCCGTCATCCTGATGTTTACAAAGGGTTTCAACTTCGGCATCGACTTCAAGGGCGGCACGGTCATTGAAATTGCGACCCAGAAGCCCGCCGACCTCACTGACCTGCGCACGCGTCTCAACGCGCTGAAGATCGGTGAAGTGCAACTTCAGCGCTTTGGCGATGATAGCAACGTGCTGATCCGTGTTGGCACCGCCAAAGGCGACAGCTCGGAAGATGCCGGCGAAAAAATCGTTCAGAAGGTGAAAGCCGAACTCGGCAATGAAGTCACATATCGCCGCATCGAAAGTGTCGGGCCGCAGGTGTCGAGTGAATTGATCCGCGCGGCGACGCTCGCCGTTCTGGTATCGGTCGCCGCCATGTTTGCCTATATCTGGTTCCGTTTCGAATGGCAGTTCGGTCTCGGTGCGGTCTTGTCGATCGTCCATGACGTCATGGCGACGATCCTTGTCTTCTCTGTGTTTCAACTTGAGTTCAATCTCACCACCATTGCGGCGCTGCTGACGATCGTTGGCTATTCGATGAACGACACGGTCGTCGTCTATGACCGCATGCGTGAAAATCTGCGCAAATACAAAAAGATGGAACTGGGCGATCTGATCGACCTATCACTCAACGAAACGTTGTCGCGCACGATCATGACTTCGACGACGACGCTGCTCGCCTTGTTGTCGCTCTTCATCTTTGGCGGCGAAGTCATCCGCAGCTTCACCTTCGCGATGATTTTTGGCATTCTGATTGGTACCTATTCGTCGATCTATGTCGCCGCGCCGGTCCTGATGGCCATCGGCGTCACACGCGAATGGGGCGCTGGTCAGCTGACACGAGCCAAGACAAACCCGGGCGCTTAAGACGTGGCCAAACCGCGCTTCGACGGCCAGCCGCTGATCGACGCCTATGGAGATGGCCATTTCCGCTTTGGAGGCCAGCGCCTCGAAGGGTCGATATTGCTGACCCCACGTGGCGTCTATCCGTGGGAGGTCAACACATTGGCTGACGCCTCTCTCGGTACGATCTCCCGGTTGCTGGATTGCGTCGGCGAATTTGATTTTCTGATCATTGGAAGCGGCAAGAGCTTTGCGCGCTGGCCGAAGGGCGTAACCCAGTACCTCCAGAACTTACGAATCATGCCGGATTTCATGGACACCGGCGCTGCCGCCCGAACCTACAACGTGCTGCGATCTGAAGATCGCCGCGTTGCCGCTGCGTTGATCGCCGTTCCATAATAAATACCAAGCTGACCGCTTGGCTTTTCGCTCTGAAAACTTTAGTTTGATTCCAAGGTCGCGGCTCTCTGTCACAGGGAGAAGGACGGAATGGCGCTCCAGGGGGAGGCCGACCGCGCCGATGGCGACCGTTGAATTTCAATAGGGGGAACAGTCATGGCTGCCATTTTGACCTCGCTCCGAAACACGGTGATTGCCGGTTTCGTGCTGGCGCTGGTATTGCTGCTGATGTACGTAAATTTTGGTAATTCGCTTGATCTCGGCTTTTGGACATTCATGGTTCGCTGGGCGCATGTGCTCTGCGGCGTGATGTGGATCGGCATTCTCTGGTACTTCAACTTCGTCCAGATCCCATCCATGCCCAAGATTCCCGATGAGCAGAAACCTGCCATTGGCAAGGTCATCGCACCGGAAGCGCTGTTCTGGTTCCGCTGGGGCGCAATGGGCACCATCGTTTTCGGTATTATCCTCGCGCATTTGAATGGCTATCTGGTGGACGCCTTCACACTCGGCGCGGCGGAGGGCTTTGCCGTGCCCAAGGATATCGCCATCGGCATCGGCATGTGGCTCGGCACCATCATGTGGTTCAACGTCTGGTTCATCATCTGGCCGAACCAGAAGATAGCTCTGGGCATTGTCGATGCACCCGCCGACAAGAAGCCCGCAGCGGCACGCACCGCCATGCTTTTCTCGCGTACCAATACGCTGCTTTCGATCCCGATGCTCTTTGCTATGGTTGCGGCTCAGAACATCTATTGATCGCGTCGCGATAAGTTGAAATAAGCGGGGCTGTCGCAAGGCAGCCCCGTTTTTCTTTTACCCCAAACCTCACCGGATCATCGCGCCATGAGCGAACAGCCGCTCGAAAATGCCATGCTTTCAAGCCTCGAGACTGTACGACGGCTCGATCACGATCGGCTGCTGACCGCCCTGCTGGCGCCTGCTGACCGGCGCGCCAGACTGATCGCACTCTACGCCTTTAATGCGGAAATCGCCCGTGTGCGCGAGACCGTGAGCGAGCCCATGCTCGGTCAGATCCGGCTGCAATGGTGGCGCGAAACCGTTGAATCTCTGGCAAACGGAGAAGCACGTGGCCACGAAACTGCAGAGGCATTGCTGGGAGCCTTCGGGAAATCGGAAGTAGATGCGCCTGCATTGATCGCGCTGATAGATGCACGCGAACGCGATCTCGACGACGAACCGTTTGAAACGATGCAGGATCTTATTGCCTATTGCGAAGGAACATCGTCGTCGCTCATGACCCTCGCCGCCAAAGCCCTGTCGCCTGAAGAGACGCAATTGGCGAAGGAAATCTTGAAGTCTGCCGGTGTCGCTTTTGCGCTGACCGGGTTGCTCCGCGCCTTGCCGATGCATGCGTCACAGGGACGTCTCTACCTGCCACTCGACTTGTTGCAGAAACATGCTGTGGACCCGCATCAGATTTTTTCAGGTGAAATGACGGAGGGTCTCCGCGCCGTTGTTCATGAGGTGGCGGTGGAGGCAGAAAAATATCTGACCGTTAGCCGCGAGACGCGTCCAGGTCCTTCACGTAAAATCCTGCCGGCCCTATGGCCTGCATCCCTCTGTGACCTTTATCTGAAAAAAATGACTGAGCCGGATTTCAATCCGTTTGAACACACGACCGAATTGCCAGCCTACCGCCTTCAATCGCGATTCCTCGGACGCAAGCTAATCGGACGATTTTGATTATTCGGTGGCGTTCGCACAAGGATTGAGCCAGAGATCGATGTCACGCAATGCCCGTGACGTATAGGCCCTCTTGCGCGCAGGACCTTTCGCCTTACCGCGCGGTCGCTTGCCATCTTCATCAAGCGGTACCTCGACTTCAGGGAAGAGCCCGAAATTCACATTCATCGGCTGAAACGTCTCGGCATTGGCCTCGCCGGTGATGTGCGCCAGCAGCGCACCAAGGGCCGAAGTGCGTGGCGGTACTAAAATGCCTTGCCCAAGACGTTCCGCTGCTGCAAAACGACCCGCTAGCAATCCCATAGCCGCGCTTTCGACATAGCCTTCAACACCCGTCACCTGGCCAGCGAAACGCAACCTTGGCTGTTCCTTCAGACGCATCACTCCATCAAGAAGTTTCGGGCTATTGAGGAATGTATTGCGATGCAACCCACCTAATCGGGCGAACTCAGCTTTTTCCAGCCCAGGAATCATGCGGAAAACACGGGTCTGTTCCCCATGCTTCATCTTGGTCTGAAACCCGACCATATTGTAAAGCGTACCCAGCGCATTGTCCTGCCGTAGCTGGATCACCGCATAAGGTTTGACCTGTGGGTCGTGTTCATTGGTCAGACCCACGGGTTTCATCGGCCCCCAGCGCAGGGTTTCAGGACCGCGCTCGGCCATGACCTCGATCGGCAGGCAGCCATCGAAGTAGGGCGTGTTCTTTTCCCATTCCTTGAACTCGCCTTTCTCGCTTTCGATCAGCTCACGGATGAAATTGTCATATTGCGCCTGCGTCATCGGGCAGTTGATGTAATCTTTGCCGTTGCCGCCGGGGCCAACTTTGTCGTAGCGCGACTGGAACCAGCAGACCGACATGTCAATCGAGTCCCGATAGATAATCGGCGCGATGGCGTCGAAGAAGGCAAGCTCATCTGCACCAGTCAATTCGGCAATGGCTTCCCCCAGCGCCTCAGAAGTGAGAGGGCCTGTCGCCACGATCACATTGTCCCAGTCGCTCGGCGGCAATCCGGCCACTTCACCGCGCTCGACGGTGACGAAAGGATGAGACTTGAGCTTATCCGTCACGAATTGCGAGAAACTGTCGCGATCGACGGCCAGCGCTCCGCCAGCAGGTACCTTGGCAATCTCGGCCGCCGCCATCGTCAGCGATCCGGCACGACGCATTTCCTCATGCAAGAGGCCGACGGCATTTTGTGCGGCATCGTCCGAACGAAAGGAATTCGAGCAAACAAGTTCGGCAAATCCGTCAGTCTGATGGACATCCGTCTGGACGACCGGGCGCATCTCATGGAGCACGACAGGCACGCCGGATTCCGCCAGCGCCCATGCAGCTTCCGAACCGGCCATACCGGCGCCAATTACGTGTACAGGTTCAATTGTCTTTGTCATGGCCGCAGGAGATAGCACAACTAATTCGCGCCGTCATGAGGCTCAGTTCCACACCTTCGGTCGCCGGTCCGCCCAGGGCATTTCTTTCTCCAACTGGGCCGCCAACCTGAAAAGCGTCGCTTCATCGCCATAACGCCCCGTGAACATCATGCCGACGGGAAGTCCCGAACCGCTCATATGGAGTGGCAGGGAAAGAGAGGGCTGACCGGTAAAATTGAACGGTGGAGTAAAGGGGAAGACCTTGCCTTGACGCTTGTTCACCTCGCGCGGTTCCAGATTGACGGGATCGACGTAGCCGATTTCCGGCGGCGGCGTGCCCATGACCGGGCAGAGATAGACATCGAATTCCTCGAACGTCTCAAGAATTTGCCGATTGAGGAGGCGCAATGTCTGCCAGCCCCACATGGCCTGTTCTCCTGTTACCTTGCGCCCGCCCTTGAGCGCTGCCCATGTCAGCGCTTCAAGTTCATGGGGTTCCGGCTCGCGACCCATGGCTTCAATGCGACGCGCCATGCCTGCGGCAAAATTCGTGGCCGATACTGCGCCCTGCGCCTTGTAGAGCATCCGATAGTCCACGCCGATCCCGCGGGGGACGACTTCATGGCCCAGATGCCCGAGAGCATCTGCGGTCTTCTCAAGCGCCGCCTGAATTTCCGGATCGATCGGCTTGCCGTTTGGCGTCTCGCTCGACCATGCAATTTTGAGACGTCCCGGAGAGGACTTGATTTCTTCCATATAGGGTCGGGTCTTGGGCGGTGGCGCATAGGGAGACGCGCGCTCGGCATAGCCCGTCTGGTCGAGCATGGCGGCGCTGTCGCGAACCGTTCGGCTGACGACATGATCGACGCTGAAGCCGATGGCGCGGTCATAGTCATCAGGTCCTTGAGGATTGCGGTCGCGCGTGACCTTCATGCCGACAAGACCACAACATGCCGCCGGGATACGGATCGAGCCGAGGCCATCGCTCGCATGGGCGAGAGGAACGATCCCCGCCGCCACGGCCGACGCCGCTCCCCCCGAAGAACCGCCTGCAATATGATTGGTGTTCCACGGGCTGCGGCAAGGGCCGAGGAGGGCGCTTTCCGTCGTACCGGTAATGCCATATTCGGGCGTATTGGTCTTGCCGATGAGCACCACGCCAGAGGCGCGGAACCGCTTGACCAACTCGCTATCAAAATCATCAACGACATTGGCCACAAAGCGGCTGCCGCTCGTGCGCGGCCAGCCTTTCACTTCAGTGCCGAGATCCTTGATAAGAAAGGGAACGCCCTTGAACGGCCCATCGGGCAGGTCTCCCTTTGCCGCTTCACGGGCATCCTCATAGCCCTTGTAGACAATCGCGTTGAGCGCGGGATTGTGCTTCTCGACACGCTCGATTGCGGCCTCCACGAGTTCGCCCGGCGTCACTTCGCCTCGTTTGACCAACTCGCCAAGACCGATACCATCATGCTTTACATAATCGTTAAAGCTCATCGTGTCTCTCCTATCCCCAAACCTTCGGACGCTTGTCTTTCCAAGGCCGCGCTTCTTCAAGTTGTCCCGCCAGACGGTACAAGGTCGCCTCGTCTCCAAATCGCGCTGAAAACAACATACCGACTGGCAGCCCGTCGCTCGACCAATGCAATGGAAGTGAGATAGCGGGCTGCCCTGTCAGATTGTGAATAGTGGTGAAGGGCACATAATCCGCCAGCGGGAGAAAGCCTTTCAGGGCGTCCCGTTCATTGAGATTGAGGAGGCCATTGCGCACAGGCGGCGTGGCGAGTGTGGGCGTCAGCCAGACATCGT
>JBAQNC010000236.1:0-23622 GCA_049303435.1 Parvibaculum sp. | reverse complement strand
CTGGAGAATAGATCTTGAGCACTCCACTGCAAAACCGCCGAATTCTGCTGGTCATCGGCGGCGGCATTGCCGCTTACAAAAGCTTGGAGCTTGTTCGCCGCCTCCGCGAGCGCGGCGCGAGCATTCGCGCGGTGCTGACCCGCGCAGGTGCGGAATTCGTGACGCCGCTCTCGCTCGGTACGCTAACTGGCGATAAAGTCTATCAGGATCTTTTCGATCTCACCGACACAGCCGCCATCGGCCATATCGAACTCTCGCGCGATGCCGACCTGCTGGTCGTCGTGCCTGCGACCGCCGATTTGCTGGCCAAGATGGCGGGCGGGCTGGCAAATGATCTCGCCACGACGCTGCTGCTGGCCACCGACAAGCCGGTGCTGGTCGCGCCTGCCATGAATGTGCGCATGTGGGAACACAAGGCCACCCACCGCAATGTCCAGCAGTTGAGGGCCGATGGCATTCATTTCGTCGGGCCCAACGACGGCGATATGGCATGCGGCGAATTCGGGCCCGGCCGCATGGCGGAACCGGTGGAAATTCTCGCCGCTATCGAAGACCATTTTTCCGGAAGCGCCTCTTCCGGCAAGGCGCCGCTCAAGGATGTACGTGTGCTTGTCACCTCCGGTCCGACGCATGAGCCGATTGATCCGGTGCGCTATCTCGCCAATCGCTCGTCGGGCAAACAGGGCTATGCCATCGCCACGGCGCTTGCTCGCCTGGGGGCGGATGTCACCCTCGTTTCCGGCCCGACCAATCTGCCAACGCCCGTAGGCGTCACGATGAAGCGGGTCGAGACGGCGCGCGAAATGCTCGCGGCCTGCGAGGCCTCACTTCCTGCCGATGTCGCGATCTGCGCCGCTGCCGTCGCCGACTGGCGCGTCGACGCGGATGCCACACAAAAAATCAAGAAAGTTGCGGGAGCAAAGACGCCCGCGCTCAACCTCGTCGAAAATCCCGACATTCTTGCGACGATCTCTAAGCTCAAGAAGAACCGCCCTGCCCTCGTCATCGGCTTTGCGGCGGAAACCGAGAAGGTCGTCGAACACGCCATCGCCAAGCGCAAGCGCAAGGGCTGCGACTGGATTGTCGCCAATGACGTCTCCCCCGAAAGCGGCGTGATGGGCGGCGATCTCAACACGGTGCATCTCATTCGCGCCGAGGCCCGCGAAGACTGGCCGCAAATGCCCAAGCAGGCCGTCGCCGAACGCCTCGCGCAAAGTATCGTCGAACATATTCAGAAAAGCCGGAAGAAAAAAACCAGATGAGCCAGACCATTCCCGTCAATGTGCAACGTCTGCCTCATGGCGCCGACCTGCCGCTGCCGCGCTATGAAACCGATGGCGCGGCCGGCATGGACCTTGTGGCCGCCATCGCTCCAGACGAGCCGATCACACTCGCGCCGGGCGTGCGCGTGCTGGTGCCGACGGGTCTCGCCATTGCGCTGCCGCAAGGCTACGAGGCGCAGGTGCGACCGCGCTCAGGCCTCGCCGCCAAGAATGGCGTCACGGTCCTTAATTCACCGGGGACCATCGACAGCGATTATCGCGGTGAGGTGAAAGTCATCCTCATCAATCACGGGACGGAAGCCTTCACCATCACACGCGGCACACGCATCGCGCAGATGGTGCTCGCGCCCGTCACGCGTGGACACTTCAACGAAGTCGCCGGCCTTGACGAGACTGCGCGCGGCGCGGGCGGCTTTGGTTCGACAGGTACTGGAGGCAATTAAAGCAGATGCTTCGTCTTTCAAAGAAAACATGGCTGGCGCTTGAAGCCGTTGTCGATGTCGCGATCAACGCGCGACCTGATCCGGTGCAGTCGAAAGAAATCACGGCGCGTCAGGGCATTCCGCAGCGCTATCTCGAACAGGTAATGCAGCAGCTCGTACGCGCCGGCATCCTCAAGGGCGTGCGCGGTCCGCGTGGCGGTTATCGGCTGGCGCGTGAACGGCGGCGCATTTCGGTAGGCGAAGTCGTGCGCGTCGTCGACGCGATGGAATCGGCCGACGATCCGGTGACGACCGGCCCGTCCGATCTCGGCGAGCGCGTAATTGCGCCGCTCTGGCAGGAAGTCCAGAGCGAGCTGATGGAACGGCTTGAGAAAATCACCATCGACGATCTCTGCCAGCGTGCGGAAAGCGCAGGCGTTGACAATGGCGAGCCCACACCCGACTTCACAATCTAGGCACAACCGTCAGTAACTTCATGACCGATCAAGGAAGAAGAAGATGAGCGGAACAGAAAAAAAGCCCGGCCGCGGCCGCATCTATGACAGCATCACGGACACGATCGGCGATACGCCGCTGGTGCGTCTCAACCGCATGACGAAGGAAGCAAACGCCGGTGCGAACATCCTTCTGAAGCTCGAATTCTTCAACCCGCTGGCGAGCGTCAAGGATCGTATCGGCGTCGCCATGATCGATGCGCTGGAGCGCGAAGGCAAACTAACGCCCGACACGGTCATCATCGAGCCGACATCTGGCAATACGGGCATCGCGCTCGCCTTTGTCTGCGCGGCGCGCGGCTACAAGCTCATTCTCTGCATGCCGGAAAGCATGTCGCTCGAACGCCGCAAGATGCTTGCGATCCTTGGCGCGCAGATCGAACTGACGCCCGCCGAAAAGGGCATGAAGGGCGCGATTGCGCGAGCCGACGAATTGCTCGCCGAATATCCCAATTCCATCACGCCGCGCCAGTTCGACAATCCGGCCAACCCGGAAATCCATACCCGCACCACGGCGGAGGAAATCTGGAACGACACGAACGGCGAAGTCGATGCCGTGATTTCCGGCGTCGGCACGGGCGGCACTTTCACAGGCGTCGGGTCGCTGAAAAAGCGTAAGCCGAACCTCAAGATGATTGCGGTTGAGCCCGAAGACAGCCCCATCCTGTCGGGCGGACAACCCGGCCCGCACAAGATTCAAGGCATCGGCGCCGGCTTCATTCCGGGCAATCTCGACAAGGGGCTGATCGACGAAGTCATCACGATCGGCAATGAAACCGCCTTCGAAACCGCGCGCAAGGCAGCACGGATGGAAGGTATCCCGTGCGGCATCTCTTCAGGCGCTGCCATCGCCGCGGCGCTCGAAGTCGCCTCGCGACCCGACATGAAGGGCAAGACCATCGTGGTCATCATCCCGTCCTTTGCCGAACGCTATCTCTCGACGGCGCTTTTCGACGGGATTTGAGGCAAGGAATTGGGCGCAACCAGATGTTGAGCCCGAACCCGTGAATCAATAGAAAGCTGTCATCCCGGCATAAAGTCCGGGATGACAGCTTTTATTTTGTTACAGGCAGAAACCCGCCATGCTCGCCAAACTCAATATCGACAAGTTCCTGCTCTCCATCGTCGGTGTGGTCGTCGCGGCCATTGTCTGGCCGACGCCGGGCGTGAGCGGCGGTTTTCTGCATATCGAATGGGTGGCGAGCTACGGCATCTCCATCGTGTTCTTTCTTTACGGGCTGACGCTCGCGCCGGAAAAAATGCGCGCCGGTCTCGTCAAATGGAAAGTCCATATCGTCGTGCAGATTGCGACCTTCGGCCTTTTCCCGCTGGTCGTCCTTGGCCTCATCAAGATTTTCGGTTCCTACTTCCCGCCGGAAGTATCTCTGGGGTTTTTCTATCTCGCGGCGCTACCGGGCACAGTCTCGTCGTCTGTCGCCATGACGTCGCTTGCGCGCGGCAATGTGCCGGTGGCGATTTTCAACGCGACTCTGTCTGCCTTTCTCGGTGTTTTCCTCACGCCCATCCTGATGGCCTGGTACATGAAAACCACGGGCCATGCGCTGCCGCTGGAAGCCGTTATCACCAAGATCGTGTTGCTTGTGTTGCTGCCGACCGCGCTGGGTCAGATCGCGCATCGCTGGCTGGCGGAATGGGCGCGCGCCAATAGCTCATGGCTGAAGCTTGTCGATCGCGGCGTCATTCTCGCCATCGTCTACAACTCGTTCTGCGACAGCATCCATGAAGGCGTGTGGAGCGCACATGACCTGTCGCTGCTGATCTTCATGATCATCGGCGTGATCGGATTGTTCTTCCTGATTTATGGCCTGATGAAAATTCCGACAAGCCTTCTGGGCTTTGATCGTGAAGACACAATCGCCTGCATCTTCTGCTCGTCAAAGAAGTCGCTGGCGACCGGCATACCGCTGTCAAAGGTCATGTTCGGTGCGACGCCCGCACTCGGTCTCATCATTGCGCCGCTCATGCTGTTTCACTTCTTCCAGCTTGTGATCGTCAGCGTCATCGCCAATCGTTATGCGCAGGAACCGCTCGCGTCAAAGGCCTAACGGCGCGCGCGAACTTCATCCGGCAATGAATCAAGGTCCGCGCCCGGTCCGGGCTTCACGCTGACATCGCGGGCGGAAAGCGGCTCGTCGCACTCTGAACATTTGAGCACGCCTGTCGTCACATGACCGCAGGTCTTGTGAACGCGCAGCAAAGGAGGGCCATCCACGCCCGCCATATGCTTGTCACCCCATTGGGCGAGCGTCAGCAGCACGGGGTAAAGATCGAGACCGCTTTCGGTCAGGCGATATTCTTCGCGCCGCGGCCGCTCCTGATAGGCGACCTTGTCGAGCACCTTCGCATCGGTCAGCTTCTTCAACCGGTCAGCCAGCACATGGCGCGCTATGCCGAGCCGCGCCTCAAAACCTTCGAAGCGGCGAATCCCGAGAAAACATTCGCGCAGAATCATCAGCGTCCAACGGTCGCCCACCACCGACAGGGTGCGGGCCACCGAACAGGCTTCACGGTCAAGTTCTTCCCAACGCATCGCGAACCTCCATAAATTCTCCTTTCAGGATAGCTTGAAAGGTTCCTTTTTGGAACTCATTTTGAAGTCAAGATTCTAAAATGGAACTATAGGATTGACCATGCCCGAAGCATCTCCCGTAAAACCTGTCGCTCTCATCACCGGCGTCGGCCCTGACACGGGCTCAGCGCTCGCCCGCCGTTTCACCAGAGCGGGCTATGCCGTCGCCATGCTGGCGCGCGACGCCAGCCGACTTGCCGAACTCGAAGCCGAACTGCCCGACGCCAAAGGCTTTATCTGTGACGTTGCTGAAAAGGATCAGATCGACGCTACCGTCGCCGCCGTTCGCCAAAGCATGGGCAAGCCTGAAGTGCTGATCCACAATGCTGTGGGCGGAGGCTGGGGCAGTTTTCTCGAAATCAAACCGGAAATGCTCAACCGCAATTTCCAGATCAACACGATGGCCCTGCTCCATCTCGCGCAGGCGCTGGCCCCCAACATGATCGCGGCGGGCAGGGGCGCCATCGTCGCCACCGGCAATACATCAGCGATACGTGGCCGCGCGAATTTTGCAGGCTTTGCGCCAACCAAGGCGGCGCAGCGTATTCTGGCGGAGGCCATGGCCCGCGATCTCGGCCCCAAGGATGTGCATGTCGCCTATGTGCTGATCGACGCCGTGATCGACGTGCCCTGGGCGCGCGCGGCCATGCCGGAAAAGCCCGACGCGTTTTTCGTGAGGCCCGCCGATATTGCCGACGAGGTCGCCCATGTCGTCGCCCAGCCGCGCTCGGCATGGTCCTTCAATGTCGAAATTCGTCCCTTCGGCGA
Source organism: Parvibaculum sp. (assembly GCA_049303435.1). Taxonomy (GTDB): domain Bacteria; phylum Pseudomonadota; class Alphaproteobacteria; order Parvibaculales; family Parvibaculaceae; genus Parvibaculum. The sequence continues at coordinate 18,044 of JBAQNC010000236.1, read as the reverse complement.
GGTCTGGTAGAACGCCCGACATCGAAATCCCCTATCAGTGAAAGTTGCTCCCATGAATGCTGTTGTCGCTGCGCGCGAGCCCATCTTTTCCGCCGACGGACCCGACTGGGTGCCACATATCGAGGCGCGCGGCCCGTTTCGCGGATTGCACGGCGGCGCCGTCTCGGGCCTCACGGTGGCGGTGATGGAACATATGGCGCGCGAAGAAGGCTTCGGCGTGCCGACCACGGCAACCGTCTTCATCCTGCGGCCAGCTCCAACCGAGAAATTGCAAACCCGCATCACGCCGCTGCGTGTCGGGGGTCGCATCGCCATTCTGGAATCGGAACTCATGGCAGGCGACAAGCTCATCGCCAAGGCGACGGCTGCTTTCGTCAAACCCATCGACCTGCCAGAACTTGCCGCCGCCGAAGCGCCGAAAGTGACCGTCGATCCGGCCTCCCTGCCCGCATGGCAGCGAACACACAATCGCGACCGTGTGACCTTCTTCGACGCGCTCGATATTCGCGACGATGGCAAGGGCACGAAATGGGGCCGCATGAAACGTCCGATGATGCTCTATGATACGCCTTTCGCGAGTCTCTTTGCGCTGAGCGACAATGGCACGCCCTATTGGCTTTCCGGCACGGAATTCTGGCCGCCGCGCTGGGGTTTTCCGAATATCGACGTGGCGCTGCATGTCTCGCGTCCGCGCGTCGGCGAATGGGTCGGCGTCACGCCGAAATCCGACTGGCGCACGGAAGGCAACGGGCTTACCGAGGCTACCATTCACGACGAGCAGGGCTGGCTGGGGCGGGGCTGCCAGACGGTTGTCGTCACACCGATGTAGTCTCAACCACTCGACATTCTCACTCGCCCGCGCGACAACTGATGATGAAGGAGAGCTGCATGTTTTTGACCGACGCCCAGCTGGAGCGCTATGCCCGCCACATCGTGCTGAAGGAAATCGGCGGGCCGGGGCAAAAGAAACTCTTGAAGTCGCGCGTGCTTGTGATCGGCGCGGGCGGGCTTGGCGCGCCTTGTCTCATGTATCTTGCGGCGGCTGGCGTCGGCACCATCGGCGTCATCGATGCCGACACTGTGTCGCTTTCCAATCTGCAACGCCAGATCGTGCATGACACCGATAATGTCGGCATGTTGAAAGTCGAAAGCGCGGCCAGAAGCCTTGCCCGCATCAACCCCGACGTTCATGTCATCGCGCATCGCGAAAGGCTGACGGCGGAGAACGCGGAAGTCATCATTCGCGACTATGACATCGTCGCCGATGGTTGCGATAATTTCGAAACGCGCTTCATCGTCAATGACGCTTGCCACAATGTGAAACGCACCCTCGTCTCCGGCGCGGTAGGTCCTTTCGAGGGACAGCTCTCAACCTTCAAGTCGCATGAGCTGGACGAAGACGGCGTGCCCTACCCGAATTATCGTGACCTTGTACCGGAAGCCCCGCCCGCGGGAATGATGCCAGCTTGCGAGGAAGCAGGCGTGCTCGGCGCGCTGACCGGCGTTATTGGCTCGATGATGGCGCTGGAAGTCATCAAGGAAATTGTCGGGGCAGGCACGGGTCTTGCCGGGCGGTTATTGATCTACGACGCCCTCGACATGCGCATGCGCACGATCAAGCTGCGTCATGATCCAGCAAATCCTCTGAGTGGCGAAAAGGCGACCGTCCTTACATGATCGCCGGAATAACACGGTCCGGCGGGCGATGACCGTCCATGAAGGTCTTGATGTTGACGATGACCTTGCCGCCCATTTCGACGCGGCCCTCGATGGTCGCGGAACTCATATGCGGCAGAGAGACAACATTGGGCAGCTTGATGAGGCGGGGGCTGACCTTGGGTTCGTTTTCGAATACGTCAAGACCGGCGCCGCCTAGCTCACCAGCCTCAAGCGCGCGGATCAATGCGTTCTCGTCGATCACTTCGCCACGCGCGGTATTGACGATATAGGCGTCCGACCGCATCAGCTTCAGCCGCGCGGTGTCCATCAGGTGGAAGGTTGTCGGCGTATGCGGGCAATTGACCGAGATGATATCGACCTTGGGCAGCATGTCGTTGAGATTTTCCCAATAGGTCGCTTCCAGTTCCTTCTCGATCACCGCATTGGCGGGTTTGCGATTGTGGTAGTGAATTTCCAGCCCGAAGGCGCGGGCGCGTTTGGCGACCGCCTGACCAATGCGGCCCATGCCGATAATGCCGAGACGTTTGCCGTAAATGCGGCGGCCCAACATCCATGTCGGCGACCAGCCCGGCCACTCACCTTGATGGTCACGCAGGAAACGCGCGCCTTCGGCAAGCCGACGCGGCACGGCGAGAATGAGCGCCATCGTCATGTCGGCGGTATCTTCGGTCAGTACGCCCGGTGTATTCGTCACCGTAATGCCGCGACGACGCGCTGTCTCCACATCGACATTGTCGACGCCGGTACCAAACTGCGCGATAAGGCGAAGCTGGGGCCCGACCTGAGCCAGAAGCTTCGCGTCGATCCGGTCGGTGACGGTCGGCACAAGCACGTCGGCTTCCTTGACCGCCGCGACAAGTTCTGCCGACGTCATCGCATGATCGTCGTCATTGAGACGCACGTCGAATAGTTCGCTCATCCGCGCCTCGATCACATCGGGAAGCTTGCGGGTCACAAAGACGAGGGGCTTTTTAGGCGAGGGCATGGGCAGACGGGCTTTTCATTCGAAGGGGCGGCAAAAGTTGTCTTTCAACTCCCCTTGTCTAGCAGAGCGCGAGGGTGGCGACAAAGTCCGTTCTGCATTGCAAAAGCGTCATCGGCAAATTCCCGGGACCATCTTGACCCAAAAGGCCGCGACTTGCGATAAAGGTGCAAATGATCGGGAACCCGGGGAACGGCGCCCAGGGGAAAAAGTGAGCGGCAAGATTAGAACCAAGACCCGGCAAGCGACCCGGCCCCAATGCGCAGAGGGCAAGGCCCTGAAGCGTCGGCGCGCCCTCGCCTTTTTGGCGCCGCTCGTTGCGGCGCTGGCTCTGACGACGCCGCTTTGGGCGAATGAAAAGCACCTGAAAATCCTCAAAGCCTCGGTTTCCGCGACCGGAACTGACGCGAACCAGCCCAAAACGACGCCCGGCACGGATTCCGGCCTGCCGGTGCCGCGCTTCGTCAGCCTTAAATCCTCGCGCATCAATGTGCGGCGCGGGCCGGGCCCGGACAACCAGATCGTCTGGGTTTTCAAGCGCAAGGGGCTGCCGGTCGAAGTGACTGCCGAATCAGGCCGCTGGCGGCGCATACGCGACCGTGAGGGCGATGTCGGCTGGGTCTGGCATTCCATGCTCGACGGACGCCGCAGCGCCATCGTGACCGGTCAGAAGGGCGAAAAATCGCCCGTGCCGCTTTTTGTCGAACCCTCCCAGAAATCGGCCATCGTCGCCTATGCCGAAATCGGCGTCATTGCGCGCATGCCTTTTTGCCAGGATCGCTGGTGCGAGCTGGAAACCAATGGCTATGAGGGTTGGGTGCTGCGCGACAATATCTGGGGCGCCTATGCCCAGGAGAATTTCGAGTAGTCAGAGGTCCCGAAGATCAGGCGTCAAAGTCTGCGGCCAGCGACGCCCGCGTCTCGCCGTCGATCAGCGCCATATGTCCGTAATTGGGATGCGTGATCGAAAGCATCACGCGCACCTTCGGGTCGCGGAATTTTGCGATCTGGGTGGGCGTGAACGGAAAGTGCAGGAAATGCACTGACGAGGTCTTGCCGTCAGCCTTGGTGCGTTCGATCTCGCCTTCGGGCACAACCGCCGTCACGACATCGCCATCGAGTTCGATATGGATTTGCGTTTCGACGCCGGTGAGCCGACGCAATTCGCGGTCGCGACGCACTTCGTCGTCGATTTCGAACATCAGCGTCGCAACAAGTTCCGAGCCGTTGGGGATTAGCGGATTATAGGCGTCGAGTTCGTCGGCCACCTGCTCCGCGCCACCGCGCTCGATATGCAACATTTCGTGGATCTGATGGAACATGGTGTCGTAATTCTCGAAATAGAAAGTCGCGACCGGGCCGACGGAAACGCGACGCGCGCGTTTCATCTGCGTGACCTTTGCGCGGCGTTCCTTGCGCTCCTTCGCATAGGTCTCATAGGGCAGAATGTCGTTCGGGGTCACAAGACGTGCGGCCATGATCATATTCCTTCAAATTCGAATTCAGTCGATCAGGCGCCAGGCCCGCGCCATGATTTCGATGGGGTGTTGCATCCGGGGCGGTGTCTTCTCGCCCATAACGTCGATCTCCTGCACCAGATGCTTGGCAGCCAGCGGGCAATCGGACGTCACATATTTATTGTCGGTCTTGGCGACATTCCTGGCCGCAATCTTGCCGACCTTCATCGCCACGTCGAAGGTTTCCTTCATGACGCCGAAGGTTCCTCCGTGGCCGGAGCAACGCTCGACCACATCGACTTTCATCTCCGGAATATAGCGCATCATCTCGGCGGATTTGGGGCCCATGTTCTGGGCGCGCGCATGGCAGGCCATATGCGCCGTCACACCGCCTTCGACAGGCTGGAGGCCGGACGCAAGGCCTTCCTTCTTCGCAAGATCGACGACATATTCGTCGATGTCGTAGGTCGCCCTGGAGAGTTTTTCGACATACGGATTGTCAGGCAGGATCAGCGGCCATTCGAACTTAAACATCAACCCGCATGAGGCTGTCAGCGTGACAATGTCGTAGCCCTGATCGATCAGCTCACACATATCGCGCGAGATTTTTTCTGCCTGCTCGGCAACTTTTTCGATGTTGCCCTGTTCAAGGAAGGGCATGCCGCAGCAACCGGGATAGGCGACGCGGGTTTCGACGCCATTATGCGCCAGCACCTTGCGCGCAGCCTCGCCGACCTGCGGGTTGTTGTAGTTGATGAAGCAGGTGGCGAAGATCGCCGCCTTGCGGCCCTTGGCGGGCGCGTCTTTCGGCGTCGCTTCACCGTTCTTGTCCTGCGCCTTGGCGCGCATGGTGAAAGTCTTGCCATAGAATTTCGGAAGCTCGGCGCGCGCATCGATGCCCGCGACTTTTTCAAGCACGGGGCGCGTCAGCTTGTTGGACGATGACGACCCCCAATTGGCAAGCGGCGCGACGGGCGCGGCCAGCTTGCCATTGCGATCGGTCTGGCCCAATTGGCCCGGCACAAAGGGAAAGCCGTTCTTCTTCGCCTCGACGGCGCGATAACGCAGCATCAGATGCGGGAAATCGAGATTGAATTCATGCGGCGGCACGTAAGGGCACTTCGTCATAAAGCACATGTCGCAAAGCGTGCAGGCGTCGACAATGGGACCGAAATCAGATGAACTCACCGTGTCGAGTTCTTCGCTCGACGCAGCATCGACGAGATCGAAAAGACGTGGGAAGCTGTCGCAGAGATTGAAGCAGCGGCGGCAGCCGTGACAGATGTCAAAGACGCGGCGCAGTTCTTCATCGAGTTTGGCTTCGTCGTAAAATTCCGGATTACGCCAATCAAGCGCATGACGCGTTGGTGCGCCGGTGCTGCCTTCTGCCACTCGTCCCTCCGAAGTTTCGAAATCCATAAATGTCATCCCGGGCCCGCCTCTAAGGTCAAAGGCGGGCCCGGGTGACAATCGTATTCGCGTCGAACGTCTCAGGCGTTGAGGCTGTCGAGCGCCTTCTGGAAACGACCGGCGTGGCTCTTTTCAGCCTTGGCGAGCGTTTCGAACCATTCGGCGATTTCGTCGAAACCTTCTTCGCGAGCGGTCTTGGCCATGCCGGGATACATGTCGGTGTATTCGTGAGTTTCACCGGCGATGGCGGCCTTGAGGTTCAGGTCGGTGGCGCCGATGGGCTCGCCCGTCGCCGGGTCGCCGACTTCTTCCATGAATTCAAGATGGCCATGCGCATGGCCCGTTTCGCCTTCGGCGGTGGAACGGAACACGGCGGCAACGTCGTTGTAGCCTTCGACGTCGGCCTTTTGCGCGAAATAGAGATAACGGCGGTTGGCCTGGCTTTCGCCGGCGAAAGCTTCTTTCAGATTATCGATGGTTTTGGATTTTGCGAGCGATGACATGATCGGGACTCCTCACCCTGTCTGCGCCGAGCGGGACCCTTATGACAGGCCCCCGAACGCCGCGTTGAAATGATGGCTGGATTGTTGCTCCAGTCTCCGCCCGGACCCGGACGGTTAACAAAAACAATAAGGTTCTATATATGCTTCGTCAACATATTAGAATTGTTATAAATAAGACTGAATCGCAAGTTGCGCCCGGATTCAGGGCCGCAAGAAGTCATGCATCCAGATCAGGATGCGGGTCGCCCTGCAGACGAACGATGACGTCGACACGGGCAATGCCGGTACCGTCCGGCGCATCGGGAAGGCCCGTAATGGCGATCTTCTGCCCATCGATATCCATCAGTTTGCCGCTGTTTTCGACAAAGAAATGATGGTGATCGGAAATATTCGTGTCGAAATAGGTGCGCGAACTGTCCACCACCACTTCGCGAAGCAATTTTGCGCCCGTGAACTGGTGCAGCGTGTTGTAGACAGTGGCCAGCGAGACGCTGATTCCGGCGCTTTGCGCTTCCTCATGCAGCGTTTCGGCCGTGACGTGGCGATCGCCGCCATCAAAAAGGAGGCGCCCCAACGCCAGCCGTTGACGTGTCGGACGCAGGCCCGCATCACGCAGGCGTGAAAGTGTCTGGGCGTAAGGCCGATCCTGATTCAACGCATATCCTTTCGCACATTAAACCTCACAAATGAGGCTAACTGCCAGTGTAGTTTTGAATGATTACAAACTCAACACAGGAATTCGACCACCTGCCCGTCAAGATACCCATAATTTTTTTGTGTGAAAAGAGGCCCCGACAATGTGCCGCGGCTGGGCGTCGCCACAGGCAAAATGATGGTCTTATGAAAATCCGCGACAGGCGTGATGACAAGCAGGTTCCCGCGCAAGCGCCTATATGTTAGGAAGCGCTAAAGAGGAAACAAACCGGGAGACCATCGTGTCTCCGGGCAACAAGATGAAGCCTGACATCGGTCTCTTTCGGGGCCGGGCGCAAGGGCTGGTTAAGCGAGTGGGAATGGCTAAGCAGAAATCTAGTTACACTTTGGAAGACCTGCTGGAATGCAGCCACGGTCGCATGTTTGGCACCGGCAATGCGCAGCTTCCGCTGCCGCCAATGCTGATGATCGACCGGATCACCCATATTGCGGAATCAGGCGGTGAGCACGGCAAAGGCGAGATCAAGGCCGAATTCGACATCAAGCCGGATCTCTGGTTTTTCCCCTGCCACTTCGAGGGCGACCCCATCATGCCGGGCTGCCTCGGGCTCGACGGCGCCTGGCAGCTTCTGGGCTTCTTCCTTGGCTGGATCGGCGGCAAGGGCAAGGGCCGCGCGGTGGGCGTGGGCGAAGTGAAATTTTCTTCGATGGTCACCCCGACCAACAAGAAGATCACCTATAACATCCAGCTCAAGCGCGTCATCAATCGCCGCCTCGTGATGGGCGTTGCCGATTGCACCATTTGGGCCGATGACGAGTTGGCTTATACAATCACCGACATGAAGGTCGGACTTCAGGCGGAATAAGTGTCGATCTGAACGGCGCGGGAATTTCTATTCACACGAACAATGAGGCAGCCATGAGGCGAGTGGTCGTGACCGGTATGGGGATCGTCTCCTCCATCGGCAATAACGCGCAGGAAGTGCAAGCGAGCTTGCGCGAGGGCAAATCCGGCATCGTGAAAGCGGATGTCTATGCGGAGATGGGCTTTCGCTCTCAGGTGCATGGCAGCCTGAAGATCGATATCGATGCCTCCGTTGACCGTCGCGCAAGGCGTTTCATGGGTGATGGCGCAGCCTATGCCGCCATTGCCATGCAACAGGCGATCACCGACGCCGGCCTCACCGACGATCTCGTTTCCAATCCGCGCACCGGCCTCATCGTGGGTTCCGGCGGTCCTTCGACAAAGGCGATCGTGGCGGCTGCCGATACGGCGCGCACGGAACCCGTCAAAGGCCCGAAGAAAGTCGGCCCCTTTGCGGTGCCTAAAGCCATGTCGTCCACCTGCTCGGCAAACCTTTCGACCTGGTTCAAGACCAAGGGCGTCAACTATTCCATCAGCTCGGCCTGCTCGACGTCGGCCAATTGCATCGGCAATGCGGCTGAAATGATCCAGTGGGGCAAGCAGGACATCATGTTTGCCGGCGGCGGCGAGGAACTCGACTGGACGCTTTCGGTTCTATTTGACGCAATGGGCGCTATGTCGGCCAAGCGCAATGACACGCCGGAAAAGGCAAGCCGCGCCTATGACAAGGATCGCGACGGTTTCGTAATTTCCGGCGGCGGCGGCATTCTGGTTCTCGAAGAGCTTGAGCACGCCAAGGCGCGCTGCGCAAAAATCTATGCCGAAATCGTCGGCTATGGCGCGACGGCTGACGGCGCAGATATGGTCGCCCCGTCAGGCGAAGGCGCCGTGCGCTGCATGCAGATGGCGCTGCAAAACCTCAAGGGCCAGCAGGTTGACTATATCAACCCGCATGCAACCTCGACGCCAGTTGGCGACATTCCGGAAATTCAGGCGATCCTCGAAGTCTTTGGTGAAAAAACACCGCCGATCAGCGCCACCAAATCGCTGACCGGCCATGCGCAAGGCGCGGCCGGCGTCCATGAGGCGATCTATACGCTGTTGATGATGCAGGGTGGCTTCATCGCAGCCTCCGCCAATATCGATGAAATCGATCCTGCCGTTGCCGCCGCCAATATCGTGCTTGACCGGATCGATGGCGCAAACATCAATCTTGCGCTTTCCAACAGCTTTGGCTTTGGCGGCACCAACGCGACTTTGGCCTTTCAGCGCTATAACGGCTGATGCTTTCAATAAATATGAGGCAAGCATAAATGCACGGGTCTAACGAAAATGCGGGAGAGCGTCCGCTCACCCTGAGTGGTCCGCTCATGAAGGGACGCCGAGGCCTCATCATGGGGGTCGCCAATGATCACTCCATCGCCTGGGGCATTGCTAAATTACTGGCAGAGCACGGCGCGGAGCTCGCCTTCACCTATCAGGGCGAGGCCTTTGGCCGCCGCGTGAAGCCTTTGGCCGACAGCGTCGGTTCAAAAATTCTCATTCCTTGTGACGTCACAGACAGCCAGAGCATGGATACGGTGTTCCGCACCTTGAAAGAGGAATGGGGCACCATCGATTTCGTCGTTCATGCCATCGCCTATTCCGACAAGAGCGAGCTCAAGGGCCGCTATGCCGACACGAGCCGTGAAAACTTCCTGCGCTCGATGGACATTTCCTGTTTCTCCTTCACCGATGTGGCGCGCCGCGCCGCCGAGATGATGCCCGATGGCGGCTCGATGGTGACACTGACCTATGAAGGCGCGCAGCGTGTGATGCCCAACTACAACGTCATGGGCGTCGCCAAGGCGGCTCTTGAGGCCAGCGTGCGCTATCTCGCCGCCGATCTCGGTCGCGATGGTGTCCGCATCAATGCGATTTCGGCAGGGCCCATGCGTACGCTCGCCGGTTCCGCCATCGGCGACGCGCGTTTCGTGCACAAGTGGAACAAGACCCATTCGGCGCTCAAGGAAACGATCGAGCTCGAACATGTCGGCGGCGCAGGTCTCTATCTGCTTTCCGATCTCAGCGCCCGCGTCACCGGCGAAATCCATTATGTGGACAGCGGCTACAATATCATCGGGTTGCCGCGCTCGGAAGAGATGGAGTAACACGCCGATCTAATCTTTCTGCCAGCACACATCATCCAGTCACAAACAAAAGGGCGCCGGATTACTCCGACGCCCTCTTTTGTTTCGGCCTGTCGAGGTCAGTAGAACATACCGAAGACCATCTGGATAATGAGACCGTTATACTGGTTCACTAGATAGACATTGTTGCTCACGCGAACCCACTGGTAGCCATAGGCGGGACGCTGCAGATGATAGGCGCGATAGTCCACCACATAGGAGTGGTCACGATAGGCGCTGGGCAGTCTGTCACCACGGTTCCAGTTGCGGTGTTCGTCATGGCCACGCGGCGCGCGCCATGCGGGCGCCTGCGCCGCGCGAAACCTGCGGCCGTTGTATTCGTATTCGTGCCGCCGGTTGCTGTTGGCGTGCTGATTGGCGTTATTGTCACGACGCTGACTGTTCTGGCCCTGATGCCTGTCGTCCTGTTTCTTGTTGTCTTGCTTTCCACGATCATGACTATCACCACGGTCCTGATTGGACCGATGCTGGTCAGAACGATTGTTATCGTAAGGCGCGGCGATGGCGGCGCCTGAGAGAAGACTCAAGGCGAGAGCGGCTGCAAATACGGTTTTCATATTGGTCTCCGTGAGGCGGACCCGGGATCGGGTACTTTGCCTCGTTGAAGCCAAACTAGGCTATCACACCTGAACAAGGTCTGGGGTCGCTGTTATCTGGCGTTCATGTTGGAAACAGGCAAACAAAAAGGGCGCCGGATTTCTCCGGCGCCCTTCTTCATTTCAGAAGCGAGATCGCTTAATCGCGACGGGGACGACGACCACGGTCGCCGCCTTCGCGCTTTTCGCGGGGCTGTTCGGCAGGCTCGTTTTCATAAACGATCTCTTCGCCGGTTTCCTGGTTCACATGCTTCATGGACAGGCGCACCTTGCCGCGATCGTCGAAGCCGAGGAGCTTGACCTTGACCTTGTCGCCTTCCTTGACGACATCGGCCACCTTTTCGACGCGCGTCGGGGCCATCTGCGAGATATGCACGAGGCCGTCACGCGGACCGAAGAAGTTCACGAAGGCACCGAAATCCACGACCTTGACGACCGTGCCTTCGTAGATTGCGCCCACTTCGGGCTCGGCCACGATGCCGCGAATCCACTCAAGCGCTTTACGGATCGATTCACCGTCGGAAGAAGCCACCTTGATGGTGCCATCATCTTGAATGTCGATCTTTGCGCCGGTCTTTTCAACGATTTCACGAATGACCTTGCCACCCGTGCCGATAACTTCACGAATCTTGTCGGTCGGTACCTGGATCACTTCGATGCGCGGCGCATGTTCGCCCATTTCAGGACGCGCCGTGTCGAGCGCCTTGGCCATTTCGCCGAGGATGTGGATACGGCCACCCTTGGCCTGTTCCAGAGCGATCTTCATGATCTCTTCGTTGATGCCCGTGATCTTGATGTCCATCTGGAGCGATGTCACACCATCGGTCGTACCGGCCACCTTGAAGTCCATGTCGCCGAGATGATCTTCGTCACCAAGAATGTCGGAGAGAACGGCGAAGCGTTCGCCTTCGAGAATCAGGCCCATGGCGATACCGGCCACAGCGCGCTTCAGCGGCACGCCGGCGTCCATCATCGCCAGCGAACCGCCGCAGACGGTCGCCATTGACGAAGAACCATTGGACTCCATGATTTCGGAGACGAGACGCAGCGTATAGGGAAACTCTACCTTGGTAGGCAGAACCGCACGCAGAGCGCGCCAGGCGAGCTTGCCGTGGCCCACTTCGCGACGACCCGTGAAGCCGACGCGGCCTGTCTCACCGACGGAGAAGGGCGGGAAGTTGTAATGCAGCAGGAAGTTTTCTTTATAGGTGCCCTGCAGCGCATCGACGAACTGTTCGTCTTCGCCTGTGCCGAGCGTCGCGACGACCAGCGCCTGTGTTTCGCCGCGCGTGAAGAGCGCCGAACCATGGGTGCGGGGCAGGATTCCGACTTCCGACACGATGGGGCGAACCGTCGAGAGGTCGCGACCGTCGATACGGCTCTTGGTATCGAGGATCGAGTTGCGCACGATGTCGCTTTCGATCGCCTTGAAGACGCCGCCAACGTCATTTTCAGACACGGCGTTTTCGTCGTCGGGATTGCAAAGCGCGGCTTTAGCCTTGTCCTTGGCTTTCGCCAGCGCTTCGTGGCGTTCGCCCTTGTCCTTCAGACCGTAAGCGGCGCGGACATCGGCTTCAACGAGACCACGAACCTTGGCTTCCAGTTCCGACTGATCGGGGGCTGTGAAGGGGCGGGGTTCCTTGGCGCATTTTTCAGCCATGCGGATGATCATGTCGATCACGGGCTGGAAGCCCTTGTGGCCGAACATGACGGCGCCGAGCATGGTGTCTTCTGAAAGTTCCTTGGCTTCCGATTCCACCATCATCACGGCGTCGGTCGTACCGGCGACGACGAGGTCGAGGGCGCTTTCGCCCATTTCGTCAATCATCGGGTTGAGTTTGTACTCGCCATCGATGTAACCGACGCGGGCGCCACCGATGGGACCCATGAAAGGCAGACCGGAAATGGTCAACGCGGCGGAGACGGCGATCATGGCGACGATGTCGGGATCGTTTTCCATGTCGTGGGAAAGAACGGTCGCAATCACCTGCGTTTCGTTCTTGAAACCCTTGGCGAAAAGCGGGCGGATGGGACGGTCAATCAGGCGTGAGACCAGCGTTTCCTTTTCGCTGGGACGGCCTTCGCGCTTGAAAAAGCCACCGGGGATCTTGCCCGCGGCGTATGTCTTTTCCTGATAATTGACGGTCAGGGGGAAGAAGTCGAGACCGGGTTTGGGCTTGCGTTCGCCAACCACGGTGGCGATGACGGTTGTCTCGCCATAGGTGGCGATGACGGCGCCGTCGGCCTGACGGGCGACCTTACCTGTTTCAAGGGTAAGCGTGCGGCCCGCCCATTCGATTTCTTCGCGTGTAACTTCAAACATCTAAATTTCCTTCATGCATGCGCCGACATATTTTCAAAAATGTATACCCCCGCTGGGGCGGCGCATTTTCTGCCGCTGACGTCGCGGCCGGACAAATCTGGATTTGGCTTGCGAGAGCCCCTTCTGGCGGGGCCTTGAATCCAGGGATCGGTTGCCCGTGAGACGAGGGCAAGCGGTCCTCCCGCAAACATCAATCCGTTAACGGACGAATGTCTCTTTCGCAATGCGAATACGCGAAATGTCGGCAAGGCTTTTGGCCATGCCGATCATGTCGCTCAAGCTTGCTCGCACTTCGGGGAAAAATGCACCCCGGAATTACCTACGGATGCCCAGACGGGCGATCAGGTCTTCATAACGCTTCTGGTCGTTCTTCTTGACGTAGTCGAGAAGCGAACGACGCAGGCTGACCATCTTCAACAGACCGCGGCGCGAATGATTGTCCTTCGCATGGGTCTTGAAGTGTTCAGTCAGGTTGACGATACGTTCGGTCAGAATGGCAACCTGCACTTCCGACGAGCCGGTGTCGCCTTCCTTGGCCGCGAATTCCTTGATGAGCTCAGCTTTGCGCTCGGGTGTAATCGACATCGTGTTCTCCTATGAACCGAGATTAAAAACGCGCAACGGACACAACTCTCCCTGACGATATTCAGTCAGGGCCACCGGGTCGCCCCGATGGGTCGCCAGAACGGGCCCCGAAAAGATCGGCGCATCGCGTCCGCGCAAGAGAACTCCCTGACCCCTTTTCAGACGGGAGGCATCGTCACTGCTCAGGGCAAACGCCGGGATGTCGTCCAGCGCCGTCTCGAGCGGCAAGAGATGCGTCCACAAGGTGTCGGAAGCGGGCGGAATATGACCCAAGCCCATCAGTTTATCCAGCGGAATTGCTTGAGATTCCGAAAAGGGCCCGTGAGCAATGCGCCGCAGTGCCGTGACATGGCCAAAAGTACCCAGCGCCAGAGCCAGATCGCGGGCCAGCGAGCGGACGTAAGTGCCTTTACTGCAAGAGATTTCCAGAACGGCATGGCTCTCATCCGGCATCTCCAAAAACTTAGCATTATGGATAATAACAGGCCGGGCCTTGAGTTTGACCTCCTCGCCAGCGCGCGCCAGATCATAGGCGCGCTTGCCATCGATCTTGATGGCGGAGAAGGCGGGCGGGGTCTGAAGGATGTCGCCGGTGAATTTCGGCAGCATGGCCTCTATTTCGGCAGCGGTCGGGAGATGATCGCTGGTCTCGACGACCTCGCCCTCGAGATCGTCGGTCGTGGTGGAAGCGCCAAAGCAGACCGTGAAGCGATAGGATTTGGTGGCGTCGATGATATAGGGGACGGTCTTGGTCGCTTCGCCGAGCGCAACAGGCAGGATACCGCTCGCCAGCGGATCAAGCGTACCGGCGTGCCCCGCCTTCTGGGCGTTATAGAGGCGGCGGACAGTTGCGACGACCTGCGTCGAGGTCGGCCCCACGGGCTTGTCGACAATCACCCAGCCAGAGACAGCATCGCCCTTTTTGCGGCGGCCCATCAGTCCTCTTCGTCCTCGTCGTGATCTTCGTCATGGGCAAGGTCCTGAGCGACCTTGGGCGAATGAAGCAGACGCTCGATCATCTCGGCCTGATCAAAAGAGAGATCGGGGAGGAAAGTGAGATCGGGCAGAAACTTGAAAGTGAGTTCCTTGCCGAGCTGGCCACGAATATAGGCTTTGGCGCGCGTCAGCGCCTCGGCGAGCTTCTCCGCGTCACCGCCGCCAAGCGGCGCCACAAAGCAGGTCGCATGGCGCATGTCGTTGCTGACGCGCACTTCGGAAATGGTAATGGTCACATCGACAAGATCAGGATCGCGGATCGTGCCCCGTCCGACAATATCGGCCAGCGCGCGGCGCACGGATTCGCCCGCGCGCAACTGGCGCTGACTGGGGCCGCGTGCGGCGCGGCGAGCTCTTTTCGGATCTGGTTTACGCATGGGTTCTTTGATGGCCACAAATAAAGACTGTCACCCCACATTCCATCGCGGGGTGACAGCAGAAATTGAGGCGCGCTGGTCTTAGTCCAGCGACCGCTTGACCACTTCGACATCGAAACATTCGATGACGTCGCCGGCACGCATGTCCTGATAGTTCTCAAAGGCCATGCCACATTCCTGACCGGACTGCACTTCCTTCACTTCGTCCTTGAAACGCTTCAGGGTCGAGAGCTTGCCTTCATGCACGACGACATCGTCGCGGATCAGGCGGACAGAAGAACCACGGCGCACGATGCCTTCCGAGACGCGGCAACCGGCGATCTTGCCGACCTTGGAGATATTGAAGATTTCCAGGATCTGCGCATTGCCCAGGAAGGTTTCGCGCAGTTCCGGCGAAAGCATGCCAGACATGGCGGCCTTGATATCGTCCACCAGGTCGTAGATGACCGAGTAGTAGCGGATTTCGACGCCGACGTTGCGAGCGGCGTCGCGCGCCTGCGTATTGGCTCGAACATTGAAGCCGATGACCGGCGCACCAGAAGCGGTCGCCAGCGTAATGTCGCTTTCGGTGATGCCGCCAACGCCTGCATGAAGAACGCGGGCCTTGACCTCATCGGTGCCAAGCTTGTCGAGCGCCTGCACGATGGCTTCGGCTGAACCCTGCACGTCGGCTTTGATGATGATCGGCAGTTCCGAAATATTCTTCTCTTTGAGCTGCGTCAGCATCTGGTCGAGCGATGTGCGACCGCCAGTGCCGACCCGCTTGTCGCGGTTCATGCGCCAACGATAGTCGGTGACTTCGCGCGCACGGGCTTCGGATTCCACCACAGCCAATGTGTCGCCTGCTTCCGGTGCGCCGCCAAGGCCGAGAACTTCGACAGGAACGGAAGGACCGGCCTCGGGCACATTCTCGCCACGGTCGTTGATGAGGGCTCGCACGCGACCCCATTCAGCACCAGCCACGATAATGTCGCCGACTTTCAGCGTACCGCGTTCGACAAGCACCGTGCCGACCGGGCCGCGACCGCGATCAAGCTTGGCTTCAACGATGATGCCTTCAGCCGCACGATCGGGATTGGCCTTGAGATCCAGCAATTCGGAAACAAGCAGGATCGTTTCTTCGAGCTTGTCGAGACCCATGCCGGTCTTGGCGGAAATCGGCACCGCAATGACATCGCCGCCGAAATCTTCGACAACGACATCATGCTGGAGAAGCTCGTTCTTCACGCGCGTCGCATCGGCTTCCGGCTTGTCCATCTTGTTGATGGCCACAATCATCGGCACGCCAGCAGCTTTCGCATGGTTGATGGCTTCGATCGTCTGCGGCATGACGCCGTCGTCCGACGCCACCACAAGGATCACGATGTCCGTCACGCGCGCACCACGCGCACGCATGGCGGTAAAGGCGGCGTGACCGGGCGTATCGAGGAAGGTGATCTTCGCACCGGAATTCATCACCACCTGATAGGCGCCGATATGCTGAGTGATGCCGCCGGCTTCGCCCGCCACAACGGATGTCTTGCGAAGCGCGTCGAGCAGCGATGTCTTGCCGTGGTCGACGTGACCCATAACGGTGACGACCGGCGCACGCGGCAGTTTTGTTTCGGCAGCGTCATCTTCACCGACGAGGCCTGTTTCCACGTCCGATTCGGCAACGCGGACCACCTTATGGCCCAGTTCTTCGGCGACAAGCTGGGCGGTATCACTGTCGATCACATCGGTGATCTTCAGCATGATGCCCTGCTTCATCAGAATCTTGATCACATCGACCGCGCGTTCGGTCATGCGGTTCGACAGTTCCTGAATGGTGATGACTTCAGGAATGACCACTTCGCGCAAGACTTTGGTCGGCGCTTCCTGAATACCGGCGAGCTTCTTCTTTTCGCGTTCCACGCGGCGACGCATGGAAGCAAGCGAACGCTGGCGATCGCCGCCTTCTTCGAAGGCCTTGGTGATGGTGAGCTTGCCGGTACGGCGCTTCTGTTCGACACGACCAGACGGCGCCTTCTTGGGCGCCGCGGGACCCGGCGCACCGTGAGCGCGCTTTGGCTTGCCGCCATCATCGGCCAGATCTTCATCCAGCATGGCAGCGCCACGCGGGGCGGCGCCTGTGCGGGCTTCTTCTTCGAGGCGTCGCTTGGCGTCGTCAGCGGCGCGACGGCGCGCCAGATCTTCGGTCTCGCGACGCGCAATTTCTTCAGCTTCACGAGCAGCCGCTTCGAGACGCTCGCGTTCGCGGCGCGCATCGATTTCGGCAAATCGGCTGGCTTCTTCTTCGGCGCGCTTGCGATCTTCATCCTCGCGCGAACGCGCAGAGTCGAGAGCGGCGGCGCGCGCCTGCTTTTCTTCTTCGGTCAGCGTGCGCAGCACAACGCCCGAGCGACCCGCGCGCGGCGCGGGCTTGGGACGGGCCGTGGCGCGAACGCCTGCACGCGGCGCGGCGGCGGCTTCCGGCTTTGCGGCAGCGGGCTTTTCAGCCTTGGGAGCGGCAGCCTTGGCTTCAACTTTTTCTTCAGCCGGCTTGACAGGCTCGGGCGCAGGCTCTGCCTTGGCGGCAGGCGCTGGCTCGGCCTTTGGCTCAGGCGCGGGGGCCTTGGCTTCGTCAGCCGGAGCAGGTGTAGGAGCCGGGGCGGCAGGCGCTTCGGCGACCGGGGCCTTTACGGGCTCGGGCGCAGCCTCGGGCTTTGGCGCAGGCGCGGCGGCTTCCCTGGCAGGCTGGGGCGCAGGCTCTGGCGCAGCGCCACCGGGGGTAATGGTGCGCTTCTTCTTCTTCTCAACGACAACCGATTTTGAACGGCCGTGGGAGAAATTCTGGCGCACATGGCCAGATTCCACCGTCCGCTTCAGGCTCAGCGTCTTGCCGCCGGAAGCTTTCAGTTTGCGTTCGCTCGAATCTGTCGAGTCGTTCATACCGATCCTAACATTCAGGCCCTGTCTAGCTTCGGGCCATTATCATCTTACATTCCAGGGCATCCCTGACGCCCCTTGGTCTCAAATCTCGTCCCGTTCGCCGTCAGGCGCAGCGGGCATCTCCGGGCGGTCAACACGCCCAAAACTCTCAAGTCTGGCAAGATCGCCAAAAACTTTTCGTTCCATGCTGCCCGTCGTCAGGGCTGCATGTACCACATTTGCGCGACCCAATGCCAAGCCCATTTCGTCTCCCCAAAGGGGCCGCAGGATCGGCGCCGGCGCCTTGTGCAGCGCCGCATAGCGGGATTTCAAGGCTCCCGCCAGTTTGCGCATACCATCTTCAGAGCCATCTCGCGCCTCAATGAGGATCGCCAGACGACCGGCGGAAATCTCCGCCATAACCTTTTCGAAGCCGGTGACAAGTTCACCAGCCTTGCGGGCAAGGCCCAGAGCGGCGGCGGCGCGTTTGGCCAGCAACGCCTCGACCTCATCGGCAAGCCCTTCGCTCGCCATGGCT
>JBAQNC010000235.1:0-34564 GCA_049303435.1 Parvibaculum sp. | reverse complement strand
AGTTGCTGGTGACATGCGGGCGGACGATCAGAGCCTCGAGATCGGCATAGGAATGTCGAGTGTAAACTGCAAGAGATCGAGTGTTTTCATGTAGTCCCAACATGCAAACACGTGCGAGAAAACGGTCGATGCCGTCCGTGGATTTCCCCAGGGGAGGATAATCCGCGCCGAACTTCTCGCGGTACCAGAGATGGACGCGGGCCTGATTTTTGAGTTCGATCTCGGCGTCTATCCCCGCGAAAATTTCGCGCGCTTTTTTTATCACCGTGTCTTCTGCGTCCCAGCTCGTGTCGGGGTCGAAATAAAAAATATCGTAATCCCTGATCCCGTATTTCGGGTCGCGTCCGGTGAGGTGATTCCAGACGGTCTGGAACAGACAGCCGGACACGAGCCATGCGTCCGGCAAATCGAGGTCGGGAAGCCGCTTCAGGATCTCGCGGTTCACATCGTTGGCGAGCGCCAGTTCAATGAAACGCGCGTCGTTCATGGCGCGGCGTCGAGCTTGTCGGCAATGGCGCGAAAGAGCGCGAAGGTTTCCAGCTCGCGGTAGCTCGCTTCGGTCGCGCCACCACCATAGGTGTGGTTGGCGGAGGTCTTGACGATGACGAGGTCGTGGGCGGGATCGACATAGATGAACTGGTTGTAGATGCCGATGGCGGAGTATGATCCGTCCACGGCGGATGGCACCCACCAGAGATAGCCATAGCCCATGCCAGCGGAAGTCTCGGACTTGTTGTTATTTTCGCCGGGCATCAGATAGGGCGCGTCGGGCGTGTGAGATGCCTTGACCCAATTGGAAGGCACAAGCTGTTCTCCGTTCCATTGGCCATCATGGAGATAGAGAAGGCCGAACTTCGCGTAGTCGCGCGCGGTGACGTTGACGCCGCCTGCGGCAAGCTCGTTGCCATAGTCATCCAGCACCCAATAGGCGTCACGTTCCGCGCCGATCTTCGACCAGATCTTCTCGGAGAGATATTCGGAGGGCGTTTCGCCGGTGGCGTTCTTCAGCACAAGACCCAGGACCTGCGCGTCCATGCTGTTGTAGAGATTATAGGTGCCCGGCTCATGCGCACGTTTCAAGGTCTTGGCGAATTCGACCATCGAGCCACCAAAGGCGAGTGTACGGCCGAAGCGGGCGATATCGGAATTCTGGTCGCTGTAATCTTCGTTCCAGCCGACGCCCGATGACATCTGCAATGCGTTCTTGATCGTCACGCCATCGTAGCCAGTGCCCTTCAGCTCGGGCGCATATTTGACGATCTGATCGTCGATGCTGGCGATCTTGCCTTCATCGAGCGCAATGCCGACAAGGGCGGAGATGAAGGATTTTCCGACAGACCATGAAATCCACCGCGTGTCCTTGTCGTTGCCATGCCAATATTGCTCGTGAACAATCTTGCCATGCTGCACGACGAGAAGGCCCGTCGTATCAGTGTCGGCAAGGAACTTCTCCGTGTCTAACCTCTTGCCTTCATAGACATAAGTGGCGGGGAGCGGTTCGCTCCTGCCCACCGGAATGAGATAGGGCTCGCCCGCCCTGGCAATTGCACGGGTCGGAAAGATCGCGTTCATGTGACGGAAATTGTCGATCTCGTTCGCGCCGGAAAACATCGAAGCGACGAATTGCGCACGCTTCAGTTCACGCCATTTGGCGACGCCGAAAATCGCCGTGCTGACAACGAGCACAGCGATCACGCCAAGCGCTATGCGCTTTACCGACAACTTCATATGTCCTCCCCCGAAGCTTGTTTATTCGGCAGCCTGCTTCGGCACCGGAGCCTGCCAGCGCAGCACAGGGTTGCGCGCGGCAAGCGTTTCATCGAGGCGGTGACGCGGCGCGAAATGCGGTGCGCCGGTAAAGAGTTCCTTGTTGTTGCCCTTCGCCGCCCTGGCGAGATGCTTCAACGTGCCGATGAACTGATCGAGCGTCTTCTTCGATTCCGTCTCGGTCGGCTCGATGAGAAGCGCGCCATGCACGACCAGCGGGAAATACATGGTCATGGGGTGATAGCCCTCGTCGATCATCGCCTTGGCGAAGTCGAGCGTTTCGACGCCCGTGCCTTTCAGGAAACGATCGTCAAAGAGCGCCTCATGCATGCAAGGGCCTTCGAAGGGTGCGGAAAGATCGTTCTTCAACGAGGCAAGCACGTAGTTTGCGTTCAGCACCGCGTCTTCGGCGACCTGACGCAGGCCATCCGAGCCGTGGCTCATCATATAGGCCATAGCGCGCACGAACATGCCCATCTGGCCGTGGAAGGCGACCATGCGCCCGAAAGGCCGCGTACCATCGGCCTTCGCCTCTTCGGTCGTTTCAACAAGGCTGAAGCCATCGGCCCCATGAACGACATAGGGAAGCGGCGCGAAGGGCGCGAGAGCCTCCGACAGCACGACAGGCCCGGCGCCGGGTCCGCCGCCGCCATGAGGCGTCGAGAAAGTCTTGTGCAGATTGATGTGCATGGCATCGACGCCGAGATCGCCGGGACGCACGCGCCCGACAATGGCGTTGAAATTCGCGCCGTCGCAATAGAAGTAAGCCCCTGCCTCATGCACGGCATCGGCAATTTCGATGATGTCGCGCTCGAAAAGGCCGCATGTATTCGGGTTCGTCAGCATGATCGCGGCGACATCCGGCCCGAGTTTTGCCTTGAAGGCGGCGAGATCGACGCGGCCCTCTTCAGTTGCCGGGATCGCATCGACCTTGTAGCCGAGCAGAGCGGCGGTTGCCGGATTGGTGCCGTGCGCGGACTCAGGCACCAGCACGCGCGTGCGGGTCGCGCCCTCGCCGCGCGCTTCGAGCGCGGCGCGGATCGTCATCATGCCGCAAAGTTCGCCATGTGCGCCGGCCTTGGGCGACATGGCGACGGCGGGAAGTCCTGTCAGGACCTTGAGCCAATGAGCGAGCGTGTCGATGAGTTCCAGCGCGCCCTGCACCGTCTTTTGTGGTTGCAAGGGATGCACGTCCGAGAAGCCTGCCACGCGCGCCATCTTTTCGTTAAGGCGGGGGTTGTGCTTCATCGTGCAGGACCCGAGCGGATAAAGGCCCGCATCGATCGAATAATTCTTGCGTGACAGGCGCACGTAATGGCGCATGACGTCGGGCTCCGAGATGCCCGGAAGACCTATGCTGCCCTTACGCGCCAGCGTTCCGAGACGCGGCGTGAAGGCTTCGGGCTCGTCGAGATCGACGCCGCAAGCGCCGGGATTATCGAGTTCGAAAATCAACGGCTCTTCGAGGCGCAACCCGCGATTGCCCGTATAGGTTTCTATGCCATTGCTCGACGAAACTGCACCCGGCGCGGTGGGACGACCCTGAGTGTTCATGCCCGACATCACAGCACCTCCTTCAGCGCGGCGACAAAGGCGGCGCGGTCACCATCGGTATTGATTTCCGTCGATGCGACGATCAGCAGATCTTTCACCGACGGATCATCGGGAATGAGACGACTGACGGGCACGCCGCCAATTACAGATTTGTCGGCCAGTTGATCTACAACACTGGCGGCATCACGCGGCAGGCGGATGGTGAATTCATTGAAGAAGGCACCATTAAGAACTTCAACGCCTTTGACGCCTGCGAGACCATCAGCAAGCCTGACGGCGTTCGCATGATTGATGCGCGCAAGCCGCGTGAAGCCTTCTTCGCCGAGCAGCGAGAGATGGATCGTGAAAGCCAGAGCGCACAGACCGGAGTTGGTGCAGATGTTGGAAGTCGCCTTTTCGCGTCGGATATGCTGTTCGCGAGTCGAGAGCGTCAGCACAAAGCCGCGCTCGCCCGTGGCGTCGACGGTCTCGCCGCAAAGGCGGCCCGGCATCTGGCGCACATATCTGGATTTCGTCGCAAAGAGACCGACATAGGGTCCGCCGAAATTGAGGCCGTTACCAATGGACTGGCCCTCGCCCACCACGATATCCGCGCCCATTTCGCCGGGTGGCGTCGTCAGGCCAAGCGAGACGATTTCGGTGACCACCACAATCAGCAAGGCGCCCTTGGCGTGGGCCGCATCGGCGATGGCGCGAAGATCGATCAACTCACCATAGAAGCTCGGGCTTTGCACGACGACGCAACTCGTATCGTCGCAAATCCGGGCGACGATATTTTCCGTCGTGCCGGGAATGGCGGGCGGCATGGCCTCGACAGCATAGTTGGCGAACTCGGAAAGATTTTCGACGACGTCGCGGTATTGCGGATGCAGCGTACCCGACAAAACAGCCTTCTTGCGCTTCGTCACGCGATGCGCCATCAGCACGGCTTCACCACAGGCCGTCGAGCCGTCATACATGGAGGCATTGGCGACATCCATGCCGGTGAGCATGGCAACCTGCGTCTGGAACTCGAAAAGATATTGCAGCGTGCCTTGCGTGATTTCCGGCTGATAAGGCGTGTAGGAGGTGAGGAACTCCGAACGCTGGATCAGGTGGTCGACCGTCGCCGGCACATGATGGCGATAGGCACCGGCGCCAACAAAGAACGGCACGGATCCTGCGGAGACGTTCTTTGCCGCCATCTTGTCGAGCTCGCGTTCGACCTCCATCTCACCCTGACGTTTCGGCAGGTCGACGAAACCATCACGCCGCGCCCGCTCGGGCACATCGCGGAAAAGATCGTCAACCGATTTGGCGCCGATCACGCCGAGCATGTCGCGACGGTCGGCATCAGTCAGAGGCAAATAGCGCATGGCGGAAATTCCAAAATTGCATTCAATAAAACTGATACGGCGCGGCGTCGGTCATGGACCAGCGCCGCGCCGATTCGTCAGGCCAGGCCTTCGACAAAAGCGTTGTAAGCGTCTTCGTCCATCAGCTTGGAAAGCTCGCTCGCATCGGAAAGCTTCATCTTCACGAACCAGCCGCGGCCCATCGCGTCTTCATTGACGCCGCCGGGGGCGCCTTCGAGGTCGCCATTGACCTCGACGATCTCGCCGGACACGGGCGCGTAAACTTCACTTGCCGCCTTCACGCTTTCCACAACGGCGGCTTCATCGCCTGCGGCAATCGATTTGCCGACTTCGGGCAATTCGACATAGACGACATCGCCAAGCTGTTCCTGGGCGTAATCGGTAATGCCGATCGTCGCCGTGTCCCCCTCGACGCGCACCCACTCGTGCTGATCGGTAAAACGTATTTCGCTCATCTCTTATCCTCGTCTCTCTAAATGACTTGCTTATTTTGCAGCAGGGCGGTGAAAACGCTTTTCGACAAAGGGCATCGCCACGATTTTTGCTGGACGCCCCTTGCCTCTCACCATCAACTCGACTTCCGTTCCAACCTTGGCGAAGGTCGTCGCGACATAACCCATCGCGATGGGGCCACCCACCGTCGGGCCATAGCCGCCACTGGTGATTTCGCCGATGACCTTACCGGAGGCGTCCACGATTTCCGTGTGCTCGCGCGCGGGCGCCTTGCCTTCGGGCAGGATGCCGACACGCTTGCGGGCAACGCCCGAGGCGATCTGTTCCATGATGATTTTCGCGCCGGGGAAATTCGCTTCGGCGCGCCGGCGCTTGCCGATGGTCCAGGCGAGAGCGCCTTCGATGGGCGTCGTCGTTTCATCGATATCGTGACCGTAAAGACAAAGGCCTGCCTCAAGACGCAGGCTGTCACGCGCGCCGAGGCCGATGGGCTTTACTTCAGCTTCGCCCAGAAGTTTTTTCGTGAGTTCGACGGCCTTGTCGACGGGCACCGAAATCTCGTTGCCGTCTTCGCCTGTGTAGCCCGAACGGCTGATGAAACAGGGAATGCCCGCGACATCCATATCCTGCGAGGTCATGAAATCCATATCCGCAACGGCGGGCGCAAAGCGCGCCAGCACCTCGACGGCCTTGGGGCCCTGAAGCGCGATCAGCGCGCGATCCTCGATGCGCTGGAGCTTGATGCCCGCGGGGAGATTGGCCTCGATATGGGCGAAGTCCTGATGCTTGCAGGCCGCATTGACGATGAGGAAAAGCGTGCCGTCCTTTTGCGTGCGCGTGACCATCAGATCGTCGCGAATGCCGCCCTTGTCGTTGAGCAGCAGCGTGTAGCGGACGTGACCGGGCGCGAGGCCCAGAATGTCACCCGGAACGAGAGCCTCAAGCGCCTTCGACACGGTTTCGTGATCGGGGCCGACGAGAAACGCCTGGCCCATGTGTGAAACGTCAAAGAGCCCCGCTGCGGCGCGCGTGTGGAGATGCTCGGTCAAGACGCCGTCCTTGTACTGGACCGGCATGTCATAGCCCGCGAAAGGCACCATCTTCGCGCCAAGTTCGATATGGAGCGCGTGGAGCGGCGTTACTTCAAGGGCAGCGGTGTCATCAGTATGTGAGGTCATCAGGGCTTTCAGCTACGCGCGAATCATCAAAGGCTGCCACTCGACGAAGGTCATTCGTCAGTAGCGCCCCCTCTGTCGCGGAACCTGAGAGATTTCACGGAACCTGAATGCCAGATCGGCAAACAGCAGTCCGCTTACGCCCGTCGGTGAGACCTGACTTTCAGAAAAGCCGGTCTGCTTTCCAGAGATTCATCCCCCTGCGGTCCTTTTTGCCTGAGAGTTTCCGGGGCGGTTGCTCCTTCGGCGCCGAAGCTCATCCTGCTTCGATCTCTCCCGCAGAGTTCATGTGTATGGCTCTGTATCGGTATTGCGGCTGATCATATGGTGCTCTGATAATGAGTCAATCACGCCAAAGCGACAGGCATGTGCAATTCGCGCCTTTATCCACCGGATTCGATCAGGCCGCCCAAAAAACACTCAGAATTGGCCGGTTTCTTGTCATTTCAAAGCGTCTTCGGCTGCCTTGCGATTGAAGTCGAGCTGCTCTTTGGTGACCTGAAAACCCACCAGCATTTCGTAAATCGAGCCATTTACCGAGCCGCCATAGGGAACCACCGTGCCGTCGATGCTTTTCAGGAATCGCATCTGGCGGGTGCCCTTGTCGAAGCTGATCGGGATGTCATAGACGTCCTTGTTGACCAGCTTGCCGTCGGTCCGGGTGATGGCCAGAAAACCTTTCAGGTTCATGTCGCTCGACGTCGCCGCCGGGCCCATTTCCGCGCTGCCGTTGAAGGCGATATCGACCGAAATCGTGTGGTCGCCCGTGTCGTATTCGCAGGTCGTAACGGCCTTGTCGATCTCGGCCTTCAGGACCACATCCGTCAGGTCATGGCCTTTGCCATTGAACACCGTGATGCTGTCGGCTCCCGCCAGCACACCGACGGTCGGGCAAGGCTTGGGTGCGGCGGCGGCGATGGCTTCCATCGCTTCGTCTTCCTTGCTGGTGAACATGCCACAACCACTGAGCGCCAGCGGGGCCAGAAGAAGGGCGACGAGCCCCAAACCATGAATCACTCGGGCGCTCTTGCGCGAAAGGTCTTGTCGTCCACTCGAAAACGGCATTGTTGGCTCACTCATCTTGGGTCAGGAAGGAAGGTCCTGATCTGGCTGAAGGCTGGCGATCGGTGGCTTGGGCGCCAAAGGTCCGGTTTTCTTGACTTTCGCAAATGAGGCCCCTCTATTACCGACAAGAGATGCCCCTGAAAGTGTTGCATTTCATAGCGTTAGACGATTGGAACCGTCTGGTGCATGGGCCGCACTTTATCGAAGTGTCCGCTATGCTACAAGCAAAGGCGTACCGCAAACGAGCCCCGACATGATGCAAGCCAAACGCCCACTGACACTTCTCCTGGCGAGCCCTCGCGGCTTCTGCGCGGGCGTGGACCGGGCCATCCAGATCGTGGAGACGGCGCTCGAGAAATTCGGGCCGCCGGTCTATGTGCGCCACGAAATTGTTCATAACCGCTTCGTCGTCGAAACACTGGAACGCAAAGGGGCGATCTTTGTCGAGGAACTCGATGAGGTGCCCGAAGGCGGCAAGGTGATCTTCTCCGCGCATGGCGTGCCGAAATCCGTGCCCGCCGCCGCCGAGGCGCGCGAACTCATCTATTTCGACGCCACCTGCCCGCTTGTCTCCAAGGTCCATATCGAGGCCGGACGCCTGCATGAGCGCGGCTTGCAGATACTGCTGATCGGTCATGCCGGTCACCCCGAAGTCATCGGGACGATGGGACAGTTGCCTGAGCGCGCGGTGACGCTTGTCGAGACGCTGGCGGACGTTGAGGCCTTCCGCCCGCGCGATCCCGACCGGCTCGCCTTCGTCACACAGACGACGCTTTCGATCGACGACACGGCGGAAATGGTGGCCGCCCTCAAGGCGCGGTTCCCGAACATCGTTGCGCCTCACAAGGAAGACATCTGCTATGCGACGACCAACCGGCAGGAGGCTGTGAAAGCCATTGCGCCGCGCGCAGAGGCGATGCTCGTGATCGGCGCGCCCAATTCGTCGAACTCGATGCGGCTGGTCGAAGTCGCGGAACGAGCGGGCTGCACCTATGCGGCGCTCGTGCAGCGCGCGACCGACATCGACTGGGCCGCGCTGGGCCATCCTCATACCGTGGGTCTGACGGCGGGCGCCAGCGCGCCGGACGTGCTGGTTGACGAAGTCATCGCGGCCTTCCGGGAGCATTTCGACGTGACGCTGGAAATGGCCGAAACGGTTCGCGAATCCGTGCAGTTCAAACTGCCGCGCGCGTTGACCGGCGAATAAGGCGCGAGGACAGATGGCTGTTTACACGGAAGTAGCGGACGAAGAACTCGAGGCCTTTCTCGAACCCTATGGCATTGGCCAATTGCTTTCCTACAAGGGCATTGCCGAGGGCGTCGAGAATTCCAACTTCATGCTGCATACGGACAAGGGCACCTATTTCCTGACGCTCTATGAAAAGCGCGTTGCGGAAGACGACCTGCCCTTTTTTCTCGGGTTGATGAACCATCTCGCCGACAGGGGCATTGCCTGCCCGGTGCCCCTTCGCAACAGGCATGGCGAAATGCTGGGACGGTTGGCGGACCGGCCTGCCGCGCTGATCACCTTCCTTGAAGGCGTTTCAGTCAAACGCCCGCAACCCAAGCATTGCGCCGAACTTGGTCGCGCGCTGGCAAAATTCCATCTTGGCGGTCAGGACTTTGAGCTGAAGCGCGAGAATTCGTTGAGCGTTGGCGGCTGGCGGCCCTTGTTCAAAGAGTGCAGCGCGCGCGCCGATGAAGTCGTGGCAGGGCTCGCGGCGGATATTGAAGGCGAACTCGCCTATCTGGAGGCGAACTGGCCAGGCGCACTGCCACAGGGCGTCATTCACGCCGACCTCTTTCCCGACAATGTCTTTTTCATCGGCGACAAGCTCTCTGGCGTCATCGACTTCTATTTCGCCTGCAATGACGCGCTCGCCTATGACCTCGCGATTTGTCTCAATGCCTGGTGCTTCGAGCACGACGCCTCGTTCAACATCACCAAGGCGCGGGCGCTCCTGCAGGCCTATCACGAAGTGCGCCCGCTCGAAGCCAGCGAACTGGCAGCACTCCCCCTGCTCGCGCGCGGCAGCGCCTTACGGTTCCTGCTGACGCGCCTTTACGACTGGCTGAACCAGCAACCCGGCGCGCTGGTCAGCCCCAAGAACCCCGTCGAATATTTGCGCCGCCTGCGCTTTCATCGCGGCATTTCCTCTCCCGCAGGCTATGGACTCGATCAATGACCGTTTCCGACCATGTCGTGATCTATACCGATGGCGCCTGCTCGGGAAATCCCGGCCCCGGCGGCTGGGGCGCGTTGCTCACCTATAAGGGCACTGAAAAAGAAATGTGTGACGGCGAACAGCTCACGACGAACAACCGCATGGAGCTGATGGCGGCGATCGTCTCGCTGGAAACCCTGAAGCGTCCGTCACATGTCGATCTGCACACGGACTCGACCTATCTGCGCGATGGCATCACCAAATGGATTCACAACTGGAAACGCAATGGCTGGCGCACGGCGGCGAAGAAGCCCGTGAAGAACGACGATTTGTGGAAGCGTCTGGAAGCGGCGATCGAGCGGCATGACGTCAAGTGGCATTGGGTCAAGGGCCATGCGGGCCATGACGGCAACGAACGCGCCGACGAACTTGCACGGCGCGGCATGGAACCTTTCATGAAGGTTGGCGCGCGCTAGATCGTCATGCCCCGGCTTGGCCGGGGCATCCACCCTCAAAGTCCTCGTAAAAGATGGATCGCCCGGTCAAGCCGGGCGATGACGTGTAGAGTTATTTTCGCGTTCAGACCTGCGCGAGGATCGTGTCCGCGCCAGAGATTTTGGCTTCACCCGGATTGGGTTCCTTGTTGATCGACAGGACCACGCCGTCGTCCACCAGCATCGAGTAACGCAGGCTGCGCGTACCCATGCCGAAGCCCGAGCCGTCGAAATCGAGGCCGAGCGCTTTGGTGAAGTCGCCATTGCCATCGCCCAGCATGGTGACCTTTTCGTCGGCGCCCTGCTGCTTGCCCCATGCACCCATCACGAAAGCGTCATTGACCGAGATGCAGGCGATTTCATCGACGCCCTTGGCCTTGAAGGCGTCGGCCTTCTGAATGAAGCCCGGCAGATGCTGGTTCGAGCAAGTCGGCGTGAACGCACCGGGAAGCGCGAAGACCACAACCTTGCGGCCCTTGAAGAAATCGCCTGTCTTGATGGGCGTCGGGCCTTTTTCGGTGAGCTTCATCAGAACGGCGTCAGGAATCTTGTCTCCAACAGCGATGGCCATTGATGCCTCCTCAAATTATTGCCGCGCGGCGCGGCGGTTCATGATTGACCGGCATTAAAGCGCCAAACGCCATCGACTGCCAGCACACTATTTAACCTTGCGAGTAGCCTTAATGGCGGTGTGGGTACCGGAGAAAATCAACACGACATCCTTGTCTTTGAGCAGGGCGTCGCCCGTTCGCTCGTAAGGCATGGTGTAACGGATCGACTTATCAATACGTTCTATGACAGGTTTTCCAAACCAGATGCCTGCCGGACCTTCAACGATCAAGTCCGGCTCTTCATCCAAATCGGAAATGGAAATCGTCAGACGATCCTTGTCGGCATGCGCGGCGATCTGCATGTCATCGCGAGGGGCCGTGGGGACGCGCGCCAGAAATTGCCGGATCACCTCGCCGCCCACCTCCGTGGCATCCTCGGGCAAGGTGAGATTCAGCTCTGCTTCGCCAGGCACGCAGATGTCGGAACAAACGCCGTAATGCATCGACAGATGCAGCTTGACCGGTCTGGTCGGATCGAGCGGGCGAATGAGAACAGGCCAGACGATGTGACCTTCATAACCGACTGTCAGGTCGTCCGGCTGATCGAACCGCCTGGGCGCGGGCCACAGAAGTTCGATGTTTGCGACGTTCTCAGACTTCGACCAGTCGAATGTCGGCGCGATACCCGAATCGCCGGGATGACGCCAATAAGTATGCCAGCCCGGCTCCATCGTCATTTCGACACCGGCCAGAAGTGAATTTTCCGAGAGGTTTTTCGCCCCGATCAGCTGGACCGTTTCACCCGCCGAAACGGGATTACAGAGAGCCAGAAGAAGCATCGCCGCACCGGCAAAAAGCCTGAATTGCCTGACCGACAGCCATCCCGGAAGAACATGCCGGAACAGGGTGTTCACCATATTTGCCTCATTGCACATGAGACACAGGATAGAAGTTTCAGCGCCTAAAGCGAAAAGGAATTTCAGAATGTCGTGACAGACGCCCGGCAAGGCGAGACAATGATCAAAGAGCACCTTCAAATGTCTCATGCATGGAGGTAGATAGTTTGACATGCATAATATGTCGGGAAATCTGAGCGATCCGTCGAATGAGGAAAGTTTCCTCGAGGGCAAAATGTTGATCGCCATGCCCTCTATGGAAGACGAGCGGTTTGAACGCACGCTTATTTATCTGTGCGTGCATAATGGCGATGGCGCGATGGGCATCATTGTCAATAAACCTGCTCCCAACATCACGATGCCTGAACTGCTTGATCAACTCTCGATCCATCTGCCGAGCGAGGAACCGGTCTATAGCCCGCAGGCGATGGCGTGCCCAATCCTTGTCGGCGGGCCTGTCGAGTCCGCGCGCGGTTTCGTGCTGCACTCGCAGGACCATTATTCAGACGAATCGACACTACCCGTGGATGGCGAAATTGGCCTGACGGCAAGCGTCGACATTTTGCGCGCCATCGCAAATGGACGCGGGCCCGACAGGGCGCTGCTCGCGCTTGGCTATGCGGGATGGGCGCCAGGTCAACTTGAAGCGGAAATGCAGGCCAACGGCTGGCTGCATTGCGACCCGGACCCTGAATTGCTGTTTGGCCAGAACCTTGGCGCCAAATATCACTCGGCGATGGCCAAGCTTGGCGTCAGGATTTCAGAACTCTCGATCGAAGCTGGCCACGCCTGAACGCTTCTCGATCGCTCCGGGCTTGTCTATCGCGGTGCGTGGCGCGCGATGAAATCGAGCGCGTCCATCGCTCTCATTGGCTGGCCGAAGAAATAGCCCTGCCCATATTCGCACCCCATCGCCGCGAGGTCGCGCGCCTGTTCTTCGCTTTCCGTGCCTTCGGCAACGATTTCCATGCCGAGGTCATGGGCGAGTTGCACCATCGAACGGATGATCAGAGGCGTTTCGCGGTCCGCCGACATGCCCGCAACAAACGAGCGATCCACTTTCAATGTGTCGAAGGGGAAGCGTTGAAGATAGCTCAGGCTCGAATAGCCCGTACCGAAATCATCAAGCGACAGGCCGGCGCCCAGACTCTTGAGCCTCGTCAGAACCTGCGCGGCAAATTCCGGGTTCTCCATGACGAGGCTTTCCGTTACCTCAAGCTTCAAGGTGCCCGGCACAATATCGATGCGATGGAGGACGCGCTTCACATCTTCGATCAGATCATGCCTCAACAATTGTCGGCTTGAAACATTGACGCTGGCAAAGAGCGGCTTTTCCGACGGGAAGAGCTTTTGCCATGTCGCCAGTTCCTCGCTGGCCGCCCTTAGGGCAAACCGCCCCAATTCATTAATGAAGCCAAGTTCTTCGGCGATAGGCACAAAGTCATCCGGCGTCAGCAGGCCTCGCTCGGGGTGGTTCCAGCGCACCAGCGCCTCGAAGCCGCGCACGCTGCCATCCCTCAGCGACATGATCGGCTGGTAGTACATTTCAAGCTGCTTGCGTTCCAGCGAATGGCGCAGATCGGTTTCGACGCTCAACTGATCTTCGCCATTGCCGCGCATGCCCGGTTCGAATACCTCGATCTTCATATCGCCGCCGCGCTTGGCGCGGAACATGGCGATCACGGCTTCGTTGAGCAGTTCTTCGGGCGCTTCGTGACTGTCCTCGCAAATCGCAACGCCGATCGACGACACCGGAAAGACTTCAAGATTCCCTATCTCGATGGGCTGTGACAGAAATTCCGCCAGCGACTCGGCGAACGCCATAGCGTCCGGTCGTGTCGTGCGTGTGGCGAGCAAAATGGCGAATTCATCGCCATTGATGCGCGCGACTGTGTCTTCATGGGTGACAAGCGATTCAAGGCGACGGGAAATCGCAATCAAAAGGGCGTCACCGCCGGAATGGCCGAGGCTGTCATTGACAGTCTTGAAGCGATCGAGATTGACAAGGATCAAGGCCGCGCGCGGACGATCGATGAGCCCGGTACGGCGGATGGCGCGATCGAGACGGTCCATGAAGAGCGCGCGATTGGGCAGGCCGGTGAGACTGTCATGCACGGCATCATGGAAGAGACGCTCTTCGGCAAGCTTTCGCGGTGTGACGTCGCTCACCGTGCCGATGCAGCGCGTCGCATAGGGCTCGCTTCCCGCAATGCAACTCGCATTCAGCGCCAGCGTGCGATAAGCGCCATCGGAGTGACGCATGCGGAATTCCAGGCTGAAGGCGACATTGCCTCTATTGATATAGGCGTTGAGCGCATTGCGATAAGTCTCGCGATCGCCAGGGTGCATATGTTCGCGCCACGCGACTTCCGTGCCGCCCAGCGCACCGGGGTCGAGACCCAGCAGAGCTTCGATCGAAGGCGAGACATAAAGCGTGTCGGCAAGAATATCCCAGTCCCAGACGCCCTGGCGTGCGCCGGTGAGCGCAAAGGCGTTACGTTGTTCGCTACGGATATTGTCGACGTCCGCGCGACGACGCCCACCCTGCGCGTGATAGGCGGCGGCAAAGGCAAAGAGCACGAGCGCAATGGTGAAAATGCCCATCGTGAGCGCCGTGCCGACGAATGTGCCCGGCATCCAGCCGACCGCATGGAGCGTGGCGATGAAGCCGGAAAGACCAAAGAGCATCGCGCCGGGAATGAGCAATTGCGCGGGCCGCACCCCGCGCAGCGCCGCCATGACGACAAGCGGCGCGCCACCGACAACCGCAAGGAGCAAGCTGATCCGCACAAGCAGGCCACCAAGCGGCGGGCTGAACATGGCGACGGGGATAATCGCGAACACGGCAAGCGACAGAAGCCGGGCGATTTTCGACGGAACGCTGAAGTGTCTTTCGAGATCGAGAAAGAAACGCTCCAGCGCAAAGACAGTCGCGGCAAAGATCGCGAGGGTTATGGTCTGGATGACAGATTCCCAGCGTGCGGTCGCGCCGAAGATGGAAGCGAGGTAGCCGAAGCTCGACAATTCGACAAGGAACCCCGCCCACAGGAGAGCCGCCGTGGCGCGAGCGGCAGGCGAGCGCGTCAGGACGGCCAGCGCCGTCAAATAGATGCCAAGCGCCGCGATGACGCCCAGCATCCCGCCTTCGACGAGCGACAACCGTCGAGTGAAAGACGACCAGGCTTCGGCCCGCCACATATAGAGGGAGGGCGACATGGCGCGATCTGAATGGAGCGCGACCGTGGCACTCGATTCAGGATCGACGGTGAGCGACATGACGGAAAAGCCGGGACGCTCCTCATCGGGCATCGCCGTGGGGTCTTCCGCGCCTGCTGCGTAGGCCCGGTCGATACCGACCGCAGGCTCGGGCCAGATTATATTCATCAACCCGAGGCCGCGCGTGTCCGTCACGAAATATCGCGACACGGGCATCTGGGAGCGGTTTCGCAAGGCGACGGCGAGCCATATGCCGTGGGCGTCGTTCGAACCGTCCGACAGGGTAACGCTGCCATCGTCTTCGCCCGCAGCCGCATCGTCCGTTGCCGCTGCGGCGTCACCCGACGCGTCCGAGGGTGTGGCTGGACCGGCTTCGGGTGCGGGAACTGTGTTGGCATCTTCATCCGCCGCACCGGAATCCGGCGCCTCGATGGTGAGCTTCTGGCCCTGCTCGTGATAAGTCTCGGTAAAGGGCGTGAGGTCGACGACGGCCCGGTCATCGTCCATCACGACGGCATCCAGCGCCAACGAAGGCGTGACAAAGGTCAGCAGACAGGATGCCAGAGCGCATATGGCAACCAGTGCGCGGACTTCCATTTGGCCTCTCCGACGCATCCGTCCCCCTCAAATCAACGAAGCGTCATCGCCCCCGTTGAATAACGTCTTGAATTGTCCCGCTCGACTTCGGGAAAGAAGTGAGATTCGCGGGGCCCAGACTCGCACAGACAAAGTAATTTTACCTTAAGGAAATCGGTCTTTTTCGCACCGGCAAGGACGCAATCACGCATCCAGTTGCCGGGCCAGATCCTCAATATCGCTGGCGACCAAATCCCATTCGCCCGTGGCTTCGAAATCGGTGACCTGATGGGGCCCATATTCTGTGGGTCGGGCGAAAAAAGCGGTCATCAATCCCAAATTTTGTGCCGATTTGAGATCATTGTTATGCGCCGCCGCCATCATGACCTCTTCAGGCGCAAGACCGAGCAGGCGCGCCGCGCCGAGATAGGTCTCCGGCGATGGCTTGAAATGACCGAAGACGTCGGAGCCAAACACCGTGTCCCAGGGGAGACCCGCATGTTTTGCCATATCCACCAACAGAGACACATTGCCATTCGACAGGGGCGCAATGATGTATTTCTGCTTCAGACGTGTGAGGCCCGAGACCGAATCCGGCCAGGGATTCAAGCGGTGCCAGCCGAGGTTGATATGGACCAGATCGTCTTCCGTTAGGCCATCGACACTTTGGGCGACGACCAGCTTATCCAGTGACGCGCGATGCAGCTTGTCGAGCGTGGTCCATGGCAATTCGCCTTTCACGACGCGACGCATCGACGGATAATATTCACCGCGCCAGGCATCAACCAAAGCGATCCAGTCGGCCTCGATCCCGCGGTCGCGCCCGAAGGCTGTGAGTTCATCGATCAGGCTGGAACGCCAATCCACGACAGAGCCGAAAACATCGAAAACAATGGCGCGCGGGCGTCTGGCCGTCAAAAGGGTTGCTCCTGATTGATCGGGTGTCGGGCTTCAGAGACGGGGATCGTCGCGCAGGATGGCAAATTGAACATGGTCGCGCCAGACTCCGTTGATCCTGAAGAGACCACGCGCAAAGCCCTCCTCGCGAAAACCGCAGCGCCGCAATACTGCCTTCGAGCGTTCGTTCTCCAGCAAGCAGGACGCCTGAAGGCGATGCAGCCTCAATTCCTCAAAGACATAGGGGATCAGGGCGCGTACCGCGCGGGTGATATAGCCCTTGCCTGCAAAGGGCGCGCCCGCCCAATACCCAAGCGTGCAATCCTGCTGGACGCCGCGATGCACGTTAGAGAGCGTGCATCCCCCCACCATTGCGCCGTCTTCTTCGCGAAAGACGAAGAATGGATAGGCGCTGTCCTCACGCATTTCGCTTTGATAGCGACGGATACGGCGGCGAAAGGAGGTCCTGGTCAGATCGTCCACGGCCCATGTCGGCTCCCAGGGGACGAGAAACTCGCGACTGATGTCACGCAAACCCGCCCATTCGTCAAAATCCGAAAACCGGGGCGGGCGCAGTTTCACGCCTTCGCCCAGCACGAGCCTGTCGGGATCCGGTCTGGAAATCGATCTCAAAAAGGCCATGAACGCGCGCTCCCCCGAGGGATTCCGCGCTCACCTGCGGCGCGTCACCCGATCAACCAAATCTTGCCGCGAGACGGTCATAAGATTCAAGCCCGCCGCCTGCGCCATTCAGGGGACCGACCGCCGCAAGGGCGGGCGCAGAGGCCCCATTTCCAAAGAAACGCCTGGCAAAACGGCGTACTGCCGCCGCATCGACCTGATCGACCTTTTCAATCATTTCATCGATAGGCAGTACACGCCCGTGAACTGCATATTGGCGCGCGATCTGTTCGGCGCGGGAAGACGACGACTCAAGACCCATCAACAGGCCTGCCTTCATCTGGGCCCGCGCACGGGCGACTTCGTCTTCGCGCGTGTCCTCGCCCATGCGGTTGATTTCATCGGCTACGACCGGCATCAGTTCCGCCAGATCGTCAGGCGCGGTTCCGGCATAGACGCCGAGGATGCCTGTGTCGGCGAAGGACCAGGAATAGGCGAAGACCGAATAGGCAAGCCCGCGTTTTTCGCGCACTTCCTGAAACAGGCGAGAAGACATGCCGCCACCCAACACGCTGGCAAAAATATGAGCCGTATAATAGTCGGGATCGCTGTAGGTCGGCCCTTCAAAGGCCAGCGTCACATGCGCCTGTTCAAGGTCGCGGTCCTCACGACGTTCGCCCCCCTTGAATTTGGCAGGTTCGGCTCTGTTGGAAACATGTTGCGGCAGGCTCGAAAAACTCTCGCGACCGAGGGCCACCAGCTCGGCGTGATCAATCGCACCGGCAGCCGCCAGCACCATGCCACCTGCCTGATAGCGCTCGTCCATATAGGTCTGGAGGGCATCTCGATCAAAACCCTTGACCGTATCGACCGTTCCAAGAATGGTGCGGCCCATCGGCTGATCGGGAAAGGCCGCGCCCAGCAGATGATCGAAGACAAGATCGTCGGGCGTATCGAGCGACTGACCGATTTCCTGAATGACAACGCCGCGTTCGCGCTCAAGCTCGGTCTTTTCAAAGACGGAGTTTTGCAGAATGTCGGCGAGCAGATCGACGGCAAGCGGCAGATCGCCCTTCATCACACGCGCATAATAGGCCGTCGCCTCATGTGCTGTATGCGCATTGAGATGTCCGCCTACGTTTTCGATTTCTTCAGCGATAGCGCGAGCGGAGCGGCACTCGGTTCCCTTGAAGGCCATATGTTCCAGCAGATGCGAGACGCCATGTTGATGGCGGCCTTCGTGACGCGCGCCGGTATTGACCCAGACGCCGACTGAAATTGTCTGAAGGTGCGGCATCGCATCCGTCACCACGGTCAAACCATTTTCAAGTCTTGTCACTTCAACTGCCATTCAATTTTTCCTGTTCTGCTTCAACTGGTTACGCAACAATGGATATCTACATCACGCCGCGATGGCGCGCGCACGCTGACGAATGAAAGCCTGAACGGCGACAAGATCGTTGGGCAATTCGTCGAGCCGCTCTTCGCGTTCAAACAAATCCAGCATCCGCGGCGGCAAAGTCGGATGGACGCCCGTGGCGCGGGCAACGGCGTCGGGAAACTTCGCCGGATGCGCTGTGGCGAGTGTCACCATCGGCGTGCCGAGGTCGCCACGATCTGCGCGCGCCGCCGCAACGCCAACCGCTGTATGCGGATCAATGAGTTCACCGGTTTCTCGCAGCATGTGCTCGATGGTGTCGCTGGTGGTATTTTCATCGACCCGAGCGGCAGAAAAAACCGTTCTCATGGCCTCAAGACGCAAGGGATCGATTTCGAACGCGCCTGACTGTTGCAGGTTTTGCATCAGACGACGCACGCTGTCGCCGTCCTGTCCGTAGGCGTCGAACACAAGACGTTCGAAGTTCGACGAGACCTGAATGTCCATGCTCGGACTGATCGTCGGCTGAACCTTGCCGACTTCATACCGGCCCGTCTGAAGCGTGCGCGCTAGGATGTCATTGACGTTGGTAGCAACCAGCAAACGTGAAATCGGAAGCCCCATGCGCGATGCCGCATAGCCTGCAAAGACGTCGCCGAAATTTCCGGTGGGTACGGAATATGCGATGGGTCGCGCGGGACCACCCAGCGCTACGGCGCTGGTAAAATAATAGACGATCTGGGCCATGACACGGCCCCAGTTGATTGAATTGACGCCTGCGAGAGAGACTTCATCGCGGAAGGCGTGATCGTTGAACATCGCCTTGACGAGCGCCTGACAATCGTCGAAGGAACCTTCAATGGCGATGTTGTGGACGTTGGCGTCGAGCACTGTCGTCATCTGGCGACGCTGAACTTCCGACACGCGCCCCTTGGGATGCATGATGAAAATATCGGTCGTGTCTCGTCCGCGAAAAGCCTCGATGGCGGCCGAGCCCGTGTCGCCGGAAGTTGCGCCGACGACCGTGATGCGGCGACCGCGCTTCTCCAGAACGTGATCGAAAAGGCGCGCCAGAATCTGCATGGCGACATCTTTGAACGCCAGAGTGGGGCCATGAAAAAGTTCGAGCAGCCAGTCGTTATCCCCGGTCTGGACGAGCGGCACGACGGCCTTGTGACCGAAGGTCGAATAGGCCTGGTCGATCATGGTGCGGAGATCAGAATCCGAAATCGAGGGGCCGATATAGAGGCGCATGATGCGGAAGGCGACTTCAGAATAAGTCAATCCTGCCAATGACTTAATCTTGCGTTCGCTCATCTGCGGCCATTCGATGGGGACATACAATCCCCCATCGCTGGCGAGACCGGCGAGCAATACTTCCTCGAATTCAAGCTCGGGGGAACCGCCCCTTGTGCTGACGTATTTCAACATAATCTCCAGGATGGCCGGGCGACCTGACATGTCGCATGGGTCGGCGCGTAAATTAGCCCTGGGAGGGCCCAGAGGCAATGAAAGAGAAAAAATGGCGGAAATCAGCCGTTTTTATCAATCACCGATCAAGATACCTTGTTTTTATATGACGCTTGAAGGCGTCGGCACCAAGGGGCTCGCCGGTCGCAGCGACAATGATTTCGTCCGGGGTGCGGCTTGAGCCGACCCCATGAACATGCTCGCGCACCCACGCGACAAGCTGTGCAAAATCACCTTGTTCAAGCTCGGAATCGATCGACTTGTGAGCCTTTCTTGCAGCTTGAAAGAGCTGCGCTGCGGTGAGCGCGCCGAGCGTGTAGGTGGGGAAATATCCAAAGGAACCGGACGGCCAATGAACGTCCTGCATGCAGCCCGACGCATCGTCGGGAGGTGTTATCCCCAAAAGCGCATTCATTCCTTCGTTCCAGGCGCCGGGCAGATCGGCGGGGACAAGATCGCCGGCGATCATGGCGCGCTCGAGCCGGTAGCGCAGAATGACATGGAGGGGATAAGTCACTTCGTCGGCGGAGACGCGAATGAGGGAGGGACCAACCTGACGATAGTGACGCAGAAGATTGTCGGCGCTCCATGCCTCTCCTTCCCCGCCGAAGGTCGACTTGAGGCGAGGGGCGAGATGACGGATGAATTCTTCCGAGCGACCGGCCTGCATTTCAAAAAGCAGCGACTGGCTTTCATGAATGGTCATGCCGCGCGAGCGACCGACGGGCTGGTTGCGCCACTCAGGCGGCAGGCCGCGCTCGTAGAGCGAATGGCCGGTCTCGTGAATGACCGCCATGAGGCTTTCGACAAAATCGCTTTCGTCGTAACGCGTGGTGATGCGGCTGTCGTCGGGCACACCGCCGGTGAAGGGGTGGAGGCTCACGTCAAGACGGCCATGATGGAAGTCGAAGCCGAGAATGGACATGACCTCGCGGCCAAGCTTTTCCTGAAGCGCGACAGGGAACGAGCCGGTGACCGGCAGCGGGCGCGGCGCGCTCGCCTGTTTTTCCATGACCTGTTGCAGGAGATCGGGCAGAAAGATCTCAAGCTCCGTAAACAGAATGTCGATGTCGGCGGAGCGACGGTCGGGATCGTAGCTGTCGAGCAAAGCATCATAGGGCGTGAGGCCCAGCGCGTCGGCCTTGGCGGCGGCCTGTTCGCGCACGAGCCCAAGGAGCTTTTCAAGCTCGGGCGCGAGCATGGCAAAATCGTTCGCCGCGCGCGCCTTGCGCCAGATCATCTCGGTAGAGGAGCGCTGATGCGACAGCTTCGAGACGAGATCGGTCGGTGTCGCCGTGGCATGAGCGTGAACGCGCGACATTTCGTTCAGGTTCGCGCGATCCCAAGCGGGCAAAGCTTCGGCGCTTTCATGAGCGCTCGTCAAAAGATCGGTAACTTCGGGCGCGGTCATGATTTCATGCGCGATGAGCGAGAGCGTCGCCTGCTGTTCGGCGCGGGCGGCGGAACCGCCTTCGGGCATCATGGTGGAGCGGTCCCAGCTCAACATAGCCTGCGCGCCGCCGATGGCAGAGAGACGCTGGAAGCGCGATTTCAAGGCTTCATAGGCGGTCGTGGAATTCTGTTCGCTCATGGTGTTGTTCATTATTCCTTGCGGCGGCCTATGCGTCCGTTCGACCAATGGTAGGAAAGATAGACAGCGAACAGGACAATGGCGAGGCCGTACCAGGTGATCGCATATTGAAGATGTTCGTTGCGGATATTGACCTGCGTGCGCCCGCCGACGGGAAGACCGCCCGCGTTGGGCGTGGCATCCGCCTCGACATAGAAGGGAGCGACGCGGGACAGTTTCAAGGCTTCGGCCATTTTGGCCGGATCGCGCGTGAACCACATATTGTTGGCGATATCGTCGGGCGCCGAAAAATAGCCGCGCACCTGCGGCGCGCGGGCAACGCCGGTGAGCGTCGTTTCACCCTCGACCTGACCTTCGGTGCGGGTATCGGGCGACCTGTTGGCCTGCGGAACATAGCCGCGATCGACCAGCACGATGGCGCCCGAGTCCAGCTCGAAAGGCGTGACGATGTCGAAGCCCGGTACGCCGTCATCGTTCTGCGCGAAATAGTAAAGCTCGTCCTGGTTGAGGAAATGGCCCTGCAATTTCAGATGATGATATTCAAGCGTCTTGAGATCGAGCTGGCCCCAGGTGTCTTCGGCAGGCGGCGCGGCCGGCGGCGCGGCCATGCGCTCGGTGATTCTGGCGATGAGATCGAGCTTCCAGTGCAAACGCTCGATCTGCCATGAACCAAGGCCGATCAGGATGACCAGGCCAATGAAGGTCCAGACGGTCGCCCCGAAGAGGGGGCGGAAGAAACGATTTTCACTGAGCATGGTCATTCTTCAAGCTGCCCCGGGCGCGCCTTGTGCTTGAACTGCTGGGCGACGAGCCATGCCTTCAAGGGACGCAACATGCCCAAGGTCAGGAAAAGCGTTAGCGGTATCCAGAGAACCGCATGCACCCAATAAGGCGGCTGGTATGCCACTTCGACGAAGAGCGCGAGGCCGACGACGATGAAGCCCGCAATCAGCATGATGAAAATCGCAGGGCCGTCGCCCGCATCGGCGAAGTCGTAGTCGAGACCGCATTTGTCGCATCTGGGCGCGATGGTGAGGAAGCCACTGAAGAGCTTGCCTTCGCCGCAGCGCGGGCAACAGGATTTGAGGCCGACCATGACCGAGGACAGTTGCGGATATTCACAAATATCAGGTAATTTATTTTCCATAACTTTTCAATGTCCATGCCATACGCAGCTATTAATTACAAAATTAGCTCGCCACAACATATTGATTATAAAAGGATTTTTTATCCACAACGACAAACATCCACCAACGAATTACATAACTTTTCCGGCCCCTAATCACCCTTTGCATAAAACGGGACATATCGAGCATTTCGATTAGCCTGTTCCTCATCCAAAGGTCGAATTCGTCCGGCATTCATAGCGTCGCGAATGACAATTGAAACTTGCGGGTATTGCTTTTGGGAAAGACCAAATCTTTCGCGAAGAGACCCATTACTCATTGGTTCGCCTTGTTCATAGCAAAGGCACGCGTGCTGAAAACACGCACGAATACGTTCGTCAGAACTCATCTCCGCAAATCTACGACGCATGAAGATCGTCACGACAGTCGACCCCTCGATCGCTTCAATCAAAGGAGGTGGTAATGCCGCCTTTTCAATTTCACGAATTGCACGATCGACGCCACTACCCCGCTCTTCGCAATACCGAGCATCACGCATCAACTTCGCAAATTTTGGATTTCGAGTTTTCGATGGCGTATCGATAAATCGATCAACTGATATCAATGGTGTTCCAGGATTGGTGATGCGGACCTTGTCCTTGAACACCTCCACAAGGGGTCGCGAACTAGCTTCCGTAAAGTCTTGGTGAATTAACGCATTTGCCAAAAATTCTCTAATCGAAATTTCAGGGATTGCGAATACTTTTGTTCTCACGCCATGCAGCATCTTCTCTTCACTTGGAAGGTGCCCTATCACGTAATTCAACAAATCAAGAAATGCTATCAGGTATCCGCGTTGCCCATCGACGTCCTGCGACGCATCCATTTTGTCGCGCCCCTTATAGACAACGACTCTCACGCCTTTGTTCTCCAACAAAGGAAAGTCTTTTAAGTCATCTGCGCAACAAATGGCCAACAGCGCTGCAATTTGGTACTTCTTCTGCAAGTCATCCTTGATCAGATCTAAGGATTCCATTCGATGAAAAATGGCATCTCTCGAAGTGTCCGTGTAACCTAGCGTATGAATTAGTTTCCGAACGTCAAAGGCGGCTTCTATCTCATCCACAGCCATGTGGTCTCGTAGCATGCTGGTCTCAAAAGAAAATCGACTAGTGATTTGCCACAGAGCACGCTCCTTCGCCGTATATTTTGACAATGGTTGTTGGCTTGCTCCAACACGGATATATGCAGTGTTCTTAAATTTAACGGGCTGCATATATCCGGGCTCAACACAGAGCATCTGAACTGTTTTTCCATCATACTCAATCAATAGCGGCTTGATCTGAATACGCGGCTCAAGGTTTTTGTTTAGCCAAAATATGAATGAATCCGCACCTACGGTTTTCCCGAAGAGATCAACATTGGTGCCAACGATTTCATGATCTGAATCTCGTACACCAAACACCAAATACGCTGCTTCTTGCTCCTCTAACATCGCCGAATTGGCCAACGCAGATACATACTGTCCGACAGAGTCTTCGTTGAAGTTATTTTCCTTGAACTCAAGCCAATCTGTTTCCCTCGGGAGAGAACAAAGCGTCTCTAAAAGCTTTCTAGGGTTGTGAACTTGGATCGACATCGAAATTCCATTGCATTATTTCAAACGACCAAAACACCATCCCGCTCAGAAGTTTGGAAATGACATTTTCAAACGCATATCCTTAAAGAAAAAGGGCGGGCCGCACATGCAGACCCGCCCCCCAAACAGTTTCGTCCAAGCGCCGGTCTAGCCGTGATGAATCACAGCCCCGTAACCGCCCCAGATGTAGATCGAGGCGAAGAGGAAGAGCCAGACCACGTCCACGAAATGCCAGTACCAGGCAGCGGCTTCGAAACCGAAATGCTGCTTGGAGGTGAAGCCGCCGTTGATGGCGCGGATCAGGCAGATGGCGAGGAAGATGGTGCCGATGATGACGTGGAAACCGTGGAAGCCGGTCGCCATGAAGAAGGTCGCACCATAGATGTTGCCTGCAAAGGAGAAGGCGGCGTGCATATATTCGTAAGCCTGGAGCGAGGTAAAGATCAGGCCCAGAACAACCGTGAAGGCGAGACCCTGAACGAGACCCTTGCGGTCGTCATGCTGAAGGGCGTGATGCGCCCATGTGACTGTCGTGCCGGAAGCCAGCAGGATCAGCGTGTTCAGCAGAGGAATGTGCCAAGGGTCAAAGACTTCGATGCCCTGGGGCGGCCAATGGCCGCCGGTGAAGACCGCACGGCTGTGCTGGATCGCCTCGCCAGCAAAGAGGCTGGCGTCGAAGAAGGCCCAGAACCATGCCACGAAGAACATGACTTCGGAGGCGATGAACAGGATCATGCCGTAGCGCAGGTGAAGCTGAACGACCGGCGTATGGTCGCCGCCATTGGCTTCGCGGAGGACATCGCGCCACCAGCCGAACATCGTGTAGAGCACGATGGCAAAGCCGGGAGCGACGTACCAGAGCGGCGCGCCGTGGAAATAGTGAACGGCGCCAATGGCAAGTATGAAGGCACCGATCGCACCGGTCAGCGGCCATGGGCTCGGATTGACCAGATGGTAGTCATGATTTTTGGCGTGGGCGTCAGCCATTTCCCGTCTTCTCCACTTAGCGATCGACAAAAAATCTGTCGATTGTCTTATCCAATATGTTCAATCACATCGAGCGACCCATAGGCAGGTCGCGACGCCACATTGCCACCCAGTTTGGCAATGGTGACCACGAAAAATAACAGCATCAATCCACCGAGAACCCATGCAAGCGCAATATTGCGCTGACGGCGGCGTTTCAATTGCTCTTCAGTCCACCGCAGCGGCGGTTCATCACTCATGACAGGTGTCCTCACAGGCGCCAGCCCTTAAACATGTATCAGGGCAGCCAGCGGCGGCACGA
The DNA here is from genome assembly GCA_049303435.1 of Parvibaculum sp. Lineage (GTDB taxonomy): Bacteria > Pseudomonadota > Alphaproteobacteria > Parvibaculales > Parvibaculaceae > Parvibaculum. Next base: position 9,307 of record JBAQNC010000235.1, on the reverse strand, counting down.
GCCCGAACCCTTGCTCGACGAGCAAGGTGCTGAAAATCAGGAAGAGATAGAGAATCGAATAGGCAAACAATTGTCGCGCGGTTTTGTATTCACCGGTTTGATCGCGCCAGACGCGGAAGGCGAAGCCAAGGAAAGCAAGACCGAGCACAGTGGCCACGCCCGCATAGATGACGCCCGCAAAACCAAGCACGGCTGGAAGCGCCGTGATGGGCATGAGCAGGAGGGAATAGAGCATGATCTGGTTGCGCGTGGCGCGCTCACCGGCGACCACCGGCAACATGGGCACGCCAGCGGCTTCATAGTCGTTGCTGCTAAAGAGCGCCAGCGCCCAGAAATGCGGCGGCGTCCACATGAAGATAATGAGGAAGAGCGCAATCGACTCGACCGAAACCGAACCCGTAACCGCGGCCCAGCCGATCATGGGAGGGAAAGCGCCCGCCGCGCCGCCGATGACGATGTTCTGCGGCGTCGAGCGCTTGAGCCACATCGTATAGATGACGGCGTAAAAGAAGATGGTGAAACCGAGAAGGCCAGCGGCCACCCAATTGACCGCAAGGCCCATCGTGAGGACCGAGCCGACCGACAGCGTGATGCCGAAGCCGAAAGCCTCGCGCGAGGTGATGCGGCCGGCAGGCACGGGACGATTGGCCGTGCGTTTCATCTTGAGGTCGATGTCGGCGTCGTACCACATATTGAGAGCGCCCGATGCGCCCGCACCGATGGCAACGCAGAGCAATGCCACAAAGGCAATGACCGGATTGATCGATCCAGGCGCCACCACAAGCCCGACGAGACCGGTGAAAACCACGAGTGACATCACACGCGGCTTCAGCAGCTCGAAATAGTCGCCGGGGGCGGCCATGCCGATTTCTGGCATGTACCGCTCCCCGATGAGATTGCTCGTGGCGATCGAGCTGTCAGACATATGTCTTTGCTCTCTTATCTAATGTGCGGCAGATCGGCGAACTGATGGAACGGCGGCGGTGAGGACAGCGTCCATTCCAGCGTCGTTGCGCCCTCGCCCCACGGATTGTCAGCAGCCTTTTCCTTGCGGACGAAAGCATAGATGACACCGACGATGAAGATCAGCACACCAACCGACGAGATGTAGGAACCGATCGACGAGACGTAGTTCCACAGATGATAGGCGTCCGGGTAGTCCGCATAGCGGCGCGGCATGCCAGCGAGGCCGAGGAAATGCTGCGGGAAGAACACGAGGTTCACGCCGACAAAGGTGATCCAGAAATGCAGCTTGCCGATGAACTCGGAATACATGTAGCCGAACATCTTGGGGAACCAGTAGTACCAGCCCGCGAAGATGGCGAAGACGGCGCCGAGCGACAGCACGTAGTGGAAATGGGCCACCACGTAATAGGTGTCCTGAAGCGAACGGTCGACGCCGGCATTGGCGAGCACCACGCCTGTCACGCCGCCGATGGTGAACAGGAAGATGAAGCCGATGGCCCAGAGCATCGGCGTCTTGAACTCGATTGAACCGCCCCACATGGTGGCGATCCAGGAGAAGATCTTCACGCCGGTTGGCACCGCGATAACCATCGTGGCGGCCACGAAATAGGCCTGCGTGTTGACCGAGAGGCCGACCGTATACATGTGATGGGCCCAGACGACGAAACCAACGACGCCGATGGCGACCATCGCATAGGCCATGCCGAGATAACCGAACACCGGCTTGCGCGAGAAGGTCGAGATGATCTGGCTGATGATGCCGAAGCCGGGAAGAATGAGAATGTAGACTTCCGGATGTCCGAAGAACCAGAACAGATGCTGGAACAGGACCGGATCGCCGCCGCCTTCAGGCGCGAAGAAGGTCGTGCCGAAATTGCGATCCGTCAGAAGCATGGTGATGGCGCCCGCGAGAACCGGCAGCGAAAGAAGCAGCAGGAACACGGTGACGAGGATCGACCAGACGAACAGCGGCATCTTGTGCAGCGTCATGCCGGGAGCGCGCATGTTGAAGATGGTCGTGATGAAGTTGATGGCGCCGAGGATCGACGAAGCGCCTGCCAGATGGAGCGCGAGGATCGCATAGTCCATGGCCGGTCCGGGCGAACCCGATGTCGAAAGCGGCGGATAAAGGGTCCAGCCGCCGGAAGCACCAAGACCGCCAGGCGCGCCGGGCACGAACATCGAGATGATGAGCAGGCCGAGAGCCGGGGGCAGCAGCCAGAACGAAATATTGTTCATGCGCGGGAAGGCCATATCGGGCGCGCCGATCATGAGCGGCACGAACCAGTTGCCGAAGCCGCCGATCATCGCCGGCATGACCATGAAGAAGATCATGAGGAGCGCATGGGCCGTCACGAACATGTTGTACATGTCGTGGTTAGGAAAAAACTGGGTGCCCGGATTCTGCAATTCCATACGGATCGCAATAGACAGGGCGCCGCCGAGAACCCCCGCGCAAATCGCGAAGATCAGGTACATCGTGCCGATGTCCTTGTGATTGGTGGAATAGAGGTAACGCCGCCAACCTGTGGGGTGATCCTCATGGTGATCGGAATGTGCCGCAGCTGTGCCTGCCATTGGTCTCAATCCTTCGCTCTTCGAACTCTAGAACGTGTTGCTCTTAAACTATGCTACTGGCGGTCGCGCGATTAACGCGCAGCGCCGGAATTTGTGGACGTCAGGTTGATCTGGGCCAGCTTGACGCCGGTTGCCGGAAGGTCGAGCGATGCGCTCTTCTTTTTGGCAACCCAGGCCGCAAAATCTTCCTTGCTGACAACGCGAACCTCGATCGGCATGAAGGCATGACCCTGCCCGCAAAGCTCCGAGCACTGGCCGTAATATGTGCCAAGCTTTTCGGCCTTGAACCATGTTTCGTTCAGGCGACCGGGAATGGCGTCGATCTTCACGCCGAAGGCGGGAACCGCCCATGAGTGAATGACGTCGGCGCCGGTGACGATCACACGGACGACTTCGTCGACCGGGACAACCACGACTTCATCGGTGGCGAGAAGACGCGGACGACCATTCAGCTCGTCGTCGGGAACGAGGTTGGCGTCGAAGGAGATGTCGCCTTCATCGGGATATTCGTAGCTCCAGAACCACTGGTTGCCCGTCGCCTTGATGGTCAGCTCTGCCGGGGGAATGATCAATTCCTTGTAGAGGAGACGGAAAGACGGGATGGCGATGACCATGAGGATCATGACCGGCAGCACCGTCCAGAGAACCTCGATCAACGTGTTGTGAGAGGTCTTGGAGGGAACCGGGTTGGACTTGCGATTGAAACGGACCATCACAATAGCGAGCAGCACGGTCACCAGGATGACGATGGCCGTGATGATATAGAGAACGAAGCGATGGAAGCTCTCGATGTCTTCCATGACCGGGGTTGCGGCCTGCTGGAAGCCCAATTGCCCGTTAGTGGCCATACCGATCTGGGCGTGTGCGCCCGTGGCGGTTAGAAAAAGCCCCGCCGCCAGCGCAATTGCGCCCAGTCCGACCAAGCGCCCGATACCGTTCAGAAACCGCATGCTAGTTCCCCAGCTCCCAATGCTGTCCACAGAACCGGAAATCCGTCCGATCCGCGTCCTGCCTACACTTCAATTCACGAATAACGCACCTTAGATGCGTTACCAATAATTCCTGGCGCCAGAAAACATAAACCGATGCCTACCGCAAGGCTCTCATTACGGCTGGTTTCCTCGGCTAATCCCCCTGGACATGTCGGTCGAGACCGACTCGCGCTAGGCGGAGTATAGACAGCCTGTGACCGCCTGCCACATCCCCCACGCGATTTTGCGACGTTTTGCCACAATTATAACGGGCTGTCAGGCCCTTGAACCTTACAACTCACCAAAAAAAGCCTATGCTGCGAATTGCTCTCAAAAAGACAGGCTGGCAGGATGCGTGACGAGGCCCTGATCCATTTTCATTATGGCGCGGAAATTTCCGTCGGCCTGTTGCTCGCGCATAATGGCAATCAGGCCCCGGAACTGATCAGCGAGGCGGCGCCCTATCTCTCCCCGCGCGATCCGGGCCGCTCGGCGGTGGGCTTCTGCGCCTGTCATCCGCGCGCCGTCGACAATATCACCAATGCGCCGCCCAGGGGCTGGGAGAGCTGGAAGTTTCAACAGTGGGACGACTGGTTCGGGCGTATAAATGGCGTGTTTCTGGTCGATCTGCTGAAGCTGCAGGTGGTGCAATACCCGCTTTACAGTTGCGGCTCGCATATCGTGCGCTGCGACCTCAGCGAATTGCCTCATCGGTTGATGGCCGTTGAAGAATGGCTCGAACAGACCTAACTCTTGATGCCCCTCCCCGTTTACGCAGGACCGACCGATGAGTGACGCCCCAGATGATCTCTTTTTCTCCCAGAACGGGCTCGACCGCACCCGCGTCGAAGGTCTTGTCGGCGAGGCGCTGACCGGCACGGACGACGGCGAACTTTTTCTCGAATATCGACAATCGGAAGCACTGGCCTTCGACGATGGACGCCTGAAAATGGCGACATTCGACACGACGCAGGGCTTCGGCTTGCGCTCGGTGGCGGGCGAATCAACCGGCTATGCCCATTCCTCCGACATGTCGGAAGAGGCGATCAAGCGCGCAAGCGACGCCGTGCAGGCGGTGAAGCAAGGCCATGTCGGTATCCAGTCGAGCGGGCCGCAGCGCACCAATGTGCATCTCTACAGCGACGAGAACCCGCTGGCCGCGCAGTCGTTCGAAGAAAAAGTGAAGCTGCTGTCCGACATCGACGCCTATGCGCGCGGGCTGGACGGTCGCGTGCGGCAGGTGTCGGCTTCGCTCGCGGGCGAATGGCAGGCGGTCGAGATCATGCGCGCCGATGGCGAAGTGATCCGCGACGTGCGCCCGCTGGTGCGCCTCAACGTGTCGATCGTGGCAGGTCAAGGCGACCGGCAGGAAACCGGTAGCCAGGGGACCGGCGGTCGCACGGGCTATGAAGCCTATATCGACCCGACGAAATGGCGCGGACAGGTGGATGAAGCGCTGCGGCAAGCGCTCGTCAACCTCGACAGCGTGCCCGCCCCTGCTGGCGAAATGGATGTGGTGTTGGGCCCCGGCTGGCCGGGCATATTACTGCATGAAGCCATCGGCCACGGGCTCGAAGGCGATTTCAACCGCAAGAAAACATCGGCCTTTGCAGGATTGATGGGCCAACGCGTCGCCGCGCCGGGCGTGACCGTGGTGGACGACGGCACCATCGCCAATCGCCGCGGTTCGCTGACGGTGGACGACGAAGGCACGCCAAGCTCGCGCACGGTGCTGATCGAGGATGGCATCCTCAAGGGCTATATGCAGGACCGGCTCAACTCGCGCCTGATGGGCATGGCGCCAACGGGCAACGGGCGGCGCGAATCCTACGCGCATCAGCCCATGCCGCGGATGACAAACACCTACATGCTCGCCGGCGACCGCGACCCACAGGAAATCATCGCCTCGGTGAAGAAGGGCCTCTATGCCGTCTCCTTCGGCGGCGGACAGGTGGACATCACGTCGGGCAAATTCGTCTTCACCTGCACGGAAGCCTATATGATCGAGAACGGCGTCATCGGCGCGCCGGTGAAGGGCGCGACCATCATTGGCAACGGGCCCGATGTGCTGACGCGCGTCAGCATGATCGGCAATGACCTGAAACTCGATCCCGGCATCGGCGTCTGCGGCAAGGCGGGCCAAGGCGTGCCGGTGGGCGTGGGGCAACCGACGCTCAGGATCAATGGCATGACGATCGGCGGGACGGCGCAGGCGGCTTGATTTCATCCGCAGGCTGAAGGAGATGGATGCCCCGGTCAAGCCGGGGCATGACGAATCTGTTTTGGATTTTAGACTTCACACATATTCTGCTGTCATCCCGGCCTGGTGCCGGGATCCAGAACGGCAACCACTGAGCGCGCAGCCCCTGGACCCCGGGACAAGCCCGGGGTGACACGTGTATTTTGGGCGGGACTGGAGGGTTGCAATGAATTGCGCGATTTCCCGATCATTCTTCAGATGGACGAGTTTTGTATTGGCCCCAAATTCGTCGAGCCCTTCGACAATCTTCGGGCGGCTGTCGCGGTTGAAGTTCCAGACATAGAGGAAGAACTCGAGATTGAAGCGCTCGGGACAGCCGGGCGCGGTAGTCGTCGAGGTCGCGCGGGATCCAGCCGGGGGTCCACCAGATCTGATCGAGATGGGTGACGGGGAGATCGAGCTTCTGCATCAACGCGCGGGTGAGCGTGGACTTGCCGCCGCCCGGACCGCCGATGATGAGTATGCGCTGCATGGACGTCTCCCCGGTCGGCGAGGATAAAGACGTGGATGGCCGGATCAAGTCCGGCCATGACGGAACTTTCCAGCGGCAAGTGCAGAAAGTGCACCCCCACCCAAAACGCGTTCCGCGTTTTGACCTCCCCACAAGGGGGAGGTAGAGCAAATCAGAACGCGTATTCCTTGAACACCGGATCGACGGAGTGATCCCAGCGGCCATTATACGCTTCGAGCATGATGTCGGCGGGGGATTTGCCCGTGTTGACGACTTCCTCGACGATGGAGAGGAAGGTGGTTTCGTCCGGCGAGCCCGCGCCGTCGCCCTGAGCTCGGGCTTTCAGGCCGGCGCGGGAGACCTCGATGGCACGGCGGCCAATGTCGAGCAACGTGCCATTACGGAAAGGCGTTTGCAGGCCCATTTTGGCGACATTGTCGCGCAAGGTCTGACGCTCTTCGTCGGTCCAGTCCTTGACCAGATCCCATGCGGCGTCGAGCGAGGCCTGATCGTAAAGCAGGCCGACCCAGAAAGCAGGCAGCGCACAGATGCGCGCCCAGGGGCCGCCGTCCGCGCCGCGCATTTCCAGGTAATTCTTCAAGCGCGCTTCGGGGAAGATGGTCGTCAAATGATTGACCCAATCGCCACGTGTGGGCGTTGCGCCTTCGAGGCCCTTGAGCTTGCCGACCATGAAATCGCGGAACGACTGGCCGGTCACGTCATTGTAGCGGCCGTCGCGATAGACGAAATACATGGGCACATCGAGCGCGTAATCGACATATTGCTCGAAGCCGAAGCCGCTTTCGAAGATGAAGGGGATCATGCCGGCGCGCGCATTGTCGGTATCGGTCCAGACGTGCGAGCGGAAGGACTTGTAGCCGTTGGGCTTTCCTTCCGTGAACGGAGAATTGGCGAAGATGGCGGTGGCCAGCGGCTGGAGCGCGACGGCGACGCGGAACTTTTTCACCATATCGGGTTCGGAGGTGAAATCGAGGTTCACCTGCACGGTGCAGGAGCGATACATCATGTCGAGACCCATCGTCCCGACCTTCTTCATATATTCCGTCATGATCTTGTAGCGGCCCTTGGGCATGACGGGGATCTGGTCGCGTCGCCAGTTGGGCGTGAAGCCGAGCCCGAGAAATCCGAGGCCCAGTTCGCCGCCCACTTCCTTCACTTGCGCCAGATGGTCGTGAAGTTCCGAACAGGTCTGATGAAGCGTTTCGAGCGGCGCGCCGGACAACTCGAACTGGCCGCCGGGCTCCAGCGAGATATTGCCGCCGCCCTTGGGGCTTTCCAGACCGATGATGGTCTCGCCTTCATAGACCGGCTCCCAGCCGAAACGCGTGAGGCTCTCCAGCATGGCGCGGATGCCCTTGCCGCCTTCGGCCAGCGCCTCGCCGTAGGGGACCGGAGAATTGTCACTTATGTGGAAGGGGAACTTCTCGTGTTCGGTGCCGATGCGCCATTCACTTTTCGGCTTGCAGCCACGCTCCAGCACCGCGACAAGATCGTCACGGCTGGTTACGGGCTCCGGCCCTGCAACGAGTACGCTCATAGGCGAGCCCCCTGAACAAATTTACGTGGCCGCGTCGTTATGTGGGGTTACACCCTGCCCGGCCATTGACTGTGGACAGATGTAGGAGCGCGCGCGGCGGCTGACAAGCCGTAAATACGCGGGCGGACTCACCAATCACCGAGCATGAGCTGCACGGCGGCAAGCGCGGCGATGGCGGCGGTGTCGGCACGCATGATGCGGGGGCCTAGCGAAATCGCACGCGTATCCTCGCGCTTCAGGAGTTTGGCGCGCTCCTCGTCGTCGAAACCGCCTTCCGGACCGATCAGCAGCGCAAAGGGGCCGCCGCGAGGATGGCTTTTGGCGATGGCCGCGAGATGACCCAATGCGCCGCCCGGCGCGGCGGCCTCGTCGCAGAAGAGAATGAGGCGATCCGGGTTCTCCTTCGACCAGCGATCAAGAATGGTTCCAAGTTTTTCGGCTTCGCGCACTTCAGGCACGGCGACGAGGCCGCATTGTTCGGCGGCTTCGACGACATTGGCGGCGAGGCGCGCGTCCTTGACGCGAGAGACAATGGTGCGACGCGTGATGACGGGCTGGATGAGGCTCGCGCCCATTTCAGTCGCCTTCTGGGCGATGAAGTCGAGGCGGGCTTTCTTGACCGGGGCAAAGAGCAGCCAGATGTCGGGCAGCGGTTCGAAGGGCCGCGTCTGCGCGGTGACGATGAGATGGGCGGCCTTGCGCGAGGCCTCGCTGATCTCGGCGGCCCATTCGCCGTCGCGGCCATTGAAAAGCAGGACATGCGCGCCAGGGCCCATGCGCAGCACATTGACGAGGTAATGCGTCTGGTCCTTGTCGAGCACCAGCGGCGCACCGACGAAGAGGGCCTCCTCGACATAAAGCCGCGCCTTGCCGGAGGCGCAGCGGGGGGTGTCGTCGTCGTGGTCACTGTCGTGCTGCATGGAAGATTCTCTCTCATTCGTCATTGCGAGCTAAAGCGAAGCAATCCAGTCTTTGCCCGTTGCACATCCAAGCTGGATTGCCGCGTCGCTTCGCTCCTCGCAATGACGGTACTATAACATGCAGACAAGAAAGACCGCACGCGCCCTCATCTTCGATACTCAAGGTCGGTTGCTGCTCGTGCGCATGCATGATCCCGACGTGTCGGCGGAGGATGGCTATGTGGCGCCGCAGGCCTATTGGGTGACGGTGGGCGGCGAGATCGACGAGGGCGAGGATATGGCGAGCGCAATCTTGCGCGAAATCGCGGAGGAAACGGGATTGCGCGATGTTCGTCTCGGCGGCGAAGTCTGGTACACAGAGCATGTGCTGGCTATCCGGGGGAGCCCAAGACTCTTTCAGGAAACATTCGTGCTGGCTCACGTGGACGACACGAAACTGAGCACGACGGACTGGACGGAAGATGAGCGCCGCGTCATCAAAGGGCTTAAATGGTGGGATGTGGAAAAGCTGCTGGCGAGCGAAGAAAAATTCTTTCCCACATCACTACAAAGACACATTGCGCCGCTTGCCCGAGGCATTATTCCGCCGACAATGATAATGAT
>JBAQNC010000234.1:0-8569 GCA_049303435.1 Parvibaculum sp. | reverse complement strand
GAGCATTCCCTGGTCTATTAATGAATGCTCGGATCGCCCAGTGCGTCACATCGCGCGCTCGTGAAGCATGCTCTCCACATGCTCCCTAGACGCCCCCACACCCACCCGCTAAAACCGCGCCGCCAATTCCCGTCGGCGCGCCGACCCTGATGATGTGGACCCCCCATGAATCTCACCATGATGAAGGCGAAGATCCATCGCGCCGCTGTCACCCAATGCGACCTTCATTACGAAGGCTCGATTTCCATCGACAAGCACTTCCTGGACGCCACCGGCATCCTGCCCAACGAGCAGGTCGATGTGCTGAACATCAACACCGGCGCGCGCTTCACGACCTATGCGATCGAGGCGGCGGCGGGCTCGCGCATCATCGGCATCAATGGCGCGGCGGCGCGGCTGGCGCAGATCGACGATCTCGTCATCATCATTTCCTATGCGCAGATGTCGGAAGCGGAGGCGCGGGCGCATCGGCCCGTCGTGTTGCAGCTCGACGCGCATAACCGCGTTCTCGAAAAGGTCTGATCGGGGGCGGGGAGGGCGCTTGTCGCGGCTTGCGGGACAAGATTTTTGCGGGGAAATCTCGCGGGGATATCGGGGAATAAGTGTCCCATTCCGGTCCCCGCGCGTCCCATTTTGCTCGGCTCGACAGGGCGCGTGTGTTTTTTGGCAGGAAAGGGCTCGAATTCCTGCAAGAAAGGCTCACCAATCGAGGGTGAATTCGAGCCGATCTTAACAATTTGAACTTTTTTGTTACCGGACCCTTAAAGGCCTTTGCCCCATCCTGACCTCCACTGAAACCGAGTCTTTCGTGGAGCGAAGTGGGGATATGCAGGTCGTTGTTTTGGCGTCACAGAAGGGCGGATCGGGCAAGACGACCTTGTCGGGCCATCTCGCCGTCGAGGCCGAACGCATGGGATTCGGGCCGGTCGTTCTGATCGACACCGACCCTCAGGGCAGCCTTTCGGATTGGTGGAATGCGCGCGGCGCGGAGACGCCGGCCTTCGCGCGCGTCGCCATCGAAGACCTCGCCGATTGCCTTGAGAAACTGCACGACATGGGTGTGAAGCTCGCCGTCATCGATACGCCGCCCGCCATCACGCAATCGATCGCCAGCGTCGTCGCGCATGCCGATCTCGTGCTCATTCCGGCGCGTCCGTCGCCTCACGATTTGCGCGCCGTCGGCGCGACGGTGGACATCGTCGAGCATTTCAACAAGCCGCTCGTCTTCGTCATCAACGCCGCCACCGCGCGCGCGCGGATCACCGGCGAGAGCGCCGTCGCGCTGTCGCAGCATGGCACCGTTGCGCCCGTTACGTTGCATCACCGCGTCGATTTCGCCGCCAGCATGGTCAATGGCAAGACCATTGGCGAGATCGATTGCAAGAGCAAATCCGCGCGCGAAGTCGCCGATCTCTGGACCTATGTGGCGGGCCGCCTGGATCGCTTGAAGGGCACGCCCGCGTCGGTCACCGAAGCGCCGCGCGTTTCGACAAACCTCGACGCTCTGTCGCCGCTGTCGGGTTCCGCCACGGCGGATGAAGTCGAAGAGACGCCAGAGCCGGTCGTTGAGCGGCAGCCGGAAGTCGTAACGGCGCCTGTTCCTGAGGTTGCAACGGCGGACGAACCGGAGCCTTTGTCCGACGCAGAAGTCGCTGCGCTGCTTGAACCCGAGGCTGTTGTGGAGCCGGACGCCGAAGTGCAACTTGCGCCTGAAGTCGCGCCCAAACCAGAGCCGGAACTCGAACAGGAAGACATCTCTTCGGCCATTCGCGAAGGGATCAGCGTGGCCTTCGCCGTCGATCCCTCGATCGACTTGAGTGACGATTTTCTGCCGATCACCTATCAGCTCACGCGCCCGCCGGAGGACGTTCGGGTGCCGCCGCCGATGCCTGTGCCGCAGGCATCGGAGCCAGGGCAGCGCGCGCCCGAGCCGCGCATCTCCGATCGTCGTTCGGGTGTGTTCGGCCGAAGGCGGGGCGAGCCGCAATCGCCCTATGTGTTGGAGAACCGCGTCACGGAGAAAATGTGATGAGCGACCGCAAGTTTGCATCGATCACGGGCGATCTTCTGTCCCGCAAGGGCGAGGCCGGGCCGTCGGCGGATCGCTTCGCCGCCGCCCAGCGCTGGAAGCCCGAGCCGCCGCCCATGCCTTCCGCGCCGCGCGCGATGGCGTCAACGCCGATGCTTGTACGTCCTCCGGTGACGCCGCAGGCAGTTGCCGCGCCGGACAAGATCGAGCCGATGGTCAAGATGGCGCTCAAGCTTTCAGAGGCGCAGCATTTCCGCATGCGGGTCGCTGCCGCGCAATTGCAGGTGACGCGGCAGTCGCTGATGTCGGCGGCGCTTGATCACTATCTCGCAACGGTTTGCGCGGCAGGCTTGCCCGAGTGCAAATGTCTGGGCTCGGGCAAGGGCTGCGCCTGCGCGGGCTGAGGTCTATTCGATCCCGATGGTGAGCGAGACGCTCGCCGAGAGGTTCTGCGTGCCCGCCGCCACAGGTACCGGCGCGCTGTCGCGCATCGCCATCGCAGCTTTCATATAGACGGGCTGCTGATAGTTGCCGCTTTCGGAAATGGCGAGGATCGGTCCGAGCGCGACGCCGGAGGCGTTGGCGTAGAGCTTGGCCTTGCGCAGCGCGTCGAGCACGGCGGCCTCGCGCGCCTGATCGAGCAGCGGTTCGGGATTTTCAATTTCAAAACGGACGCCGTTCAACTGGTTCGAACCCATAGAGACGAGCTTGTCGAGAATGTCGCCGAGGCGGTCGAGTTTGCGCACCGTCACCGTCACCTGATTGGTCACCTGATAGCCGCGGATGGTTGGAGGCTCGCGTGTGCCGGATGGGCTGACGGGGGGTTGCGAGTAAAGCGGGTTCACCGAAAATTGCGAGGTGCGGATGTCGTCCTTTTCGATATTCAGTTTCGCCAGACCGTCGAAGATCGCATTCATGGTCCTGGTGTTTTCGCTCAGCGCCGCCGCCGCCGTCTTGCCTTCACTCACCACGCCGGATTCCAGATAGGCGATGTCGGGTCGGGCGCTCAGATTGCCGGTGCCGCTGATCGTCATGGAGCGTTGCGGGGTGGCGTCGTCGGCAAGGGCGGGCCTCATGCCCGTCAGAGCGATCAGGGCGCCGAAAGCGACGGCGACCGCCAGAGTTGATGCCGTCGGGCGGCTTTTGGTCAAATTCCTGGGGGACATGTTCCAGCTCTCCTGTTGACGTACCCAATAGATGTACCCATTGGGGCAGCATCGCCGTGGAATGGGACTAAATTGCGGCCATCTTGTCTCAAGTGAGGCTTCAGGCTAAATCCTTCGTTCAGCCGCCGTGATTAATCTGGTATATGGCAGGCGCGAGATGCGCATTGGGGGCCTGTAGCTCAGTTGGTTAGAGCGGACCGCTCATAACGGTTTGGTCGCAGGTTCGAGTCCTGCCGGGCCCACCAAGCGTTCTCGGACAGGTTTGATGCGCGATGCATCGGGAATTGAACGACATAGGATTGGGATCATGGCCATACGCAAAATTCTCGTCTCGCTTTCAGGCGCCGACTCCGATGGTCCGACCGTCGGGATGGCCATGACCCTTGCCAAGACCTTCGGCGGGCAGGTGGTCGGCTTGTTCGTCCGTCCCGACCCGCGCGAGGCTTTGCCTTATCTGGGTGAAGCTGTTTCAGGCCAGATTGTCGAACAATTGATCGAGGCGACACAGGCCGGTTCAGACAGTCTGTCAGCCAATGCGCGTTCGGCGCTGGAAAAGGCGGCGGCAGCGGCGAATGTGCCGGTCGTCGACGTCAGCAGCGCGGCGAAATTGCCTTCAGCCCGTTTTGTCGATGTGGTTGGCAGTCGCGATGATGTCGTGATCGAAGCAAGTCGTCTTTCCGATCTCGTTGTCTTTTCGGAGTCGGACAACGACAAGGTCGGCGGCTCGGCCCTTGAAGCGGCGCTCAAGACGGCGGACCGGCCGGTGCTGATCGTGCCCGATGCATCTTGCACGAGTGTCGGAACGCGCGTGGCAATCGGTTGGGACCGGAGTCAGGAAGCGGCACAGGCTGTCATTGCGGCGGTTCCCTTCCTCGTCAATGCCGAACAGATCAAGGTTTTCTGCATTGGCGAACATGCGCGCGACAAGAGCCCGCGGAGCAGACTGACGGACTACCTGGCCTTGCATGGCGTGACCGCGGAAATCGAACTTGTCGAAGGCGGCGGCAAGCCGGATGGCGAGGTTCTGATTGATGAGGCTAGGAAGATGTCAGCCGATCTTCTCGTCATGGGCGGGTACGGGCACATTCCGTGGCGCAAGCTTCTCGTCAGTTCGACGACCGAATATGTCCAGTCGCATGCCGCTATCCCGATCTTGATGGCCCACTGACCGCTGCTTTCTGGCGGTCTAGAGAATATATCCATCGCCCGTTGCGCGAACGGTGATATCGCCCAGAGAGACGCCCCAGGGCTGATCGATGGCGGTGATGATCGCGTCGGCGATATAGGTCGGATCAAGCGCTGCATAGCCTGGATCATTCGGGTCGAGCCGGGCCCTGTCTATCGTGCCGCTGGCAAGTGCCGCCATGTCGCCAAGATAGCTCGGCGCGTTCTGCCCGAGAATGCCGACAATGGCCTGATCGTTGATAACGCCTTTTCCAAGACCGGTGCCGGGAACGCCTGTTGGTTTGACGATGGTGACCTTGATCTTTCCCTGCGCCTCGACGCGCAAGGATTCCGACAGGAAATTCACGGCGGTTTTTGTCGCGCCATAAACGCCTGCACCCACGACCGGGAAATTTCCATAGATGGATGACAGGTTCACAACATGGCCGCGACCCTGTTTCATCATCTGGTCATAGACAGTGGCAATGCCGTTCAACACGCCCTTGATGTTGACGTCGATGCAACGTGACCAGGCCTCTGCGGCGGCGGCATGATCGGCGAAAAATGCCAGCGGCATCGTGCCTGCATTATTGACCATGACGTCGATGGCGCCGTGACGTTCGATGGCGTGGGAGGTCGCTGCCTGCATTTCTGGCAGGTTCGCAACATTGGCTACAATCGACGAAGCGATACCGCCCGCCGAAGTGATCAGGGCGACGGTTTCGTTGACTAGCTCTTCCTGAATATCCACGCAGACAAGTTTGGCGCCCAACGCGCCTGCCTTCTGGCAAACGAGACGCCCAAAGCCGCCGCCTGCGCCGGTCACGATAATTACCTTGTCTCTGACGAAGCCCGACATATTGTTCCATCCCTTTGTTTTCCGGAATCTAGCAAATCAGGAGAGGTGAGCAACTGCCGTAGCGTATGTCAGGCCTTCGTTTGGGAATTGTGCAGGTTTTCGACAATGGCATTGCCGCCGTCGACGATGATGGTCGTGCCAGTGACATAGCTTGCGTCGGCAGAAGCCAGAAAGGCGACGGCAGCGGCGACTTCAGACGGACGTCCGGGGCGACCGACAGGTGCGCAGGCCCCGGCCAGGATTTCTTCGTCGGTGCTTGAGGCCGTTTCAATCCATCCGGGCGCCACACAATTTGCGGTAATGCCAAATTTTGCGACTTCAAGTGCAAGGCCCTGCGTCATGCCTGCCATGCCAGCCTTGGCGGCGGCATAGGCGGCTTCGCCGGGATTGGCGCCGGTTGTTCCCGTGGTAGAAGTGATGTTTACAATACGCCCAAAGCCACGTTTCTTCATGCACGGCAAGACGTCGCGCGTCATCAGGAAGGCGGTCGTCAGATTTCGGTTGAGCGATAACATCCAGTCGGTAAGCGTCATGTCTATGATTTCGGCGAAGGGCTCCGGGCTTCCCAGTTGCGCCATGCCTGCATTGTTTACGAGAACATCGATCCGACCGTATTGGCGTTCGGCGTCGGTGCAGAGGCGATGGACTTCTTTTTCAATGGTAAGGTCGGCGACAAAACCATGCGCGGAAATTTCTGACTGGCGCAGTTCCTCCACGCGGTCGAAAATTCGCTTGCTTGTGGCGCAGATCAGTACCGCCATGCCTGCCCGACCCAATGCCTGCGCGATGGCAAAGCCGATACCGTCCGCGCTGCCCGCGCCTGTAATCAGGGCGACCGGTTTGTCGGGATGGATCATCGTTTCACCTCGATCAACTTTCAAGACCTGGTCACTTGTCGCTTTTTCCGTGATGCGGTTCAACCTGATTGTGGGATCGCTCTCGTCAAGAAAGGCGCTTATGATGGCGTCGCTGCGGGTGTTTGTTGGCTCGTGTGGAAATAAGGGGCCATTCATATGGCGACAATTTCGCTGATCGATCTCGGCTGGTCAGATTTTTTCAGTTCACAGGTCGATCCTGATGAACTGCTTGTCGCGCCACCGGCCCGGATTTGCGACATTCATCGCGATCGTATTCAGGCCCTGTCTGAAGATGGCGAGATGGCGCTTGAGGTGCCACCGGGCATGAAGGTGAACCAGCTTGCGGTCGGCGATTGGGTGCTGGTTGATCTGATGGAAAACCGGATTGCGAAATTGCTTGAGCGACATACCATCTTGCGTCGCCGCTCCGAAGCGTCTGGACTCAAGCCGCAATTGATTGCCGCAAATGTCGACACCTTGATGATCGTGTCGTCGTGCAATGATGACTTCAATCTGGCGCGTTTTGAGCGCTATATGGCGCTGGCGATCAGTAGTGGAACCGCGCCGGTTCTGGTTCTGACCAAAGCCGATATGGTGGAGGACGCGAGCGATTATTTGAACCGGGCCGAGCCACTTTCTTCCTTCGCGCCCGTCCTGACGATCAATGCGCGCGATCCTCAATCGCTGGAGCAGCTTTCTCCCTGGGTCAGGCAAGGGCAGACGGTCGCTCTGGTCGGGTCGTCCGGCGTCGGCAAGTCGACTATTCTCAATGGACTTACGGGCGAGGAAGTTGCGACGCAGGACATACGCGAGGATGACAGCAAGGGACGGCATACGACGACAGCGCGCAGTTTGCGCCGAGCCATTTCCGGTGGATGGGTCATCGATACGCCGGGCATGCGCGCGCTTGCCATGAGCGAAAATGACGAGGGGATCGAAGTTCTCTTTGCAGATGTCATCGAGCTTGCCGGGCAATGCAAGTTTTCGGACTGTCGTCATGAGACGGAACCGGGCTGCGCCATCCAGCGTGCGATCAAGAAAGGGGATCTCGACGCCGACAGGTTTCAGCGCTGGGTGAAGCTTCGGCAGGAAAATGAGGACAGCGCAGAGGCTCTTGCCGGTGCGGGTGGGCGCAAGGGGCGACGCCGCTAGCGGCGGTTTTTCATCGGGGTTTTGAATCCGACCTCCTGGCGCTTCGCTTGAGCGCCACCAGCATTCCCAGAAGCGAGATGCCGGCAAAGCCCGCGCCCGCCAGAAAGGTCGCCTCCGGTCCGCTTGTCTCCCAAAGTCCGCCTGCCAGTATGCTTGCGAGCAATAGGGCGCCGCCGGTGACAAGGTTGAATATGCCAAATGCGGTGCCGCGCAGGGCGACCGGGGAGGTGTCGGCGATGAGTGTCGCGAGTACGCCTTGCGTGAAGCCCATGTGAAGTCCCCAGAGGATGACGCCAAGGCCCACCGCCCATAGATCTGTGCCAAGCGCCAGCGTGAGGTCGGCAAGAATGAGAAGCAGGAGGCCAATGATCAACATCTTGTTGCGGCCGTTTTTGCCTTCGGCCAGCACGCCGGCGGGATAGGCTGCGAGCGCATAGACGATGTTCATGAGCACCATCACCGCCGGTGCGGTCGCGATGGGCATGCCGATGTTGATGGCTTTCAGAATGAGAAAGGCTTCGCTGAACCGGGCAAGGGTGAACACGACCGCAACGGCGACAACGAACCAGAAGGCGCCCGGCAGTTTCGAGATTTCCGAACGCTGGAGCGGAAAGGGTGTCGGGTCGGATTTTTCGGCATGCTCAGGTTCTCTTACCACGAGGATGATGAGCGTGAGTGCGATAAAAGCCGGGATGACGGCAATCCAGAACACGAATTTGAAATTGTCGGAGGTGAGAAGCATCAGGGCGATGGCGAGAAGCGGCCCGGCGAAAGCGCCGACTGTGTCGAGCGATTGTCTGAGGCCGAAACTCGCTCCCCGGAGGTGGAGCGGGGCGAGGTCGGCGATGAGTGCGTCGCGCGGCGCGCCGCGGATGCCCTTGCCGATGCGGTCGATAAAGCGCGCGGTGAATACCGCGCCGACACCCTGGGCCAGCGGAAACAGCGGCTTGGTCAGCGCCGCCAAGCCATAGCCAAGCAGCACCAGCGGCTTGCGCCGCCCCATCCAGTCTGAAATCACACCGGAAAAAACCTTGGCGATGGAGGCTGTGGCTTCGGCGACGCCTTCGATGAAGCCGACCGACAAGGCGCTGGCACCCAGCACGGTGACCAGGAATACCGGCAGCAGGCTGTGGATCATCTCGGAAGAGACGTCCATGAACAGGCTGACCAGCCCGAGGGCGACGATGCTTCTTGGCAGTTTTGAGCGATTCATGGCTGGCTAACAGAAATTCGATGCGTAACTATAGCCTGTGCGGTAAGGATTCGCGTTGAATGAAGTCAGCGCCCAGAAAAAGTCGGCGTTGGCGATACGGCGCGTAATGGCAAATGTATCGCCTACTTG
>JBAQNC010000233.1:0-10898 GCA_049303435.1 Parvibaculum sp. | reverse complement strand
GACTTGCAGTATTTCCTTGCTTGCCTTCACGCTTGCGCTCCCCCTTGTTTTTTTAGGCATCCCTTCTGGTGGATGCCGTGTGTGCGCAGCATGACGAAAAATTCACGGAAACCCAAGCTTTACGGCAAAAATAACCGGGAAAAACGACGGTGTGACGTGGCAATCGGCCACGCAGATTGGGCTTGTCGCCCTGATCTCAGGCGTCCTATTTTCGTCCCATGAAAAAACCCTCGCGTATCCAAGTTTTGCCCTCGCTGGTCCTGTCGCTGGTTCTGCTCGGTTTGATGACCACGGCCGTCGTCTATTCGCCGACGTTGTATCGGCTATTCTGTGCGGCCACCGGCTATGGTGGGGCGACTTCGGTCAATCGCTCGCTTGATATGACGGCTGCGAGCCCAGGGGTTGGGCCGCAGATCACCGTGCGTTTTGACTCCAATGTGTCGCCGGATCTCGACTGGAAATTTGTCCCTGAGCAGAAGCAGGTGGTGACCCATGTAGGGTTGCCGACCACTGTTTTTTTTCATGCGACAAATCTGACGGACAAGACGATTACCGGACGCGCCACCTATAATGTGACGCCTGATTCCGCGGGCTATTATTTCACCAAGGTTCAGTGCTTTTGCTTCACCACTGAAAAACTCGGTCCTGGCGAAAGCGCGCGTATGCCCGTCGTTTTCTATGTCGATCCCGATATGCTGACTGACACTGACGCGAAATATGTCCGGACAATTACTCTGTCCTACACGTTCTTCAAGCAGCCGGATGAGAAGACGGCAAGCGCGCGTTCGCTAAGCGAAGGGTCGAAGCAGGAGATCGAAGACCTGAAGAACGCCAAGGAAGCGCAGTTCGATCCGGCGGAAGTGCATTCCAAATAGCAGGATACGGCTTACTTGAGGCTCAGGACTTCAAGTCTGCACGTCAATTGCATGCTTTCGCCGGGCGCCAGAGTTTTGAGGCCGGTGATTTCTGTCGGCTCTGGTCTATTGACGGCGTTCGGGACATGCGTGACCGGCTCGACGCAGAAAAAGTCATGTGCCTGTGGCGTATAGATGGCGGTGTGGTCGGCATTGCCCCTGTGTATGCGGAGGCCCTGCGGGCGACCTTCCCACGTAATGTCGAGCGGGCCTTGCCCTCCTGAAAAACAATGATCGAGGGTAAGCGGCGCGATGCGTCGGCCCTGCTTGAAGTTCCGGACGGCAGAGACTTCCGTTCGGTTGGTGGGCAGGACATCGGCCGATGCTTCCCAGATATAGGGCAGGTCGCCGGTGAGCCGTGCGTCGAGGCGATCTTCGAAGAAGGGATGCAGCCCGAGACCTGATGGCATGGCGGTTTTCGCGCGATTTTCAATTTCCAGAGTGATCGTGAGTGTTGTCTCGTCGAGCATGAATTGCTCGTGCGCGTCAAAATCCCAAGGCCAGTCCGTTGTCTCGTCAACTCTATGCCGCAGGCAAAGCCGGGTGCTGGCGGCCGAATGTTCTTCGATTTGCCACGGGCGTTGCCAGCCTATCCCATGAAGCGCGTGAGGCGCTGTGAGCGGATGGGCGGGAAGGGTGATGTCGCGACCTTCAAAGCGAAAATGACCGAATGCGATGCGCCCGATAAAAGGTAAAAGCGGGTAGCAGGCCATTTCGAGTGGATCATCGGTTTTGACGCCTGAGGCCGGTCTCATCATTGCCTGTCCGTTTGCATCAAAGCGAGCGAGGCTCCCGCCAATATTCGGGGCAATCCATGCTTCAAGCCCCTTGCATGTCAGGTGCAAGAGGTCGCTCGTGAGCGTTTTGTCGGAGGGCTGCATGGGCGGTTTCATCTGAATTGAGGTTTTATTTCCGGGCTGGCGCCCCCTTGTTTGTCATCCTATCGAGAACAGAGGGGGAGAAATAGGTTGCGGGGAGGGGGCAGGGCCTATAATGGCCCCTCTTATTGATCTGTTGCAGGCCATTGGCGGGACGCGCTCGCGCGTTGCCACCCCATCGCCGCCCATGCGCGTGATCCGGCCCTGCTCGTACGACACCTCCCTCCTTGATCGTCGTGCCCTCATTTGGAGTAGCCCTTTTGAATTCCGAAACCTTGTTCAAGCTCCGTTCCGAATGGTTCGGTAATATTCGCGGCGATATCCTGTCCGGCCTTGTTGTGGCGCTTGCGCTAATCCCCGAAGCCATTGCATTTTCGATCATTGCCGGTGTGGATCCGAAAATCGGACTTTATGCGTCGTTCTCCATCGCCGTTATTACGGCGATCGTGGGCGGGCGACCCGGCATGATTTCGGCTGCGACGGCTGCGACAGCGGTGCTCATGGTGACGCTCGTCAAGGAACACGGGCTGCAATATCTTTTGGCCGCTACAGTGCTGGCGGGGCTTCTGCAGATCGGGGCTGGCGCACTCCGCCTCGGTTATGCGATGCGCTTTGTCTCGCGCTCTGTGATGACGGGATTTGTGAATGCGCTTGCCATTCTGATCTTCATGGCGCAACTGCCCGAACTTATCCACGTACCGCCGCTGACCTATGTGATGGTCGCGGCAGGGCTCGCAATCATCTATATTTTCCCCTTGCTGACGAAGGCCATTCCGTCGCCGCTTATCTGCATCATTGTGCTTACCTCACTCACGATGTGGCTGCATCTCGATTTGCGCACAGTGGGCGATATGGGTGAATTGCCTTCAACGTTGCCAGTGTTTCTGATCCCGAAAATTCCGTTCACATTCGAAACACTCTGGATCATCCTTCCCTATTCGGCGGCGGTTGCTGCTGTCGGGCTTCTGGAATCCCTGATGACAGCGTCCATCGTCGACGAATTTACCGATACGACGAGTGACAAGAATCGTGAATGCATCGGACAGGGCGTGGCCAATTTCTTCACCGGTTTTATCGGCGGCATGGCGGGTTGCGCAATGATCGGTCAGTCGATGATCAATGTGAAGTCAGGTGGCCGCGGACGTCTTTCGACATTCTGTGCGGGCGTATTCCTGCTCTTCATGATTGTCGTGCTTGGCGACCTTGTGAAGGGCATCCCTATGGCGGCGCTGGTTGCCATCATGATTATGGTGTCTGTCGGCACGTTCA
This sequence comes from Parvibaculum sp., assembly GCA_049303435.1. Classification (GTDB taxonomy): domain Bacteria; phylum Pseudomonadota; class Alphaproteobacteria; order Parvibaculales; family Parvibaculaceae; genus Parvibaculum. The sequence continues at coordinate 7,837 of JBAQNC010000233.1, read as the reverse complement.
GCTGGTCGTCGATCAAGAATCTGCGCGATCATCCACGTAGTTCCAGCATTGTCATGCTCGCCACCGTTGTTGTCGTCGTTGCGACGCATAATCTTGCGATGGGTGTTCTTGTTGGTGTTCTGCTATCGGGCATTTTCTTTGCCTGGAAGATTTCCCAGATTTTCCGTATCACCTCGACCGTTTCCGAGGATGGTACCGAGCGGATATATCTGGTCGAAGGGCAGGTTTTCTTTGCTTCAGTCGCTGACTTCACAGCGGGATTCGATTTCAAGGAGGCGCTCGACAAGGTCACGATTGATGTGTCCCATGCCCATATCTGGGATATTTCGAGTGTGGCGGCGCTCGACACGGTTGTGCTGAAGTTCCGCCGCGAGGGGGCCGACGTGACGATCGTTGGGCTCAATGAAGCGAGCGAGACGATTGTCGACAAGCTTGCCATTCATAATGAGCCTGGCGCTCTTGAACGGCTGATGGGTCATTAGTTGTGGGTTGGCGAGTGAAGGGGAGAGCTATATTGACCAAATTGATTGCCTTGATTGACGGCTCGGTCTATGCGCAAAGCGTTTGCGATCATGCGGCCTGGGTTGCGACGCGCGGTCGGATGGCGGTCGAAGTGGTGCATGTTCTGGGTCGCCGGGACACCACAAGTGTGCCGGTGAACCTAAGCGGCAGCATTGGCCTGGGGGCTCGAACAGCCCTTCTGGAAGAACTTGCCGAACTCGATGCGCAAAAGGCGAAGCTTGCGCACAAGCGCGGGCGGATCATTCTGGATGAAGCGCGCGCTTCCTTGCTTGAGGCGGGGGTGGGCGAGGTTACCACGCGGCTTCGCAATGAAGATATTGTCGAGACGGTCCAGACATTTGAAGACGGGGCCGAGATCATCGTCGTTGGCAAGCGGGGAGAAGCTGCCGATTTTGCGACGCTTCATCTCGGATCAAATCTGGAACGTGTGGTGCGCGCAAGCCATCATCCAGTGCTGGTCGCCTCTCGTGCTTTTCGCCCGATTACCCGTGTGTTGATTGCCTTCGATGGCGGCGCCAGTGCGGAGAAGGCCATAGAATATATTGCCGCCAGTCCGCTCTTTGACGGTCTCGAATGTCACCTCCTGTGTGTGGGCGTGGTGACGGCGGATATGAGCGTCCGACTGGAAGCAGCGGCGAACCGGTTGAGAGCAGCGGGCCGCACGGCGAGTGTGGAGATATTGCCGGGCCATGCCGATGAAGTCATTGCGAGGGTGGTCGAAGCGGGAGGCGCAGACCTTCTCGTCATGGGCGCCTATGGGCATTCGCGTATCCGCAACCTGATTATCGGCTCGACGACGACACAGATGATCCAGGCCTGCAAAATTCCGGTGATGCTGTTTCGCTGATCTGTGCCAAATTGGGCCAGTCGGTCGTGCGAAATTGCGGGAAGAGCGCTTTTTTGTCGTCTCGTTCACCCTTGGTGATCTTTTTCTGAATAGACTTTCCTTGATGTTTGTCAGGGAGCCAGGCGCTTGAGTATCGGGACCTTTGTGCAGAGACAAGAGGACGAGGCGGATGTGGATATTTCGCCGGGCGTACCCCTCTGCGTTGATCTAGATGGCACGTTGACGCTTAGCGATACGCTTCTTGAAATGTTTGTCATTTTGATCAAGCAGCGGCCTTGGTGTGTTTTCCTGTTGCCGATCTGGCTGCTGGGTGGAAAGGCGCATTTCAAGGCCGAGATGGCGCGCCATGTTGAATTTGACGCCGCGGATATTCCCTATCAGACAGCGCTGGTCGAATGGCTCCGCCATGAGCATGCCGCCGGACGCCCTGTCGTGCTTGTTTCGGGTGCGAATGAACGAACGGTTGATGCCGTTGCCAGGCATTTCGGTTTTTTCCATGAGACGCTTGCGAGCGATGCCGGTCGGAACATGACAGGGGCCACGAAGGCTGCGGCACTGGTCGAGCGATATGGCTGCTTTGATTATGTCGGCGATGCGGCTGTTGACGTGGCGGTCTGGGAAGCGGCGCGCGAGGCAATCCTGAGCGCGCATTCGAAGCGTCAGGCGAGCCAGCTCGGAAAGCACATCGAGTTTTCACGCGTGTTTGACGCCGCGTCCGTGTCACGTCTCAAGCTCTGGATACGCGCACTTCGAGTACATCAATGGGTCAAGAACGTGCTGATGTTTGTGCCTATTGTTCTGGCGCATCAGATTTTTGATCTGGGGCGACTTTCTACGCTCGTCATCTGTTTTGTTGCTTTCAACATCAGTGCATCGAGCGTCTATATCCTGAACGATCTGCTCGATCTTGCGGCCGATCGTCAGCATCCCCGAAAGAGATTGCGCCCCTTTGCATCGGGCGATCTGCCGATCATACAGGGTCTTATCGCCTGGCCTGTTCTTGTGAGTGTCGGTTTTGGTCTCGCGCTTTACGCAAGCCCTGCCTTTGCGCTGGTGCTTGTCGGCTACTATGCGCTTACGCTCGCTTATTCATTCGATCTGAAGCGTCGGCCGCTTGTCGATGTCTTTGCGCTCGCTTCGCTCTACACGATGCGGATCGTTGCCGGTGCTGCGGCTGCCAGTGTGGAGCTTTCGCCTTGGCTTCTCGGCTTTTCGATCTTTATCTTTCTCAGCCTTGCCATCGTCAAGCGGGTAGCCGAGCTTCACTCGGTGCGTGAGCGAGGTCTGAGTGATATTGCCGGGCGGGGTTACCATCTTGAAGACCTTGCCATGCTTGAGATGCTGGGTGTGGCGGCAGGTTATGCCAGCGTCGTCGTTCTGGCGCTCTATGTGAGTGCGCCCGAAAGCCGCGCGCTTTATGCGCATCATCAGCTGTTGTGGTTGTTTGCACCATTGGTTCTTTTCTGGATCAGCCGCGTCTGGCTCATCACCCATCGTGGCGAAATGCATGACGACCCGATTGTCTTTGCCTTGAAGGATGCGCCGAGCCGTATTGTCGGGCTGGTCGCCTTGCTTGTCCTCGAAATCGCCGCGCTGTGACTATGGATAACGAGACACGCGTTGATCGAGCGAATTGGGGACTTTACCCCAATGAAAGTCAGAGGCTCTCTCGCATACGTAGCAGGCGCGGGGCGTTGGATGTTTCTGATGGTGAGACGGTTTTGCCCTATGGCGCGGGGCGGAGCTATGGCGATAGCTGCCTCAATACAGGTGGCCTCTTGCTCGGCACGAGTGCGCTCGATCATTTCATTTCCTTTGATCATGAGAGCGGGTTGCTGACCTGCGAAGCAGGCGTCACGCTTGCTGAGATCATCGACCTCGCCTTGCCGCATGGCTGGTTTCTGCCGGTGACTCCGGGAACAAAATTCGTCACGCTTGGTGGCGCAATCGCCAATGATGTGCATGGCAAGAACCATCACCGCGAAGGCACTTTGGGCGCGCATGTTGTGTCGTTTGAATTGATGACATCGGATGGGGCGCGCCGCGTTTGTTCGACGAACGAGAATGCCGAATTTTTTGCCGCGACGATTGGCGGACTAGGTCTGACCGGCCTTGTGACCTCGGCGACGATCCAGTTGAAACGCGTAGCTTCTTCCTTTTTATCCGGCACATCCACGAAGTTTGAAAATCTCGATGAATTTTTTCAACTGAGCGATTCGGCGGCGGCGGATCACGAATATACGGTGAGCTGGATTGATTGCCTGAGCGCCGACGCTTCGCTTGGTCGGGGCATTTTCATGGCGGCCAATCAGGCGGGCGTGGAGGAGGTTCGGGACAAGGGTGCAAAGGAACCGCGGTCGTTACCGCTCGTCGTGCCGATCATGCCGCCGATCTCGCTCGTCAATCAACTGACGTTGAAGCCTTTTAACTGGGCCTATTATCACAGACAGCGTGCCCCTCAAGTGACGCGTCTCTGGTACTATAACAGCTTTCACTACCCGCTCGATGCAATTGCCCATTGGAATCGCATCTATGGACCGAAGGGTCTGTTGCAATATCAGTGCGTGGTGCCGGCAGCGGATCAGGAAGTTGTTTCGCGCGCGCTTCTAGAGGAAATCAGCCGGTCGGGGCAGGGGTCATTTCTGGTGGTGTTCAAGACATTCGGCGCAAAGGCGTCGCCCGGTCTTTTGTCGTTCCCGATGGAAGGAGCGACGCTTGCGCTCGACTTTCCGATACGGGGGCCGTCGACCTTTGCGCTGCTTGACCGGCTTGACGCCATTGTCGTTGAAGCTGGCGGGCGCATTTATCCCGCAAAGGATGCTCGCATGTCGGGCGAGACTTTCAGGCGTGGTTATCCCCGGCTGGAAGAATTTCTGAAATTTGTCGATCCGCGTTTTAGCTCGAGTTTTGAGCGCCGTGTCATGAGGGGCTAGCCATGCAGCGTGTTGTCATTTTTGGGGCGACGTCGGGTATTGCGGAAGCAACAGCGCGGGAGTTCGCCAAAGACGGCGCGGCATTTGTGCTTGTTGGGCGCAGCGTCGAAGCGCTCGGTGATCTTGGCGCCGATCTTAAAGTACGTGGTGCGGCGTCGGTAGAAACTTTGCAGGCCGACCTTGGCGATATCGATGCTTTGCCCGGTCTTTGCGCTCAAGCGCGCGAACGCCTTGGTTCCATTGATGTGGCGCTTGTCGCGCATGGCGTATTGCCGGATCAGGAAGTATGTGAGGCTTCGGCTGAAGCTTTGCTTGCCGCATTGCAGGTCAACAGCATCTCTCCCGCCGTGCTCATGTCCGAGCTTGCGCAAATCATGCTTGCGCAGGGACATGGGTGTCTCGCCGTTCTCTCATCTGCCGCGGGTGATCGCGGACGACCTTCCAACTATATTTACGGAGCGTCCAAGGCCATGCTTTCCGTTCTTGGTGAAGGCATGGCGCTCAAGCTCAAGGAGCGTGGCGTGCAAGTGCTGGTGGTGAAACCTGGCTTTGTCGACACAAAGATGACGGCGGCTTTCAAGAAAGGCGCGCTGTGGGCCTCCGCCGCGCAGGTGGGAGCGCAGATCGCGAAGGCAATACGTGCAGGTAAGAGCGGCGTGTTTTACACGCCGCGCTGGTGGGAACTGATCATGCTGATCATCAAACTAGCGCCTGGATTTGTCGTCAGGCGGATGTAGATCAGGCTTGCTGATCCATTGAAAAATCACAATTTGTGGGATGCTTGAATTGGCACCGTCTGATGGCGGTCGATTCTGTTTCCTCATACTTGGAATTCGACCTCAGCGTTGATACTCAGAATGCTTGAAATGACACCGTTGCGTTGACCTAATGAAGAATTCGGAATGGGTGTTTTGTAGCGGATACAACGGGGAAATTTTGGCGGATACAATGGGGAGATAACGCAACCCGTTTTTCGAAGCCCATTTTCTAATACGCCACCAAATCGTACTGCCTTGCTGATTGACGAAGGTGGCGAGAGTTCAGGGGCCCGGCTTCAAATATGTGAATTTGGGCCCATTTTGATTGCAGCCTCCATACCGCAGCGCATGATGGTGACGTTCAGATGATCGACGGCACCGGTGCGCGCATTCATCGCAAGCGATGCCTCATTCCCACCCCGCTCAGGTCATCGGTTCGTTTTCGGCTTCCAGCGCTTGGCGAGTTTGAGGACTTCGAGGCGAAGCTCATCGGCGGGCGGCGTGGCGGCCTCGAATGTGTCGCCATACCAATCTTTGAGGGCCAGGTGTTCGGGGTGTTTTGGATCAGCCATGGCCTCAAGGAACATCTCGTATCCAGGCGGGCCGCCGACGTCTTCGGGCGGACATGTGCCAACTATATGGATCAGCCTCGGGTAAAGGTCACCGGGCATTTCGTTGGCTATCTTGACGATCTCAAGCCTGTGCTCCCAGCCGTCGCCGAAGTCGTAGAGATAGGAGATCACGTTGGCGCCTGTGTCTTCGAGGGCCTCTGCAAGCGTCGCCTTGTTGGCGGGCAAATCATCGCCGCCGAAGCCGGGATCGGGCGCCCCCCATGTCGCCCCTGCCGCCTCGAACATATAAAGATGCGAGTTGGTCCAGCCCATGGCAGCCTGCAGAGTGAGGTGCAGCCGGTCGAGCCGGATATTGGCGGGGACCTGCAAGACACGCGTGACCATGGGATCCACGTATTCCAGTGTGACCTTGATCTCGATGATGCTCATGCGACCTCCCTCAGATATTTGAAGGAGTGTAATTCCATGGCAAGAGTTCGTCGATGCGGTTTTGCTTGTGGCCGCAGATGATCCTGGTGAGGACGTCAGTGAGATAGGCCATCGGCTCGACGTCATTGAGCTTGCAAGTCTCGATAAGCGAGGCGATGACGCCCCAGTTCTCGGCGATTGATAAAGAGGAATCTCAGATCACACATCACAACAGAAGATGCTGTACAGTAACGTTCAGGTCTTTTCGGAGTTCGGGAAATGAGAAAAATAGACGATGAGCTAGCCATGGGAGGATTTTTGTCTTCTGCATCAAATCTGGATAGTGGGTTAGGAACAATTTTTCTATCGGACATGCTTTGGCCTAATGTGGCTGAAGATCGATATTCCCGCGCAATCAAAATTCCAGAAGGAATCATTACGGTGACGATAACGGCGCCAAATGGGGATATGGTGACTACTGACGATAAAGAGTTGTATTTGTATCTCGTCAGAAAAACGTTAGATCGAGCTAAGGCCAACAATATTCCGGATCGAGAAATATCGATCACCCTAGACGACTATTTGAACGACACTCAGCAAGACTGTTTTCCAGCAGCCGATCAGATGATCGTGGATTCTTTACGTCGACTTCAGGCAACCCAATTCAAACTGGACATTGAAGTGCAGGGAACTGGCGTTCTGCGCCTGTTTAAAATGATTGCATCGTTCAACTATGACTACGAGCTAATTGGAGAACGAAATGTGATTAAGTCCTTCAGAGTGCGTCATTCAGACCTTCTGTACGAATTTTTAGCGGGCAAGTCATCAATGGACCCTTCTGGTTGTTAAGAATGAAATGCGAAAGATTGTTCTGTGGGGTATAGGAAATCGCGGGGCGAGGGCGGCCTAAATGTCTAAATCATCAAGGTTGGAATGATTTCATGGTCTTGCCAATCGTCGTGTGACGATGCGGATGTGGGCGATGAAGAGATGGGAAGCTCTGGCACCTCGTGCAGCTGATGATGTCGTGGAAGACGATGCTCTGTGCCGGAGTTGCGCGAAGGAGCTGCATCCGTTCAGGTTCCGGAAGATGTCCGGCCGTGATACTACGGGGCGAGCGGCATGAGCGAGCTCGACGTATCGATGGACGGCGGAAAGTCCTATACGACCCTCGCTCACCTCGGCGACAACAACAAGTGCAAGCGGCGTGCGAAGCGGGTTGTCGAAGAGACGCCGATCGCCCTGCGCGAGCATCTGTGCTTCCGGATATACAGCATGGGCGAGCGCCTGCAGTATGAAAGCGCCGGCCTCGCTAATGGACGTCTCACCTGGAAAAAGACGACAACATGCTCCGCTTCGAAAAACCGAGCATTACGTTGCGTCGGAACAGGTCAAGGTTTTCAGAGGGCGCAACAGGGCCTTCTGACGCTTGGAATTGCCTTATGTGACTGTAGCGGACAATTTCGCCCCTTATGTGACTGTAGCGGACAATTTCGACCCTTATGTTATTTTCGAGGATATTTATGGAATTCCGTCAAACAGTCGCCGCAGCGTGTTCGGCTGATCCTCTCGATGCTGCAATAAAACTATGGGCCAGCGCGGAGATACATAGACGACCTGTTCGCGTACGCATGCGTCCCGAATCAAGCACCGGGGTCGGCGTGTCGTTTTTTCGCCCAGATTATATTTTGGGAAGCCATCTCAACGTAGGCAGGTCAAGTCCTCTTGGTACATCCTGTTCCCTATTGTGACTCTATTTATTTTTAGAGATCGGTAGAGTTCAAGTTGATGGAACAC
>JBAQNC010000232.1:0-14864 GCA_049303435.1 Parvibaculum sp. | reverse complement strand
GAACCTTTGCGACCGCCGCGCAAGTCATGCCGTCATCCAGCAGAACCAACGCGTTCGCACGGCGCGATAGACGATGGACAGCAGAACCGTCCCGAGCCAACTCGATCAGGTCACGTCGCGATTCATCGTCCAGAAATCCTTGCTGCTTCATGGCGCCACCAGAATCCATCTCGTGTCGTTTGGCAAGCCCCTACCCGGATTCTCACAGAGTCGGGGTATACAACAAGGGAAATGAAGAAAAATCGGCAGATTTCTGCAACATTTGACAGAGACTCGGCTTTTCCTCATGTTCTGGCACGGTCGACATGACCTGCGGTGGCGCGGAATATTCATTTGAATGATGTGACATTCACTTGGGTGCGAATGCGCGCTGGCCCCTGAGGGCCTGAGAAAAGAACCGTTCCCTGAGATAAAAAGAGAGTTTGAACGCTCGATGGACGTCGTCATTGTTGAGTCGCCCTCAAAGGCGAAGACGATCAACAAATACCTTGGCAAAGGCTTCAAGGTTCTCGCCTCCTATGGTCATGTGCGCGACCTGCCATCGAAGGACGGTTCGGTGCAGCCGGACCATGATTTCGAGATGGCCTGGGATGTTGATCCGAAATCACAGAAGCGCCTCAATGACATAGCTGCGGCGGTCAAGGGTGCGGACAAGCTTATCCTCGCCACTGACCCGGATCGCGAAGGCGAAGCAATTTCCTGGCATGTCCTTGAAGTTCTTAACAAAAAGAAGGTCCTGAAAGACGTCAAGGTCGAGCGCGTGGTCTTCAACGCGATCACCAAGACATCGGTCTTGAAGGCCATGCAGAACCCGCGCGGCCTCGACAAGGAACTGATCGACGCTTACCTCGCGCGCCGAGCATTGGACTATCTGGTGGGTTTCACGCTGTCGCCTGTGCTGTGGAGAAAGCTCCCCGGCGCACGCTCGGCAGGTCGCGTTCAGTCTGTTGCGTTGAGGTTAATCTGCGAGAGAGAGCTCGAAATCGAGGCTTTTCGTGCACAGGAATACTGGACGATCGAGACCGACCTGAAGACAGGTTCGGGTGCCCCTTTCACAGCCCGCATCGTCAATCTCGACGGTAAGAAACTCGAAAAATTTGATATCCCCAACCAGGCGACAGCCGACGAAATTGTCGCAAGAATAAAATCCTCGCATTTCCGCGTGAAGTCGGTCGAAAGTAAACCGACCAAACGAAATCCCTATCCCCCCTTCACGACCTCGACGCTGCAACAGGAAGCGAGCCGCAAGCTCGGCTTCTCCGCGAGCCGTACCATGCAACTCGCCCAGCGCCTTTATGAAGGTCTGGACATCGACGGCGAGACGACAGGTCTCATCACCTATATGCGTACCGACGGCGTGCAGATAGCCGACGAGGCTATCGCCCAGGCCCGCACCGTCATCAATAATGAATTCGGCGAAGCCTATGTGCCTTCGACCGCGCGCATCTACAAGACCAAGGCGAAGAACGCGCAGGAAGCGCATGAAGCCATTCGTCCGACTGACCTGAGCCGCCTCCCTTCCAAAGTCGCCAAGATGCTCGACGACGACCAGCGTCGCCTTTACGAGTTGGTCTGGAACCGCACCATCGCCAGCCAGATGGAAAGTGTGCAGCTTGAACGCACCACCATCGAGATCGAAGCCGACGAACAGCAGATCGGCTTGCGCGCCACGGGCTCGGTCATCATCTTCGACGGCTTCCTGCGTCTCTATCAGGAAGGCCGCGACGACGACACCGAGGACGACGATGATGGTCGCCTTCCGAAAGTCGCCAGCGGCGACAAGCTTGGCCTGCACGAAACACGCGCCGACCAGCACTTCACGGAACCGCCACCGCGTTTTTCCGAAGCCACGCTGGTCAAGCGCATGGAAGAACTCGGCATCGGTCGTCCTTCGACCTATGCCTCGACGCTCCAGACATTGCGCGACCGTACCTATGTGACGATGGACAAGGGCCGCTTCATCCCCGACGACAAGGGCCGCCTCGTGACGGCTTTCCTCGAAAATTTCTTCACGCGCTATGTGCAATATGACTTCACGGCGGACCTGGAAGAAAAGCTCGACAAGGTCTCGGCTGGCGAACTCGACTGGAAACAGGTCCTGCGCGAATTCTGGATGCCCTTCACGGAAGAAGTCGCCTCGGCGATGGAATTGCGCATCACCGAAGTTCTCGACCGCCTGAACGATGTGCTGGGTCCGCACGTCTTCCCTGCAAAGGAAGACGGTAGCGACGCGCGCAAATGCCCGGCCTGCGAAGATGGCCGCATCTCACTTAAAGTAGGACGTTTCGGCGCCTTCGTGGGCTGTTCGAACTATCCCGAATGCAAATACACACGCCAGCTCACCGTCGGCGCCGATGGTGAAGACGCCACCGGCGATCGCACACTCGGCGTCGATCCCGATACCGGCAAGCCGGTCCTCGTGAAAAAAGGTCGCTTCGGGCCTTATATCCAGCTCGGCGAGCCTGAAGAAAAAGGCGACAAGCCAAAACGCTCTGGCCTGCCGAAGGCCTTTGGCGCGACAGCCGCCGACATCACGCTCGAACAGGCGCTGCAACTTCTATCGCTGCCGCGCGAAGTCGGCCCTCATCCTGAAACCGGCCTGATGATTACGGCCGGCATCGGGCGCTTTGGACCTTTCGTTCTGCATGACGGCGTCTATGCTAATCTGGATTCGATCGACGAAGTCTTCACCGTCGGCCTCAACCGCGCTGTCGACGTGCTTGCCGAAAAGAAAGCGCGCGGCGGCAAACCACGCGGCCCCAAGGCCTTGCGCGAATTAGGCAACCACCCGGAAACCGGCAAGCCCGTGCAGATCATGGATGGCAAATACGGTCCTTACGTAAAACACGAAAAGACCAATGCCACGATCCCGGAAGGCACGGACCTCGAGAAGGTCACGCTGGAAGAAGCCGTCGCATTGATCGAGGCTCGCGAACTCCAGACAGGCAAGAAGAAACCTGCCCGGAAAAAAGCTGCCACGAAGAAAAAGGCGCCCGCAAAGAAAGCAGCTGCCAAGAAAGATGGTGAAGCCAAACCAGCGCCCAAGAAGGCGACCGCAAAGAAAGCTCCAGCTAAAAAGCCTGCCGCCAAGAAGCCCACCAGCAAGGCCAAACCCAAATCGACCGCAACAGCTGATTGACCCTCGTGAAGAAAACAAAGCCGTCGAAGAAGCCTGTCAAGAAAGCCGACGCGCCACGCAAACGGGATCGCGAACAGGGACTGCCGACGCGCGAACAAATTCTGGAATTTGTTTCCTCAAGCTCCACCTCCATCGGCAAACGCGAAATCGCACGCGCCTTCAACATCAAGGGTGCGGACCGCATCCCGCTAAAGCAGATGCTGAAGGCGATGGCCGAAGAAGGCCTGCTGGAAAAACGCGAAAACAAGAAGCTCAATCGCGCGGGCGACCTGCCGCCGGTTTCCATGCTCGAAATCACACATCGCGACACGGATGGCGAACTCGTCGCCAAACCGCTCGAATGGAAAAGCACGGCGACACCGCCTGCCATCGTTATCTCGCCCGACCTGCGCAAGAAGAATGACGATGAACCGCCCGCAGGCATTGGCGACCGGGTGCTGGCACGCCTCACCAAGACTGAAGACGACGAAGAAATCTATGCCTATGAGGCGAGGATCATTCGGCGCATCGGCAAGGGCGCGGAACAAATCCTGGGCCTCTTTCGTTCGACAGCCGAGGGCGGGCGCATCGTGCCGGTGGACAAGCGCGTCCGTACCGAATTTGAAGTCACGCGCGAAGACACGGCTCAGGCGAAGGACGGCGATCTGGTGCTGGCCGAAAGCCTGCCCGGCAAACGCTACGGGCTTGCCCGCGCAAGGGTGAAGGAGGCCTTCGGCAAGAGCAGCGACCCGAAATCGATCAGCCTCATCGCCATTCACACGCATGGCATTCCCGACCAGTTCCCCGACAGCGTCATCAAGGCTGCCGAAGATACGGACGCCAAAGGAGTGCATGGTCGAACGGACCTGCGTGACATTCCTCTGGTCACCATCGATCCCGTCGATGCACGCGACCATGACGATGCGGTCTGGGCGACGCCCGATACCGATCCGAAAAATGAAGGTGGCCATATCGTCATTGTCGCCATCGCCGATGTCGCCGCCTATGTGCTGCCCGGCTCGCCGATGGACCGCGAAGCACGCAAACGCGGCAACTCGACCTATTTCCCGGACCGCGTCGTGCCGATGCTGCCCGAACGCATATCCAACGACCTCTGCTCGCTGCGCGAAAGGGAAGACCGCGCCTGCCTCGCCGTCCGCATGACATTCGACAGGCATGGCGCAAAGCGCGGCCATGAATTCATTCGTGGCTTCATGAAATCCGCCGCCCGTCTGACCTACAAGCAGATGCAGGAAGCCATCGATGGGGCACCGGACGACAAGACTGGTCCCCTGCTGAAGGCCGTGCTGCAACCGATCTGGAATGCCTACAAGACACTCTGCATCGCGCGCGAAAAACGCGGACCGCTCGACCTCGACCTGCCCGAATACAAGGCTGAAATCGATCCCACCGGGCGCATCGCCGCCGTTCACATCGCCGCCAAATATGAATCGATGAAGCTCATCGAGGAATTCATGATTCAGGCGAATGTCTGCGCTGCCGAGACCCTGCAGCAAAAGGGGCGGAAGCTCATCTTCCGCATCCATGACAACCCGTCGCGCGAAAAGCTGATTGCCCTTTCCGATTTCCTTCGCACACTGGAAATATCCTTCCCCAAGGGGCCTGTCACCAAGCCGGAATCTTTCAACAAGATCCTGCATGATGTGAAGGACAAGGAGTATGATCAGATGGTCTCGACCATCGTTCTGCGCTCGCAGGCTCAGGCTGTCTATTCGCCGGACAATATCGGCCATTTCGGATTGAACCTGCGCAACTATGCGCACTTCACATCCCCCATCCGCCGATACGCTGATCTGATCGTGCACCGCGCCCTTGTCTCCGCTCTTTCCGACGGGAAGGCCAAGGACGGCCAGTCAGACGAAGAAGTCGGCGCGATGACCGAAATCGCCGAACATATTTCAACCACCGAGCGCCGCTCAATGGTGGCCGAGCGCGACAGCAATGACCGCTTCATCGCCACCTTCCTTGAAGCGCGCATCGGCGCGACATTTCCGGGACGCATTTCCGGCGTCACGCGCTTCGGCCTCTTCATCAAGCTCGATGAAACAGGCGCCGACGGTCTTGTGCCCATCGCCAATCTCGGCACGGAATTCTTCCATCACGACGAAGGCGCACACGCCCTCGTCGGCGAACGTTCAGGTCTCACCTATCGTCTGGGTGAACGGGTGATCATAAAGCTCGAGGAAGCCGTTCCCATCACGGGCGGCCTGCGCTTTGAAATGGTCGAAGGCGGCCATGAGGGCAAACCAGCCGGTCGTCATGGATCAGGACGTGGTGGCGCAGGACGCAAAACGGACGGACGCGGGCCCTTGCGGCGAAATGGCGCAAAATCGAAAGCCGGCTCCAAAAACCCCGGAAAAGGGCCCGCAAAACGCAAACCAAAACCTGGACGCTCGCCCAAGAGTTGACAAGTCCGAGTATTTTGCTTGGCCATTGGGTCGCGCGTCATCCTGCCACATTCTTTCAAATTGCAAACGAGTCCCAAATAGGCGGCATCGTTGGAAGAATTGTTAGAGCATCATGAGTCAGGTTTTGGACATCAATAATCCGGATATTTTCGTCACGGCAGGCCCTGAAACACGGTCCGCGTGGCAGTCCATTCGTCGTGGTCTGTCCATGAAGTGCCCTGCCTGTGGCGAGGGAAAGATGTTCAGAAAATTCCTCAAGGTGGCCGACAATTGCCCCCATTGCGGCGAAGAATTGTTCCACCACCAGGCCGATGACGCGCCGCCTTATTTCACGATCCTGATCGTTGGTCATGTCGTGGTGCCGATCATGCTGGCTGTCGAGCTTGAATATATGCCGCCGATCTGGGTCCATGCCGCAATCTGGCCGACATTGGCGCTGGGTCTTAGCCTGTTCCTGCTGCCGCGTATCAAGGGCGCTGTGGTGGGGTTGCAATGGGCCACGCGTATGCATGGCTTTGGCGACGCAGCGGAAGACTAGACGCAGTCCCCTAACTGGACACCGCACGCCACAGCGAGCATCCTGCCTTCACATAAAAATTGAAGAATGGGATGAATTCGAATGTCAGGAACACAAAAAGGGGCATTCGACCCCAAGCAATCACGCGATCAGGAGTTTCGCGAAAGTTCAGTCGGCCGCGCCGTTCGACCACGCGACGCGGCGACGCTGATCCTTGTGCGCAACGATGGCGCGAGCCCGCAGGTGCTGATGGGGCAGCGCCATGCCAACCACAAATTCATGCCCAACAAATTTGTTTTTCCCGGCGGTCGCGTCGATCCGGCGGACAGCCGCGTACGTCCCGCGCAGGATCTGCGCGAAGACGTCGCCAAGCTTCTGAAAGACCGGATGCGCGGCGCGCCAAGCGACAATCGCGCCCGCGCACTGGCCATGGCCGCGATCCGCGAAACTTTCGAGGAAACGGGACTTGCGGTCGGAACGTTGATTGGCACGCCACAGCGCAGCAAACAAAAGGACTGGAACGAATATTTCTCGCTTGGCGTTTCGCCAGCGCTGAACGCGCTGGATTTTGTCGCCCGCGCGATCACGCCGCCCTATCGCACGCGCCGCTTCGACACGCGCTTCTTCATTGCCGATGCCGAACATATTCACGGCGATCCTTCGGCGGTGAAAGGCTCCGGCGAATTGCAGGGCTTACACTGGATCACGACAAAGGATGCGCAGGACCTCGACCTGCCCAACATCACGCGCACGATCCTCGCGGAAATCGACGAGCGTCTGCGCATGACAATGGCCGAACAAAGAACGCGGCCCGTGCCCTTCATCCACTTTCGCCGCAATCAGGCCATCCGCGACATGTTGACCCTGTGATGCCTGACACAAGCGCTTTACCCGCGCGAGCCGTGAAGCCGCGCAATGCGGCGAGCCTCGTCATCATCGATACAACCGAGGACGAGCCGCGCATCCTGATGGGACGTCGCCACGCCAGGATGAAATTCGTACCGGACACCTTCGTCTTTCCCGGTGGCAAACTCGATCCGGACGACTTCAATGCCCTGCCCTCAACACCCTTGCGCGAAACGGCGCAACTGGGAACGGACTCAAAGCGTCTGGCACGTTCGCTGGCCATGGCGGCGATCCGCGAGACGTTTGAGGAGACGGGTTTCATCCTGGCGAAGAAAGGCCATGTCGGCGACGAAGCAGGACCCGGCTGGACGGCGTTTCGCGAGGCGGGCATTGCGCCCGACCTTGCCGCCATCGAAGGCCTCGCTCGCGCCATCACGCCGCCACAAAGCCCGATCCGCTTTCATGCGCGTTTCTTCTCCTGTCAGGCGGACCAACTGACAGGCACGCTCAAGGGAAGCGGCGAACTGGAAGACCTCGACTGGTATCCGATTTCCGACGCGCTCAAACTACCGGTGATTGATGTCACCGAATTTGTGCTGCATGAAGCACGTGATATTCACGCCTCCGGCGTCAAACGCACTCGCCCACCCCTGTTCAGCTATCGCAACAACAAACCCATAATCAGAGCTTGAGTTGAGTGACATGAGCGAGACCGTCGCCAAGCCAGCCCTTTCTTCGTCTGACCGCCGGCGGGGCGTCTTCAGCGCCATAGCGAGCCTCACCGCCGTGGCGATGGGCCTTGGCGCGTCGCTGCCGCTCCTGTCGCTCGAACTCGACCGGCAGGGCGTCTCGCCCTTTCTGAACGGCTTGAGCGCCACCTCGGCGGCGATCGGCGGCTTGCTGGTGACGCCGCTGCTGCCACGCCTCATCAGACTACTTGGCATGCGAAGGCTGCTGCTCGCCTCGCTATGGCTTTCCATCAGCTGCCTTATGGCCTGCTATGCTTGGCCCAATGTCTGGTTCTGGTTCCCCGTACGTTTCATGAATGGCGCTGCGCTGGTAATACTCTTCGTCCTCAGTGAGACGCTGATCAACCAACTCGCCGAAGAAGCTACGCGCGGTCGCCTCATCGGCCTTTACGCCACCGTGCTTTCGCTCGGCTTCGCCACGGGCCCCGGCGTACTGATCGCGGTGGGCGGCCAGGGTTTCCTGCCCTATGCCACCATCGCAGTCATGATGGCAATCGCCAGCGCGCCGATCTGGTTTGCCGGACCGGCGATGGGCCACTTCGCCACCCATGACAGTCAGGGACATGGCGTCTTCGCCTTTATCCGTATCGTCCCCACAGTCACATTCGCGGCTTTCACCTTCGGCGCGCTGGAGCAAGGCACGCTGACGCTGATGCCGATCTATGGTCTGCGGATCGGTCTCGACGAACAATCCGCCGCCCTGCTGCTCTCCGCCTTCGCGGCGGGCAACATCTTCAGCCAGTTGCCATTGGGGCTACTGGCCGATCGCATGGACCGCAATTTGCTGCTGGTCCTCTGCGCCCTCGTCGGCGCCAGCGCCATCGTCGTCCTGCCCTTCGTGCATGGCTCCATGCTGGTCATGCCTCTAGTCTTCGTTTTTGGCGGCATCACCAGTGGCCTCTATACGGTCGGGCTGACGCTTCTGGGTCAACGCATCAAGGGCGCAGATCTCGCCGCCGCCAATGCCGCCTTCGTGATGATGTACAACTTTGGGGGACTGGCCGGTCCGGCCATCGGCGGCACAGGCATGCAGCTCGTCCCGCCGCACGGCCTGCCCTTCGCCTTTGCCGCCATCACCTTCACCTTTGCCCTGATCGCCGGGTGGCGCTATCTGATCTGGCGAAATACCGCCCAAAACTGAGATTTTCCACGAATGAAAGGCCAGACTTGACTTACGCGGTGGCCTGAGTAGTCTGCGCTCAAATCGCGCTCATTGGGCGTAGTAAAGATTCTCCGCGTGCGCGTCATGCAGCCCGCATAACTCCGAGGATTTCGCAATGGCGAAGCCAGCATCGATCAAGATCAAACTCGAAAGCACTGCGGGCACGGGCTACTTCTATGTGACCAAGAAGAACTCGCGCACGATGACGGAAAAGTTCGTGATCAAGAAATACGATCCCGTCGCGCGCAAGCACGTCGAGTTCAAGGAAACCAAGATCAAATAAGCTTGGCGCAAAGCAAGCTTATGCAAAAGGCCGGTTCCGCAAGGACCGGCCTTTTTGCTTGGCAATTTGACTAGAAGAGAAAGGGTGGTCGGTCGAAACTTTTGGCTTATCAGAGGAGGCCACTCCACCACCACGTTTCGACCGACCGTGCCTCACAGACCCAGGAGATGCGGCGGACCTGAGCCCCCGTGAGGACACTCATCGCTGTCTCGAACCTGCATTCTTTACCCCCCAGCAAAGGAACGCAGACGATGCAGCGAAACTAATGACTGTAATTATTAGCACCCGAACTGTGCCAAATAAAGTCACATCATAGGGATGGTTTATAAAGGTTTGATTAACCATGAATTTCTATGGTTAACTCGCATAACGCCGACCACGGTCAAACAGCGCCATATAGTCAGAAGTTTCTATAAAAATCAGATGCTTACAGGACTATCCGAATGTCCGGGGAAAGGCATCAGGCTGCTTCGGCCTCAACCCGGTTACGCCCGTCACGCTTGGCGCGGTAAAGGGCGGCATCCGCCCGCTCGATCAGCTTTCCGGCCGTATCGCCGGGACCATCGACCACGGCAAGGCCGATGCTGACAGTGATGTTAAGCTCATGCCCACCATCAACCTTGAAGGACGTTTCACCAATGCGCGTCCGCAGGCGCTCGGCCACCATCATCGCATAGGCAAGGTCGGTGTCCGGCATGACGACAACGAATTCCTCGCCCCCCATGCGGCAAGCCAGATCAACGCCACGCACATTCTGCGCGATTCGCTGGGAGAACTCCTTGAGCACCGCATCGCCAGCGCCATGCCCATAGGTGTCGTTGACCGACTTGAAGAAGTCGATATCAAAAATCAGCAAGGAAACGGGCTTGTTGTTGGTGAGCCCATCCTCGACCATCGCGCCGAGATGGCTTTCCATATAGCGGCGATTATAGAGCCCCGTGAGGCTG
Organism: Parvibaculum sp.; assembly: GCA_049303435.1. Classification (GTDB taxonomy): domain Bacteria; phylum Pseudomonadota; class Alphaproteobacteria; order Parvibaculales; family Parvibaculaceae; genus Parvibaculum. Next base: position 4,813 of record JBAQNC010000232.1, on the reverse strand, counting down.
TCAGTAATGGCAAGCTCAAGACCCTGCTGAAACTTCTCGCGCAAATAGTCCTGAAACCGCTTGCGGCGAAGCTGCGTGCGGCAACGAGCGACAAGCTCGTTGCGGTCGACCGGGCGAACCAGATAGTCGTTCACGCCCATATCGAGCGCGCGCACCAGACGGGGCGTATCGCCCTCCTCCACAATGGCAAGCAACGGCGTCTGCCGCGTGGCTTCAAGCGAGCGAAGCTGCGAGCAAAGCCGCAAACCGTCGTGTTCGGCAAGCGTCAGGCTGACGATCAGCAGGTCATAGTCCCCGATGGCGGCAAGCTGCATCATTTCATCAGGGGTTTCAGCAACCGCAACCGTATGCTCGATGGCGAGCGCCTCGGACATGCGCTTCAGGGAGGTCGGGCGATCATCAATGATGAGGACACGCCCCGGCTCGGTCATCAACATGCGCTCGGTGCTGCCTCCGACAAGCGCGCCGATCCGCTGCCCCGTTGCCTCACGCATGCGCAATTCATCCGTCACCATCTTCAGACGAACAAGGCTCTTCACACGCGCAAAAAGCGCCATGTCATTGACCGGCTTTGTCAGAAAGTCATCCGCTCCAGCCTCAAGACCTTGAACACGGTCTTTCGCCTGATCGAGCGCGGTCACCATAACAACGGGAATATGCTCGGTCTCGGGCGCCGCCTTGAGACGACGGCAGACTTCAAAACCGTCCATGCCCGGCATCATCACGTCGAGCAGGATGATGTCAGGCATCTCCCTGATCGCCACCTCGATGGCTTCCGGACCGGACGACGCCTTGAGCACGCCGAAATATTCAGCGGTCAGCTTGGCGTCCAGCAACTTCAAATTTGCAGGAACATCGTCAACGATGAGTACGCGTGCCGTCACCGGTCAGTCTCCTTACTGCTTACTGCAGGAAACGCTGAACGGTCTCCAAAAATTGCGTCACGGAAATGGGCTTCGAGATATAAGCCTCGCACCCCCCTTCACGAATCTTCTCTTCGTCGCCCTTCATCGCAAAGGCAGTAACGGCAATAACAGGGATCGAACGCAGGCTGTCATCTTCCTTAATCCATTTTGTAACTTCCAGACCGGAAACTTCCGGCAGCTGGATGTCCATCAGGATCAGGTCGGGGCGGTTCACACGCGCAATTTCGAGGGCTTCGATGCCATCGCGCGTCTGCAAGGTTTCATACCCATGAGCATCAAGCAGGTCATGGAAGAGCTTCATATTCAGCTCATTGTCTTCGACGATCAGTACTTTTTTCGTCATCGCATCCATGCTCCAGAACTCCACTTGTTGCCGAGTCCGTCCGGCGAGCTTCAAGACTGGTATAATCGGGACTGGGAGCTGATTCCCGGGCCTCGTTCCGCCTATAACACTCCAATATCGTTAACTAAGTCTTTAAGCGTTCAATAAGACACGGTCATTTTGCCTCCAAAGCGGCATATGCTTAATGGGAAATTATGGCAAAACACTCTGGACGTCCCTAAATGATGTCGAGCGCAGGGATTCGAGCCGCAAAGGAAGAAAAAGATGACCGCTGATCAGGCAGAACTGATCGCCATTCAGGCCCTTGGCCACATTGCCGCCGAAGAAGAGCTGCTGTTTGCCTTTGTCGATCTGACGGGACTGTCGCCCAATGACTTGCGAAGCCGCGCAGGCGAGCCTGAAATCCTTGGTGGAATCCTCGATTTCATCCTGATGGACGATCAAAGGCTTCTGGCCTTTTGCGAGGCCACAAATTTACGCCCTGAAATGCCAGGAATGGCCCGCAAACAGCTGCCCGGCGGCGAAGAGGTACACTGGACATGAGCCAAGCGACCCCACCCACTAATCCCAATATGCATTCGGCCATGGCAACCCAAGATCCGCTTCATCTCTTCGACGACGTCGCAGAACAGATAGACGCGCTTGATCTGACGCCGGAGCGCCCTCTGATCGTCACGGATTGCGATGAAGTATTGATGCAGTTTCTGGTAGGCCTCGAGGTCTATCTCGCAACCAAAGACCTTTGGCTCGATCTGCAGAGTTTCGCTCTGAGCGGCAATATCAAACACCGCGAAAGCAACAATGTCGTAGCCACCGACAAGGTCCAGGGCCTGTTGAAAGATTTCTTTGCAACATCGACAGAAAAGCTCCTGCCCGTTCCAGGCGCTGCCGAGGCCCTCAAGTCACTTTCCGACCGGGCCCAGGTCATCGTCCTCACCAATGTACCTCTGGCTGACAAGACGGCCCGCGCCCGCCACCTCGCAAGCGAGAATATGGCCTACCCCGTCGTAGCCAACAGAGGCCTCAAAGGAGGTGCCGTACGGCGGATGGCAGAGCGCGTTAATGCGCCAGTCTTCTTCCTCGATGACATTCCGCATAATATTACTGCCGTCGCCAAGGCGCATAAGGCTTGCCACTTACTCCACTTCATTGCCGACAAGCGATTGGCAAATTTGATGGGCGCCGCTGCCGACAGCCACTTCCATACGAGTGACTGGACCGAGGCGCACAACTTTATTTCCAACCAGCTCGATGTGAGCGGCTTCTAGACGGAACGAAAATTTCCATGCGTATCGGTATCGATCTGGGCGGAACAAAAATAGAGGGTGTAGCCCTCGGCCATGACGGACAGGAGCTTGCGCGTCTGCGACTGCCGACCCCCAGGACCGACTATCGAGAAACCATCCGAACTCTCTGCAAAATCGTCGACGACCTCGAAACCATGACCGGCAAAACCGGAAGCGTGGGAATCGGCACGCCCGGCGCGATCTCGCCCGCGACCGGCCTCATTAAAAATTCAAATAGCACCTGCCTTAACAAGATGCCCTTCAACATCGATATCGAAGAGGCCCTGAAGCGTCCCGTTCGCATCGCCAACGATGCCGATTGCTTTGCACTTTCCGAGGCGACCGACGGTGCGGGGGCAGGCGCACCGACCGTCTTCGGCGCCATACTGGGCACGGGCGTTGGCGGCGGCCTCGTCGTTCATGGTCGACTTCTGCAAGGCCCTAATGCCATTGCAGGCGAATGGGGCCACAATCCCCTGCCTTGGGTTCTGCCCGACGAACTGCCGGGACCTGATTGCTATTGCGGCAAGAAGGGCTGCATCGAAGCGTGGAACTCGGGGCCCGCATTCGAGGCAGAATACAACGCACTCGAAAAGAAAGACCTGAGTGCACCTGAAATCATCATGGCAGCCCGCAATGGCGAGCGCCCAGCAAAAGCTGCCCTGTGGCGCTATTCCGACCGGCTGGCTCGCGCGCTGGCAACTGTTATCAACATCATTGACCCACATGTGATCGTGCTTGGCGGCGGCATGTCGAACACGGACGAACTCTATAGCGAAGTGCCTTCACGCTGGGGCGCCTATGTCTTTTCTGATCGCGTCGACACAAAACTTGTCCGCAACCAGCATGGCGACAGCAGCGGAGTGCGCGGTGCGGCCTGGCTATGGCCGAATGAATAGAGATGAACGAGACAAGTGAAATACCCGGCTTCTGCCGCGATTGTTTCACGCCTGTTCCGGTCGATGCAAAACGCTGCCCTGCATGCAAGCGTCCCCGCCTTGTACGCCATGCCGAATTGCTGACGCTTACCATCGCCCATATGGATTGTGACGCCTTCTATGCGTCTGTCGAAAAGCGCGACAACCCGGAACTCAACGACAAGCCGCTCATCATCGGCGGCGGCAAACGCGGCGTCGTCTCGACCTGTTGCTACATTGCCCGCATTCGCGGCGTGCGCTCGGCAATGCCCATGTTCAAGGCGCTGCAGGCCTGCCCGGAAGCCGTCGTCATCAAGCCCGATATGGAAAAATACAGCCGCGTCGGACGCGAGGTACGCCAGATGATGCGCGATCTCACACCTCTCGTCGAACCGCTTTCTATCGATGAAGCCTTCCTCGACCTTGGCGGCACCGAGAAACTGCACCACGGCAGCCCCGCCCTGAGCATGCTGAAATTGCAGACGCGCATCGAGAGGGAAATCGGCATCACCGTCTCGGTGGGCCTGAGTTATTGCAAGTTTCTGGCGAAGGTCGCCTCGGACATGGACAAGCCGCGCGGCTTCTCGATCATCGGACAAGCGGAAGCACTGGACTTCCTGAAGGAAAAGCCGATTTCATTGATCTGGGGCGTGGGCAGGGCCTTCGAAACCAAACTCGCACGCGACGGCCTCACCCGCATCTCCCAACTGCAAAAGATGGAAGAAACCGACCTGATGGCGCGTTATGGCGCCATGGGCCGCCGCCTGTGGCGACTGTCGCGCGGGCTTGACGATCGCCGCATATCGAGCAGCAATATCGCCAAAAGCATTTCAGCGGAGACGACATTTTTCGACGACATTTCAAGCGCCGAGGAACTCAGGCGCAAACTCTGGCCGCTCTGCGAGAAAGTGGCCACCCGCGCCAAGGCCGCTCAAAAATCTGGGCAAACGGTCGTCCTGAAACTCAAGACCAGCGACTTCAAGAGTCGCACCCGCAGCGTAACCCTGCCCGACCCGACACAACTCGCCGAAGTCATCTTCCGCACAGGCGCGCCGCTGCTCGCCAAAGAGACCGACGGGACGGCTTTCAGACTTCTGGGTATTGGAATCGCAAATCTCCATGACGAAAACGCCGCCGACCCGCCGGACATGCTCGACCCATCGGCAACGCGACGGGCGGAGGCCGAACGCGCGATGGACCGTGTGCGTGCCCGCTTCGGCAACACGGCGATCATCAAGGGTAGGGGCATGAAATCGGAAAAAGACTAGCAGCTGCCGGGCTTGAAATATTCGAGTGCCTTGAGGTCGCCCTTGACGACAGCGTCGTCATAAAAAAGGCGCA
>JBAQNC010000231.1:0-13197 GCA_049303435.1 Parvibaculum sp. | reverse complement strand
AGGGGGAGGTGAAGGATTATTGAGGGGGAGGTGAAGATGAAGATTATGTCTTCGGCAGCTCTTCCATCTTCGCCTTCAACGCCAGCAAGTCCTGCCACGCATAGCGCTTGTGCGCGGGGTGGCGCAGCAGGTAGTCGGGCGCGAACATCGTCAGTGCCGGGATGAGCCCTTGCGGTCCTTCGCCCGCGCGATAGTCCTTCCATTGTCCGCGAAGTTTCGGCAGGGGCGTGTCCACGCCCAGCATATGCTTGGCGGGGACGCCGCCTGCGAAGACGAGGACGGCGGGGGCGCAAAGCTCAATCTGGCGCGTGACGAAGGGCATGCAGATCGCCTGTTCGAGCGGCGTCGGCTGGCGGTCGCCCGGCGGACGCCAGGGGAGCAGATTGGCGAGATAGACATCGCCGCGCGTGAGGCCGATGGCGGCGAGCATGCGGTCGAGAAGCCGGCCCGCCTCGCCGGCGAAGGGCTGGCCTTCCAGATCGTCGTCGCGTCGTGGCGCTTCGCCGATCAGCATGACGCGCGCGCTTGTCGTCGCTTCGTCAAGCACGAGGTTCTTGGCCGTATTGGCGAGCGCGCAACCGTCGAAGCGCGCGATGGCCTCGCGCAGCGCCGCCAGAGACGTGGCTTGCGCCGCGAGCGCGCGGGCGGCGGCCACCACTTCGCTGTCGTCGACGGCAATGGTCTGCGGCATGGCGCGGAAGGCGGGCGGCGGCGCTTCGCCCATCGTTTGTTCACTCAGGGTCCGTCCACTCAGGGTCCGTCCACTCAGGGCGCGCCCGCTTATCGGCGCGCGTCGGCCTGTCAATTCCGGCGAACGGGCGTCAGCGGCGGCGGGCGTTTCGGTTTCGGGGGCATCCGGCTGCTGGTAGCGATTCTGCGCATCCTCGCAAAATGCCTCGCTCACGCCCGCTTCCACATAGAAAGAAAGCCGCCGAACGGCGTCTGCGGGGGATAAATCGGCGTCTGAGGGCTCAAATCCGGTCATTTTTGCGGTATTGTCTTGCAGTATTGGTGCATGCGGGCGTCGATTGCGTAACCTAGACTAGCATGACCCGTCCAGATATTGACCAAACTTGGTCAAGGCACCATAAACTGCCCCGTCAAACGAACGAATGAGTTGGGCTGCACGTATAAAAGAGCCCCGAGGCCACCCTGAGGAGAGTGACGAGATGAGCGACCTGCCCGAACGCGAGTATATGGAATATGACGTGCTGATCGTCGGCGGCGGCCCGGCGGGCCTGTCGGCGGCCATTCGTCTGCGCCAGCTTGCAGCCGAACAGGATTTCGATATTTCGGTCTGCCTGATCGAGAAAGGCTCCGAAGTCGGCGCGCATATTCTGTCCGGCGCGGTTTTCGACCCCATCGGCCTCAACAAGCTGATCCCCGACTGGAAAGAGCAGGATTGCCCGCTCGACACGCAGGTGACGGCGGATCATTTCCTCTATCTCGGCCCGGCGGGCTCGATCCGCATCCCCAATTTCATCTTCCCGCCGCTCATGTCGAACCACGGCAACTACATCGGCAGCCTCGCCAATGTCTGTCGCTGGCTGGCGACCAGGGCCGAGGAAATGGGCGTCGAAATCTATCCCGGCTTCTCCGGCGCCGAAGTCCTTTATAACGAAGACGGCAGCGTGCGCGGCGTCGCCACCGGCGACATGGGCGTCGCCAAGGACGGCAGCCACAAGGACAGCTATACGCGCGGCATGGAACTGCGCGCCAAATACACGCTGTTCGCCGAAGGCGCGCGCGGCTCGCTGACCAAGGAACTGACCCGCAAGTTCAAGCTCGACGAAGGCCGCGATCCGCAGAAATACGGCATCGGCCTGAAGGAAATCTGGGAGATCGATCCGGCGAAGTTCCGCAAGGGTCTGGTGCAGCATACCTTCGGCTGGCCGCTCAAGAACGACACCGGCGGCGGCTCGTTCCTCTATCACTTCGGTGAAAATCTCGTCTCGGTCGGCTTCGTGCTGCACCTGAACTACAAGAACCCCTATCTCTCGCCGTTTGACGAGTTCCAGCGCTACAAGCAGCACCCGGCAGTGCGCGACACATTCGTCGGCGGCAAGCGCATCGCCTATGGCGCGCGCGCCATCACCGAAGGCGGTTTCCAGTCGGTCCCCAAGCTCACCTTCCCCGGCGGCGCGCTGGTCGGTTGCTCGGCGGGCTTCGTCAACGTGCCGCGCATCAAGGGCAGCCACAATGCGATCCTCACCGGCATGATGGGCGCGGAAGCGGCCTTCGACGCGGTCAAGGGCGGCCGCGCGGCGGACGAACTGACGAGTTACACGGAAGCCTATATCGCCAGCCCGGTCTACAAGGACCTCAAGCGCGTGCGCAACGTGAAGCCCTTCTGGTCGCGTTTCGGTTCGCTCATCGGCCTGCCGCTTGGCGGCATCGACATGTGGATGAACCAGCTCGGCATCGGTCTGCCCTTCACGCTGAAGCATGGCAAGCCGGATCATGAGTCGCTGAAGAAGGCGGCCGACTGCAAGCCGATCGACTATCCCAAGCCCGATGGCAAGATTTCCTTCGACAAGCTGTCGTCGGTCTTCATCTCCGCGACCAACCACGAAGAAGATCAGCCCGTCCATCTGAAGCTCAAGGACCCGGCGATCCCGGTCGCTTATAATCTGCCGACCTATGCCGAGCCCGCCCAGCGCTATTGCCCGGCAGGCGTCTATGAAATCGTGACGGAAGACGACGGCTCCAACCCGCGGTTCCAGATCAACGCCCAGAACTGCGTTCATTGCAAAACCTGCGATATCAAGGACCCGACCCAGAACATTACCTGGACGGCGCCCGAAGGCGCGGGCGGTCCGAATTACCCCAATATGTAATTCGGTAACTTGCGAGCCTTTCATATCGCTTCCGTGTTGAATGCGCTAAGCTTTGAAAAAGGGCCGGTGTCCCCCAAAGGATGCCGGCCTCCTTTTGCCAGAAGCAGGCCCCCTTTTGCTCTATGCAAGACGGCCTCAAGCGCGGTGAGGCTCGAAGGGGTCAGAGGCAGACAAGAGTGATGGCGTTCACAAAGTTCACCCGGATTGCACGGGTCGTTTTCGTTTCCGCGCTCATATCCGGATTGGCTGGCTGCGCAGGCCTGGGCGGTTTTGGCAATGGGCGCAAGGACGCCGTCTTTGGCGATTATCTTGCCGCACGCTACGCAAGCTCCGTCCACGACCCGAAGGTCGCCGCCAGATATTTCGACGCGACGCTGGCCGATGACGCCGACAACGTCATGGTGCTCGATCAGGCGCTGTCGACCGCCACCAGCGCGGGCGAGATGGATCGCGCCGTCAGCCTGTCGCGCCGCATCGTCAAGCTCGCCCCCGAGCATCGCATGGCGCGTCTGATCCTCTCGCTCAATGACATGCGCAAAGGCGACTATGCCGAAGCGCGCAAGGAAATAGGCAGCGCGCAGGCAGGCGTCTTCATGGCGCTGGTCGGTTCGCTGACCCAGAGCTGGGCCTCGGCGGGCGAGGGCGATAAGCCCGGCGCGCTCGCCAGTCTCAAGTCGTTCGAGGACAAGCCCGCCTTCGATCTTTTCCGCACCTATCACACGGCGCTCATTCTCGATCTGCTGGGCGACGCGCCGGAGGCGCTGAAGGCCTATCGCGAAGCGATGGACGCCAGCGGCGGCGCCTCGATCCGCATTGTCGAAGGCTATGCGAGCTTTCTCTCGCGTCAGGGCGAGAACGACAAGGCGCTCTCGGCGGTGAAGGATTTCCTGACCCTGTCGCCGCGCCATCCGCTGGCGCTCGCCGATCTTGCCGCGCTTCAGACGGGCAAGCCCGTGAAGCCGGTGGTCGCGAATGCGCCTGAAGGCATCGCCGAGGCGCTCTACGGACTTGGCAGCGCGCTGGCGCAGGAGTCGGGCAGCGACCTCGCCATCGTCTATCTGCGTCTGGCGATCTGGATGCGTCCCGATTTCGACGTCGCCAACACGCTTCTCGCCGACACTTACGAACAGAAGAAGTTGTGGCAGAACGCCGTCGACGCTTATGGCAAGGTCACCAGATCCTCGCCGTTGTACAGCAATGCGCAGATCCAGTCGGCCATCGACCTCGACCGGCTGGAGCGTCAGCCTGAAGCCATCGCCATGTTGCAGGCTCTTTCAAAGGACGAGCCGGACTCGATCGAGCCATACGTGGCGCTTGGCGATATCTATCGCGCCAAGGAAAAATATGCCGAAGCCGCCGCTCAATATTCCCACGCCATCGAAATGGCGGGAAAGCCGCAGCCCTCGCACTGGACGCTTTATTATGCGCTCGGCATCTGCAACGAGCGCCTCGGCAACTGGCCTGTCGCTGAAAGCAATCTGAAACGCGCGCTTGAGTTGTCCGGCGAGCATCCGCTGGTGCTGAACTATCTCGGTTATTCCTGGATCGAGCAGGGCACCCATCTCGATGAGGCGCTCGCCATGATCGAAAAGGCCGTCTCGCTGCGCCCCACAGACGGGTTCATCGTCGACAGTCTCGGTTGGGCGCAATATCGGCTCGGCGATTATGCGCAGGCCGTGCATGTCCTGCAGCGCGCGGTCGAGCTTGAGCCGGGCGACAGCACCATCAACGAGCATCTGGGCGACGCCTTCTGGAAAGTGGGCCGCAAGATCGAGGCCCGCTTCCAGTGGAGCCACGCGCTTGAGATGAAGCCCGAACCCGGTCACGTCGAGAATTTGAAAGCCAAGTTGCTTTACGGCCTCGATGCGGCGACGACCAGACAATCGCCGAAGCCCGCAATCGGTTCCTGAGGTCGATGTCCGCCGACAACAGGCAGGGAGGTTTCATGGAACGCGCACCCGCCAAGATCAATCTGACGATCAAGGTCACCGGCCGCCGCGCCGACGGCTTTCATGAAATACAGAGCCTCGTGGTCTTCGCCGATTGTGGCGACAGGCTCTCGGGCGAATTCGCGTCCGACTGGCGTCTCGATATGACCGGACCTTTCGCGGGCTCGCTTGTTGACGAACCGGATAATCTCGTCTCGCGCGCCGCCATCCTGCTCGGTGAATATCTGGGACTGGAACTCAACGCGCATCTGACGCTGGAGAAAAACCTGCCCGTCGCCTCCGGCATGGGCGGCGGTTCGGCGGATGCGGCCGCCGCCTTGCGCCTTCTCTGCCGCCTCTATGATCGCCCTGTCGAACCGCATGAGATGGCGTCGCTCGCTCTCTGTCTCGGTGCGGATGTGCCGGTCTGTCTCGATTCCTCGCCTGCCTTCATGTGGGGCAAGGGCGAACTCATCAAGCGTCTCTCCGGTCTTCCGGAATTCTGGTTCGTACTGGTCAATCCCGGCGTCGCCGTCGCAACGGGCGATGTCTTTAAAGCGCTCAACGCGCAGGAGTCCCTCGAGACCGAAGTGAGCCCGCCCTTGCCGCAATGGGCCGATCTGGACGCTTTCGTCGAATGGCTGGGTGCGCATGGCAACGATCTCGAAGCCCCGGCAAAAGGCATTGCGCCGGTGATCGGCGATGTGATTGCTGCTATCGCGCGAACGGATGGATGCAAGCTTGCCCGCATGTCGGGCTCGGGCGCTACGTGTTTTGGTCTTTATGCGGATGAAAAAACGGCGTGGGCGGCGCAGGCTGCCATCGCGACTGCGCGCCCGGATTGGTGGTCGGTGGCGGCGGGGAGGCTCTGACGCTTTGCCTCAGTAGGTCCGGCTGATGCAGAAATCCACGAGGTCGATCAGCGCCTGACGGTATTCGCTGTCGGGGAAGATCGCCAGGGCGTCGCGCGCAATTGCGCCATAGTGCTGCGCCCGTGTGATCGTCGCGTCGATCGTGCCATGCCGCGCCATCAGCTTTGTCGCATGTTCGATATCGCCCTCGCGCTGATCGCCATCCTGCAGGACGCGCTGCCAGAAGGCGCGCTCCTCCGCGTCGCCGCGACGGAAGGCCAGCACGACCGGCAGCGTGATCTTGCCTTCGCGGAAGTCGTCGCCGACATTCTTGCCGAGCGTCGCCGATGTGGCCGAGCGGCCGCCATAGTCGAGCGCGTCGTCGACAAGCTGGAAGGCGATGCCGAGATTGCGGCCATAGCTTTCGAGCGCGGCTTCTTCATTGGCGTCGCGCTTGGAGATGACCGCGCCGATTTCGGCAGCGGCGGCAAAAAGCGCAGCGGTCTTTGCCTGAATGACGCGCATATAGGCGTCTTCGGTGGTGCCGGTATCCTTGGCGGCGGCAAGCTGCATCACTTCGCCTTCCGCGATCACCGCCGCGGCGGTCGAAAGGATTTCAAGCGAACGCAATGAGCGCGTTTCGACCATCAGCTTGAAGGCGCGACCGAGCAGGAAGTCGCCGACCAGAACGCTTGCCTGATTGCCCCAGAGCATCCGGGCCGTCTTCTTGCCACGGCGCAAGTCGCTTTCGTCCACGACATCGTCATGGAGGAGCGTGGCGGTGTGGAGAAACTCGACGCTGGCTGCAAGCTTGATGTGATCCTCGCCCGTATAGCCGCAGATGCGCGCCGCCGCGATGGTCAGCATGGGCCTGAGCCGCTTGCCGCCCGAATTGATCAGATGGCTGGCGAGTTCGGGAACCATAGGCACTTCGGAGGCCATTCGTTCACGGATGAACTCGTTGACGTCCTCCATGTCCTTGGCGACCAGCGCCTGCAACTGAACAACGGCGTTTTGCGCGCGTCTTCGTTCCTCATCGAGTGGGACAACTACCCCCAATTTTCACTCCTGAAAACACTGGTTGCTTGTGCAATACTGTTCAAACTGAGCATAAGTGGGTCCTACTGGCGCGGCAAGTGGAGAGCCCATATCCGCCGCGACATCCCGTCTCACGCCGAAAGACGTGTCATGGCGCCGGAATCAGAGCCTTTCCGCGTTGAACAGATAGCAGGTGTGCCAGATTGAAAGAACTCTTTCGTTCCAATGACATGGTATTGATTTCCTATCTGGAGCATCGCCTGCGCGAAGAGGGCATTGAGCCCCTGATGCTGGATAGCCATATGAGCATCATGGAAGGCTCGCTCGGTATTTTGCAAAGGCGGATGATGGTCGCGGAAGATGACCTTACGCGGGCTCAGGTTATTCTGGATGACGTCCGTCAAACTCACGGTCTGGACCAATGAACCAAACGGCCAATTCATCTGTTGAGACACCTCCGGGCGCCGCCGCCACGGATCGAGCCTATTCCGATGACGGCTTTCTCGGCAGCCGCCTCCAGATCTTGCAGCCTCTGAAAGGCTATCGCGCGGGCATCGACGCCGTGCTGCTGGCCGCCTCGATCCCTGCACGCAGCGGCGAGCAGGTGCTGGAAGCAGGGGCGGGCGTCGGCGTCGCAAGTCTTTGTCTCGCGTCGCGCGTGTCGGGGCTTGAGGTCACAGGGCTCGAATTGCAGGAGACCCTGGTTCCCATCGCGCGCGAAAATGCGCGGCGTAACGCCTTGCAATCGCGTGTGACCTTTGTCGAAGGCGACATCGGTAGTCCCGTGCGCGATCTTGTGGCGTCGGGTCTGGAGCCGCAAAGCTTCGATCACGTCTTCGCCAATCCGCCCTTTTACGATCCCTCCGCCCATTCCCCGTCGCCCGACGCCTCCAAGTCGCAGTCGCACCTCACGCTGGGGTCCGATCTGGAAGACTGGGTGCGTTTCGCCTGCACGATGGTCAAGCCCAAGGGCACCGTGAGTTTCATTCACAGGGCCGATGCACTAGCGACGCTTCTCGCCGGATTGCAGGGCCGTGTCGGCGGCATCGAAATCTTTCCGCTCTGGCCGGCGGCGGGCAAGCCTGCCTCGCGCATTATCCTGCGGGGGACGCGCGGCTCCAACGCCCCGCTTGTCATGCGTCCCGGCCTTGTGCTTCATAGCGCCAACGGCCATTTCAGCGAGGGCGCGGAAAATGTGCTTCGCCATGCCGCCGCCCTTCGCCTCGACCAACCTTCCTGAAAGCCCCTCGAAAGAGATTGATGAAGAAATATATTGCGCCTCTTCTGCCGCCGCCGGTTCGTCGTCGCGTCATGCCCGATTGGGTAAGCCCCGCCGTTGTCGGGGTGGTGCGCCTGAACGGCGTCATCGGCGCGGTTTCGCCGATACGCGGCGGCATCGATCTGGCCAGCGTCGCCGACGCGCTGGAGACGGCGTTCAATTTGCGCGGCGTCAAGGCGGTGGCCCTGCTCATCAATTCGCCCGGCGGTTCGCCCGTCCAGTCCTCGCTCATCTACAAACGGATTCGGGCGCTGGCGTCGGAAGAAAATATCCCGGTCTATGCCTTTGTTGAGGATGTCGCAGCCTCGGGCGGCTATATGCTCGCCTGCGCGGCCGACGAGATCTTTGCCGACGAAAGTTCGATCATCGGCTCCATCGGCGTCGTTTCTGCTGGCTTCGGCTTTACCGGCTTCATCGAAAAACTCGGCGTCGAACGCCGGGTCCACACCTCGGGCGAGAGCAAGGCCCAGCTCGATCCCTTCAAGCCGGAAAACCCCGAAGACGTCGCGCGCCTCAAGGAACTTCAGTCTGAAGTGCACGAAGGCTTCAAGAATCTGGTTCGAAATGCCCGTGGCGACCGCCTCGGCAAGGCCGATGACCTCTTCACCGGCGCCTTCTGGGCGGCCTCCGGCGCTCTTTCACGCGGTCTCATCGACGGGATCGGCGACCTGCGGGGCACCATGCGCGATCGCTTCGGCGAAAAGGTGAAACTGCGCGTTATTGGCGACAAAAGGCCATTCTGGCGGCGCGGCATTGGCCTCACCTCCCTCAATGCGCCCGATCATCTGGGGGAGGGATTTGCCCGCGGCCTTATGTCCACGTTGGAAAATCGTTCCATTTGGTCACGTTTTGGTCTTTAATGAACATTAATAGATATGCAGCTGAGTTTTCAGATGGAAAACCAGCGTGGGAAAGGTGGAAGCATGACCAAACTCGTTTTCGCCGCTGTTTTCATGGCGGCCTGCTACTCGGCCTACAAGGCCATCGCCCGCGCAGCGGAACGCCAGCGCGAAAACATGGTCCGCGCCCGCAGCCAGTCCCGCATGGAACCCCGCGATCTGGGCGCCCTGCGTCAGACGGACGACGGTCTCTACGTGCCCGATAGCCGTCGCTGAGCTTTCACCGTTTCGTCATGCTGCCAAGGATCGAGCGGAAGATTGCTCGGCCTATTTGCGTGCCGATCGAGCGCGCCGCTGATGAGGCCATATTCGTCACAACCCGTTCAGTCGTAGAAGCCCGACGGCTCGGCGCGCGTTCGCGTGCCGGGGCGCGTTGAGGCGCAGGCTGCGCCTCGCCCCAGGGCGAGGTCGAGGGCACGGAGCCGCCAGACCGTGCAGGCGGTGCGTCCTCGGGTGCAGTCGCCAGCCGCTTTCTCGCCAGCAACTCATAAGCCGACTCGCGATCGATCGCCTTGTCGTAGCGCCCCCTGACCGGGCTGTTGTCCATGAGCGCCTTGCGTTCGGCATCGCTTGCCGGTCCCACACGACCTGACGGCGGCGCGATCAGCGTGCGCTCCACCATGCTCGGCGCACCCTTGTCGCCCAGCGTCGAAACGAGCGCCTCGCCGACGCGCAGATTGGTGATCGCTTCTTCGGTATCGAAAGCCGGGTTCTGGCGGAATGTTTCGGCGGCCGCCCGCACCGCCTTCTGGTCGCGCGGCGTGAAGGCGCGCAACGCATGCTGCACGCGGTTGCCGAGTTGCGACAGCACGCTGTCGGGAATGTCGAGCGGGTTTTGCGTCACGAAATAAATGCCGACGCCCTTGGAACGGATGAGCCGCACCACGCGCTCGACCGATTCGACCAGCGCCTTGGGCGCATCGTTGAACAGCAGATGCGCCTCGTCGAAAAAGAACACCATTTTGGGCTGGTCGAGATCGCCGACTTCCGGCAATTCCTCGAAGAGTTCCGACATGAGCCACAGCAGGAAGGTCGAATAGAGACGCGGGTTCTCCATCAGCTTGTCGGCGGCGAGAATATTGACGATGCCGCGCCCGTCGAGCGCGGTGCGCATGAGGTCGCTGATTTCGAGCGCCGGTTCGCCGAAGAAACTGCCTGCGTTCTGGTTCTCAAGCACCAGCAATTGCCGCTGGATCGCGCCCACCGATTGCGGCGAGACATTGCCATATTCAGCGCTCAGTTCCTTGGCATGCTCCGAGACGAAGCTCAGCATGGCGCGCAGGTCCTTGAGGTCGAGGAGCAGCAAGCCCTGTTCGTCGGCGACGCGGAAGGCGATGTTGAGGACACCTTCCTGCGTGTCGTTGAGATCGAGCAGGCGGGCGAGCAGCAGAGGGCCCATCTCCGAGATGGTGGTCCTGACCGGATGGCCCTTTTCGCCGAACACGTCCCAGAAGACGGTCGGGAAACGGTCGGCCACATAGTCGACGCCAATCTCCCTGGCCCGGTTGACGAAGGGCGTTGCCCCGTCGCCCATCTGGCTGAGGCCCGAGAGGTCGCCCTTGATGTCGGCGGCAAAGACCGGCACCCCGGCGCGGGAAAAGCCTTCCGCGAGCCCCTGAAGCGTCACGGTCTTGCCCGTGCCGGTGGCCCCCGTCACCAGCCCGTGGCGGTTGGCGAGCTTGAGCCGCAGCGTTTCGGGCTTCGTACTCATTCCAATCAGAATTTCGCCGTCGGGCATCCGCTTTCCTCTTTATGCATAAGGAGTCGCCGGACCCCGTTCTGAACGATTATAAAGGGGCAAATCCGCCGCTGCTATAAGAGTGGCGCATTGCTTGACCCCCCATAGGCCCTGCCGCTAGGTTGCGCGCGCCCCTCTCTCCAGATATCGGCAATTGAAGACAATGACGCCCAGGTCCGAGCATTCTTTCCAGTCCCTGATCCTCAAGCTCCAGACTTTCTGGGCGGGGCAGGGCTGCGTCATCCTCCAGCCCTATGACATGTCGATGGGCGCGGGCACGTTTCACCCCGCGACCACGCTCCGCGCCTTGGGCCCGAAGCCCTGGAAGGCGGCCTATGTTCAGCCTTCGCGCCGCCCGACCGATGGCCGCTATGGCACCAACCCCAACCGCTTCCAGCACTATTACCAGTTTCAGGTCATCCTGAAGCCGAACCCGGACAATCTGCAGGAGCTTTACCTTCAGAGCCTCTATGAACTCGGCATCGACCCGAAGAACCATGACATCCGCTTTGTCGAGGACGACTGGGAGAGCCCGACGCTGGGCGCCTGGGGGCTGGGCTGGGAAGTCTGGTGCGACGGTATGGAAGTGTCGCAGTTCACTTATTTCCAGCAGGTCGGCGGGCAGGAATGCAATCCCGTGTCGGGCGAACTGACCTACGGGCTCGAACGTCTCGCCATGTATATTCAGGGCGTGGACAATGGCTACGACCTCGACTTCAACGGTGCTGAAGGCGCAGACCGCGTCACCTATGGCGATGTCTTTTTGCAGGCCGAGAAGGAATTCTCCGCGCACAACTTCGAGTTCGCCAATACCGAAATGCTCTTCCGCCATTTCGAGGACGCGGAAAAGGAATGTGCGTCCCTGCTGGAACAGAACCTGCCGCTGCCTGCCTATGACCAATGCATCAAGGCGAGCCACAATTTCAATCTGCTGGATGCGCGCGGCGTGATCTCGGTGACCGAACGTCAGGCCTATATCGGGCGCGTGCGCGCGCTGGCCAAGGGCTGCGCCGATGCCTGGGTGAAGACGCAGGTGGGAGACGCGGCATGAGTGTTTTTATGTTGGCCGCCGCCCCCCACCCGAAACGCTGCGCGTTTCGACCTCCCCACGAGGGGGAGGTAAAGATTGGTGTTCTCACCTCCCCCTTGTGGGGAGGTCGAGAAATTCGCACTTCGCGGATTTCTCGGGCGGGGGTTGTGGGGGGCGCTGAGCAATGAGCGAACTCCTGCTCGAACTCTTCTCCGAAGAAATCCCCGCCCGCATGCAGAAGCGCGCGAGCGAGGATTTGCAACGTCTCGTGACCGACGCGCTGAAAGCCGCAGGTGTGGAAAGCGCAAATGCCCGCGCCTTTGCGACGCCGCGCCGCCTGACGCTGGTGATCGACGGTCTGCCGGACAAGACGCCTGACGTGAAGGAAGAGCGCAAGGGCCCCAAGGTTGGCGCGCCGCAGCAGGCGATCGATGGTTTTCTCCGCGCCGCCGGGCTGACGTCCATCGATCAGGCGAGCGTGCAGGAAGACAAGAAGGGCGCTTTCTATCTTGCCGTGACCGAAAAGCCGGGCCGCGCCACCGCCGATCTCATCGCCGAGATCGTGCCCGATGTGATCCGCGGGTTTCCCTGGCCGAAATCCATGCGTTGGGGCACAGGCACTCTGCGCTGGGTGCGTCCGCTGCATTCGATCCTCTGCATCCTCGATGGCAAGGTCGTGGAAATCGAACTTGAAGGCATATCGGCTGACAGCATGACCTATGGTCACCGCTTCATGGCGCCCGACGGGTTCAACGTCACGTCCTTTGCGGACTATCAGGCAAAGCTCAAGGAAGCGAAAGTCATCCTCGACCCCAAGGCGCGCGTCGATGAAATTCGCGAAGTCGCCTTGTTCCTTGCGCAGGAAGCTGGTCTTCACCTCGTCGAGGACGAAGCGCTGCTGCATGAAGTCGCGGGTCTCGTCGAATGGCCTGTGCCGCTGATGGGCAAGATCGACGACGAATTCATGTCCGTGCCGCAGGAAGTGCTGACCAGCACCATGCGCGCCAACCAGAAATATTTTGCGCTGACCGACGCCGAAGGAAACCTCGCGCCGAACTTCATCGTCGTCGCCAATATCGCCGCGCATGATGGCGGCGAGGCCATTGTCAACGGCAACGAACGCGTGCTGCGCGCCCGCTTCGCCGACGCGCGTTTCCTCTGGGATCAGGACCGCAAGCAGACGCTGACGAGCCGTGTGCCGAAACTCAAGGAAGTCGTCTTCCACGCAAAGCTTGGCACCGTGCATGACAAGGCCATGCGTATCGGGAAGCTCGCCCAAGAACTTGCCGCTTTCGTTCCGGGTGCGGATGCCAAAAATGCAAAGATTGCTGGTGAACTCAGCAAGGCTGATCTTACCACTGGTATGGTTGGTGAGTTTCCTGAGCTGCAGGGCCTGATGGGTGCTTACTATGCGCGTAATGACGGGCTTGATGATGACGTCGCGCAGGCGATTGCTGAACATTATGCCCCGTTGGGGCCGACGGACGCGGTCCCGGCTTCGTCGCTTGGCGCTACAGTGGCGCTTGCAGATAAATTCGACACGCTGGCCGCCTTCTGGGCAATTGATGAGAAACCAACGGGTTCCAAAGATCCATAT
>JBAQNC010000230.1:0-1881 GCA_049303435.1 Parvibaculum sp. | reverse complement strand
ACCATGGACAGCGCCATCAAGAGTGCTGCACCGGCCGCAACTGTCGTCGGCCCATAGGCTTTCTTCAGGATCATCCCGAGTCCACCTGCTGACGGAAAGGCGTTCGACATCTTGATGTAGGTATAGGCGCTGAAGGCGCTCACGACCGCGCCTACGACGAACGAGAGCGGAAAGAGTGGCCCTGCAAGTTCGGCGATCTGTCCAGTCAGGGCAAAAATCCCCGCACCGATCATCACACCGGTGCCCATAGCGACTGCGCCCGGCAAGGTGATGCTGTCTTTCTTGTAGTTCTCCGCCATCAGGACTCTTTTTCGGTTTTGCGGCGGATCGCGATCCAGAGAAGCGGTATTCCGCTGACCAGGCCAAGGCCGAGCACTTCCCATGTCGCCCGCCCAAGGTCTCCGCTGACCGCTTCACCGCCGAAATGCGCGAGGACGAAACTCGCTGGAACGATCCCGGCCAGTGTCGCCAAAGCGAAGCGCCAGGCGCGCAGAGCACTCAAACCCGCCGCATAGCTTATCATGTCGAAAGACACGAAGGGCATGAGGCGGCTGGCGAAAACCGTCGCTGTCAGCGCGTTCTGAGAGCCGAGAAGCCCCTTGTCCACCGCATCGCCAAACCACCGCCGCAGCGCATCGCGTCCCAGCCAGCGGGCGAGGCCAAATGCGATCAGAGCCCCAAGCTCGGCACCCAGCGCGACTAGCACTGTGCCCCAAAGATGCCCGTAGGCCGCCCCTGCAGCGAGCGCAATCGGGGCGCTCGGAATGGGACTGGCTACGACAGCTAGAATCATCAGGCCGATGATCAGGATCGGCCCCCAGAGGCCAGCCCGGTCGACCAGCATCTTGATCGTGTCGCGATCCAAAAGGCGCTGCACCTCGATCAAGGCCGCAGGCGCGAACAGCCAAACGCCCAGCAGGGCAAGCCCAAGGACTGCCATCGTCGCCAGTATGCCGCCGCGCAGGCTCACCTCATATCCCCTTGATAGCCTTCGCCAACAGATCACGTACTTGGCCCGCAACAGCGGTCAACTCGGCGTTTTCGATCGCCTGCATCGAGGCCACCGGATCGATCGCGCTGACCTCCACCCCACCCGTCACCTCGCGCAGTATCACGTTGCAGGGCAGCATCGCGCCCACGCGCGGCTCTATCTCAATCGCATGATGCGCCATCTTCGGGTTGCAGGCACCGAGAATGCGATAGCCCGGCATCTCGACATCGAGCTTCTTCTTCATCGTCGCCTTGACATCGATCTCGGTCAACACGCCGAAGCCATGCTCCGCAAGCGCTTCGCGCGTGCGGATCTCGACAGCATCGATGCCCGCGCCGGAGATCTTTCGATTGATCGTGTAGGGCATTTCAAGTCCTTTTACTCATTTCAACTAATATTTGATCAGAGCCGCTATCGCCAAAACCACAAGGACAAGGATTTATTGGATCCAGCCAAATCCGATTCCGTAGCGCATTTCATTCCAGTTCATAATTACGTCTCCGTTATCCTATCGCACGATGCGCCTTTCGATCGACATTTGCGACAACATCCGGTTAGGACTGAATAGCAAAGCGACGATGGACCAGGCCCGCCTTCATTCGGTAGGTCAATTTCGCGATCCACCGCTGCCCCGCCTATCCGTCCGCCGCAATCTGTCGAGCCTGCGCGGCCCCGGCAAATTGTTCGTCGTCAGAACATTTGGCTCAACTCGTGGCGTAAGTTAGCGGAGCATTGGGCTCGTCTCGGGGTGGATATTATGCGGCGAGCTTGCGGTGCTGCAAGCGCCGATGTTGGATGGTCTTTCGTTTGATCCTTTCGCGTTGTCTGATGATGGATGCGGCCCGTCCGAAGTAGGCGTCGGCAGGCGTCACGTTGTTCAGGCTCTCATG
>JBAQNC010000229.1:0-21783 GCA_049303435.1 Parvibaculum sp. | reverse complement strand
CTATCCAGCTCATCGCCATAGAGAAACAGGAGATGAGAAATCAGAGCGAAGTCAAAGGCGCGATCACCGACGGGAAGGTCGGGCAACGCGCCGGATATATATCGTCCGCACCCTGCTCCTTCAAAATCGTCAAGAAACAAATTCAGCGCCTCGAGACGACGGCGATAAATCTGTTCTTCGGAGCCATAATATTTCCATTTGAAGCGATAGGCCGCCGACCGCAATCCGGTTCGCATGGCAGGCGCTGTGGCGTCAAACCTTTCCCGAATCGCACGCCCCTCGCAGGCATAGATCGGATCAACCGCTTGCACATCAAAGCCAAGCAGCGCCGCCTCGCAGGCAAAAGACGACGGTCCGCCGCCTATGTCGAGAATACGGGCGCGCGGCAAAATGTCCTTCAGCGCGAAAAACGCCGAATATTCGTCCAGCCTGCGGCCCCAAGGCACAATGCTATCAAGCTTGAATTCTGTTTGCTTGCGAAAGCTCGGCTTTGTCGCCGCTATCATGTTTCTCTCCGTATTAACGTCGGAGACCGCCCTTCAGAGGCGCGCTTTATTTCATGAACGAAAACAAAAAAAGCCGCCTCCAAATGGGGCGGCCAAACTGGCAAGTCAAAATGATACTAGTCTGGGCCACCCTTCAGGTGGTCCACCAAACGCTGCTATTGTCATTGAAATAGGACATCTGTCTCTTCCTCAAGCACAACGCGACTTGCAACGTTGCGAACATTAGGCCCAAAACCACCGGGACGCCAAGAGCTTTCATGGGCACCTCCGCCCAAGTCCCACCAACCGCAGTTCCGCCCGATCCAATCACGCACAATTTGCGTACCATACCCTGACCCCGATAATTCAGCGAATTCAACATGTGAAATATCGACAAATGCCAAATTTGCGACGGAACGGGAAATTCCGACCGTTAAAGAGGTAAATCTTGGCAATGGATAGGAATTGCTCTTTTTGCGCTTCGGCAAAGCGACTATATGCTACCAGTCGCGCCGGTTCCCGGCCTCCCCCGAGTTTCAGATTTCAATATACCGACGCGGAGAATCCTAAAATGACGAAACGCATGATCATCATGCTTGTAGCAGCCATTGTGATCTTTGGCGGCGTACTAGGATTTCTCATTTTCCGCGGGATCATGATCAAGAAATATATCGCTTCAATGGGTCAGCCACCCCAGACGGTGACCATGACGGTCGCGAAATACGAAGACTGGGAACCGACGCTCGACGCAGTGGGCACATTGAAGGCCCTCAAAGGCACTGACATCACCCCCCAGCTGGCCGGTATCGTCGCCGAAATCCCGTTCGAATCCGACAGCGAAGTCAAGGAAGGCGATCTTCTGGTCAAACTCGCCAATCAGGACGATCTGGCCAAGCTGAAGGCGCTGGAGGCGGATGCCGATCTCGCCCGGCTGACCTACAACCGCAGCAAGGAACTCGTCCGCAGCCGCGCTGTGAGCCAGGCGCAGTTGGACACGGCGACCGCCACATTGAAAAGCGCCATGGCGCAGGTCGCCGCTCAGCAGGCACTGGTGGACAAGAAGGAAATTCGCGCGCCCTTCGACGGCCATGTCGGTATTCGTCTTGTCGATATCGGACAATATCTGACGGCAGGGCAGAAAATCACGACACTCCAGGCGCTCGATCCTATCTACATCGATTTCACGCTCTCCCAGAGCAATGTCAGCAAAATCTCCGCAGATCAGCCGATATCCATCTCGACAGACGCCTATCCGGGCACAAGTTTCACCGGCAAGGTCGTGGCGCTCGATCCCAAGCTCGATCCCGAGACACGCAACATTGCTGTGCGCGCAGAACTTGCGAACCCCGATCACAAGCTGCTGCCCGGCATGTTCGCCTCCATACAGATCGTGACCGGCGCCAAGGAACGAAAGCTCACGCTTCCCCAAACCGCCATCACCTACAATCCCTATGGCGAAACGGTCTTCCTCGTGAAAAAGGGTGAACCCGACGCCGATGGCAAAACGCCACTGACCGCAGAGCAGAAATTCGTCGTGACCGGCACCACCCGCGGTGACGAAGTGGCGATCACAAAAGGAGTCTCCGAAGGCGACGCCGTCGTCGCCTCAGGACAACTCAAGCTCAAGAACGGCACACCACTGATCATCAACAACGATCAATCTCTCCCCGTCGAAGTCGCGCCAAATCCGCAGGACCAGTAAGCCGTCATGAATTTCACAGACATATTCATTCGCCGACCTGTGCTGGCTACCGTTGTCAGCCTGCTCATTCTGGTGCTCGGGCTGCGGTCGGTTTCATTGCTGCCGGTTCTGCAATACCCGCGCACGGAAAACGCCGTCGTAACGGTAACCACGACCTATTACGGCGCCAGCGCCGAACTGGTTTCGGGGTTCATCACAACGCCTCTGGAAAACTCGATCGCCCAGGCCAACGGCATCGATTATATGAACTCGGTCAGTTCGTCGGGCGTATCGACCATCCAGATCCAGATTCGCCTGAACTATGACAGCTCCAAGGCGCTAACCGAAATCAACACCCGCGTCAACGCGGTCCGCAACCAGCTGCCGTCGGAAGCCCAACAACCGGTCATCACCATCGCCGTCGGCGAAACGATCGACAGCATGTATATCGGCTTTTCGTCCGATGTTCTGGCGAACAACCAGATCAGCGACTATCTGCTGCGCGTCGTGGCGCCCAAGCTGCAAGCCATCGACGGTGTACAGGAAGCAGAATTTCTGGGCGAAAAGCGCTTCGCGCTTCGCGTCTGGATGGACCCGGACAAACTCGCTGCCTATGACCTGACCGCGACCGATATTCGCAATGCGCTTGCCCGCAACAGCTTCCTGTCCGCGCTTGGACAGACCAAAGGCAACATGGTCCAGGTCGATCTGACGGCTTCGACCAGCGCCAGTTCGCTTCAGCAATTCCGCCAGATCATCGTCAAGACGGCCAACGGCACTTCGGTTCATCTCGAGGACGTAGCCAATGTTACCTTGGGCGCTGAAGACTATGAATCGACGGCCTACTTCGACGGAAAACCCTCGGTACAGATCGGCATCAAGGTTGCCCCCACGGCGAACCTGCTCGACGTGATGAAGCGTGTGCGAAAGGAATTCCCGGAAATTCAGGCCCAGTTGCCCGAAGGCCTGAAGGGCGCCATCGCCTATGATGCGACCAACTTCGTCAACAGTTCGATCAATGAAGTCATACGCACACTGGTCGAAGCCCTGATCATCGTAACGCTCGTCGTCTTCGCCTTCCTGGGCTCACCACGTTCCGTGCTTATCCCCACGCTCGCAATCCCTCTCTCCCTGATCGGCGCCTTCACCTTCATGATGCTGTTCGGCTTCTCGATCAATCTCCTGACCCTGCTTGCGCTGGTGCTGTCCATCGGTCTGGTGGTGGACGACGCCATTATTATCGTCGAAAACGTCAACCGACATCTCGAAGAAGGAAAACCGCCCACAGAGGCAGCCATCATGGCCGCACGTGAATTGAGCGGCCCCATCATCACGATGGCCGTCGTGCTTATCGCCGTTTATATTCCGATCGGATTCATGGGCGGATTGACGGGCGCACTCTTCACCGAATTCGCCTTTACACTCGTTGGCGCCGTCACCGTATCGGCTATCGTCGCCCTGACCCTTTCGCCGATGATGTGCGCCCGCTTTCTGAAACCTCACAGCGACCCCGCAATCAGCGCATGGGAAAGACGCACCGTCTCTTTCATTGACGAGCGGTTCGAACGCTTGCGCAAGAGCTACATGCGGCTGCTTCATGCCAGTCTCGACCAACTTTCCGTGGTTGCCGTCTTTGCCTGCATCGTCCTTGTCAGCATTTATTTCTATTACGGCTATTCCAAATCCGAACTGGCGCCGCAGGAAGATCAAGGCATCGTCATCGCTTTCATCACATCGGCGCCAAACGCGACTCTGGAGCAGAAAAAAATCACTGCGGCCAAGGTCTTTCAGACCTATGCTAAACATCCTGAAATGGATCACGTTTTCCAGGCCGTCACGCCGTCGCAATCCGTTGCAGGCCTCGTGACGAAACCCTGGGACGAACGCTCAGTCTCGGCGACCGAACTCCAGCAGAGCCTGCAACAGGAACTAAGCAGCATTCCCGAGGCGCGCATCGTCATGTTCCAGCCGCCGCCGTTGCCTGGCGCGCGCGGTCTGCCCGTTTCCTTTGTCATCCAGACGACTGAACCCTTCTCGCAGCTTTATAAGGTTTCACAAGCTTTTCTGGCCGCAGCCCAGAAGAGCGGTAACTTCGTCTTCCTCGATACGGACCTGAAATTCGATAAACCGCAAGCCGATCTGGTCATCGACCGCGACAAGGTTGCCCAGATGGGCCTGACCATGAATGACATCGGCGCGGCGCTTTCGTCCATGCTGGGCGGCGGTTATGTCAACTATTTCGCGCTGTCCGGCCGATCCTACAAGGTCATTCCGCAAGTGCAGCAGAAGTTCCGCCTGAACGTCGACCAGATCGAAAATTACTACATCAAGACGGCCTCGGGAAAATCCATTCCGCTGTCCACTGTCGCTCATTTCCAGACAAAGACAGTTCCCGAAACGCTGAACCACTTCCAGCAATTGAACGCGGCGACCATCTCCGGCGTGGCGACACCAGGCGTGACGACCGGCGACGCGCTGGCCTATCTGCAGGACCTCGCCGCCCAAACACTCCCTCAAGGCTACACGGTGGACTATTCCGGTCCATCGCGTCAGTACGTGCAGGAATCAAGCGCCCTCGTCGTGACATTCTTTTTTGCGCTCGTCATCATCTTCCTGACGCTGGCCGCCCAATTTGAAAGCTTCCGCGATCCGATCATCATTCTCGTCACGGTGCCAATGTCGATTTGCGGCGCCTTGATTTTCATCGCGTTGGGTGTGGGCGGCGCCAGCCTAAACATCTATACGCAGGTAGGCCTCGTGACGCTGATCGGCCTGATCAGCAAGCACGGCATTCTGATCGTGGAATTCGCCAACAACTTGCAGGAGGCGGGTTTCAACAAACGAGACGCCATCGAGGAGGCCACCAGCATTCGTCTGCGCCCGATCCTGATGACGACGGCGGCGATGGTCCTTGGCGTTATTCCCCTTGTGATTGCGACCGGCGCCGGCGCGGCCTCACGCTACAGCCTCGGCCTTGTCATCTCGACGGGCCTCGCCATCGGCACGCTCTTCACACTCTTCGTCGTTCCCGCGATCTACATGCTGCTGGCGGAAGACCACGAAAAGGAAATTGAAATCGATGAGGGCGACCTCGTCGAATCCTGAGCCCTTCACCATCAAGGAAAATCGAGTAGGCTGGCCTTCAGACGCCAACGAAAACACGGAATGCCGTTCTGGAGATATCTTGCGAGGTCTCCCT
Organism: Parvibaculum sp.; assembly: GCA_049303435.1. GTDB lineage: Bacteria > Pseudomonadota > Alphaproteobacteria > Parvibaculales > Parvibaculaceae > Parvibaculum. Next base: position 16,418 of record JBAQNC010000229.1, on the reverse strand, counting down.
CTCAGGCAGCCTGCAAGACTCCATCCATTCCAAAAAGCATCGCCGAATAGCGATCCTTGCAAGTGAGTTCGCTCGCAAAAAGTGCGACCTGTTGATTTTATTTGGGTATTGGCGGAGACGGAGGGATTCGAACCCTCGATACACCTTGACAGCGTATAACGGTTTAGCAAACCGTCGCCTTCAGCCACTCGGCCACGTCTCCGTGCCCCGTGTATGCCCAAGATTGGCGCTGGCATCAAGAGGCATCTATCGCGAAATGGAAAATCTCAGCCTCTAAAACGAATTAAACCTTCCTGAGCGACCGAAGCGACCAACTTCCCATCCCGCGTATAGATACTGCCGCGATTGAAGCCGCGCGCTCCGGAAGCGCTCGGACTGTCCATCGCATAGAGCAGCCATTCATCGGCCTGGAAAGGCGCGTGAAACCACATGGCATGGTCCAGGCTCGCCATTTGCAGCTTGCCCGAGAGCCAGTTGACGCCATGTGGACGCGCGCAAGTGTCAAGCAATGTCATATCCGAGGCGTAGGCCATGACGCATTGATTTAAAGCGAAATTGCCAGCCTCGATCACCTTGCTTGCCCGAAACCAGACCGAGTGGTTCGCTTCCGCGGGCTCTGGATTGATAAATCTCTGCGGATTGACAGGCCTGATTTCAATCGGGCGCGGACGCGCAAAATGCTTGGCAATTTCGTCGGGAAGCTGGCTCGCGGCAGCCTGACGCAACTCAACTTCGTTCGGCAAATCCTCAGGCATTGGTACATCCGGCATAGGCGCCTGATGCTCAAACCCTTCTTCCGGCACCTGAAACGACGCCGCCAAATTGAAAATCTGTTTACCATGCTGAATGCCGACCACACGACGCGTGGTGAAACTGCGCCCGTCGCGCGCGCGGTCAACTTCATAGACGATCGGAACCTTGGGGTCCCCAGGACGGATGAAATAGCCATGTAACGAATGGCAGACCCGTTCATCGACTGTGCGATAGGCCGCGACAAGAGCCTGGCCGATCACCTGTCCGCCGAAGACACGCTGCCAGCTCTCATCCGGGCTATGCCCGCGAAACAGGTTTTCCTCGATCTTTTCGAGGTTCAGAATTTGAATAAGATCTTCAACGGCGTCTGTCATGGGGCTCCTCGTCATTGGAGCCCGAACATAAGCATAACCGGACAAACTGTCACCCGCTAGCGATCGCACAAGCAACAACAAACGAGAAGCTTAAACGCCCGACTGAGCGGGCGCGAAAATCAGTGAGCTGCTAGCCATTCGCGCGCCTGGCGCTGCGCCTCGGCCACTTCCGACGGATCCATCTCAAGCGCCAGTTCGGTACGCAACTGACGCGCGGCTTCACTTCCACGAACGGCAGCAAGATTGAACCATTTGTGCGCGGTCACCAGATCGACATCGACCCCACGGCCCGTCGAATAAATCAAGCCCAGATCATAAAGCGCGTCGCACGTGCCCCCCTCGGCCGTCAGCTCGAAATTCTCGAGCGTTTCCATTTGAACGCGAGCCATTGGCTCATCTCCTCATTTCGCGGTTCCTTTTGCCCTCAGGCTTTGCAGGATTTTCCGCCCACCCAGTCTGCAAGGTCACCCTTGCCCACAAATGAGGATTCCATTGACCCAATAAAAAATTGGTTAATGCGAGGAAAGCATAATGTCGATCACAAGCCGATCGCTCAAGAAATCTAAAAAATCACATTTCTTTCAATAAGTTACATATCGTCAGAATACGTCACACCGATGAAAATAATTTGCAGACGCCAACACGCGCCGACTGGCGAGGCCAACAAGCCGCCTGCCCGTTCAATCTGCAAACAGCTCGAGCCGGCCAAACCGCCTCAATAAGAAGCGGTCACCTCGATATGATGATGACGGTGTCGCTTGCAGACATAGGGATCCAGAATATAGGTTCCAGCCGGCAGGGACATTCCGACGGCCTGTTGAGGATCCAGAAAACTAACAATCTGCTTGCCCGCTTCAGTCTTGATGTCAAAACCATATGTCCCGTCCATCACACGTGTAATCTTGCCTTCGCGCGGCAGGACAAGCTTCGTGCCCCACTCGGTCTTCGCGTGATAAGCGTCACGCATGACGATTGTTCCGCTGGCGTCAATCTCAGCAGCCAGCGCTACAGTGGGTACGACACACATCGCCGTTGTTCCGGCTGCAAAACAGGCGAAAGCGAACCGAGCCAGAAAACGCCCGCCCGACACGAGCCTTTGCTTTCCTACAAACACATTCATCGGCGCCCTACCTCTTCGCACTCGCAAAAAACATTCAGCGTATCCAGTTTCCCGGACACGCTGAAGCTTTGCAAGGATAATACGGAAGACAAACTGCCGTGTCACCCCTATGGGTACCTAGTGTGCGCTTTGCCCAAAGAGAGTCTTTCGAACCTCTTTGGCGTCTTTGATCTTGTCCCCAATTGATCCCTTGCGCAGATCGCGACCAAGGGTAAATCCTCGTTGGACCGCCAAACGGGCTTTCACCCTTTCAAACTGGTCCTTGAGGCAGGAAAAGTCTTCGAGTGTCTGACGCTGATCCTTGTGTGGAACAACCCAGCCCCAGACCGCCATATCTGCAATCAATCAACACCCGCCAAGATATTTCCGATCTTTCAAGCGCATGATCATCTCGCCATTTAGCCGATTTACCTCATTGGCATAGTGATCGATTGCGTATGGAATTTTCTTCTGTACGAATCGGTGAAAATGATCGCCGGATCAATGATCACTGGCGTTCTGTCATCCGGGGCCCTCTTCAAACAAGACAACTCGAATGACTCACCAAACGCGATATTCACCGGCCTTGCCGCATAGGGCAGGCCACATTCCTCCAGCATTACCAAAGCCTTCCGGCCACTTGTTGTTGGCCGGTAGAACATTTCGACATACTTTGCGAACTTCCGCTTTGCTGAACTTGGCTAGACAGAAGTTCCCGTTTTAAAGGCTTGCTTGACCGCCGCACGCATTGCGGCAGGCCGGCGACTAACGTTCATTACTTCTTTGCAGCTGCCTTACGTGCTGCGGGCCGACGAGCGACCGTCTTACGAGCAGCAGGCTTGCGGGCCGCAGGCTTACGAACGGCTGTCTTGCGGGCTGCAGGCTTGCGGACTGCCGTCTTACGAGCAGCAGGCTTGCGAGCGGTTGTCTTCTTCGCCGCAGGCTTCTTGACCGCCGTCTTGCGAACAGCAGGCTTCTTGGCCGCAGGTTTCTTCTTGGCAACCGTCTTCTTGACGGCGGCCTTCTTGGCTGCGGGCTTCTTGACTGCAGCTTTCTTGGCAGCAGGCTTCTTCGCCACAGGCTTCTTCTTGGCAACCGTCTTCTTGGCGACGGCCTTCTTCACTGCGGGCTTTTTCTTCGCCACCATTTTCTTGGCGGCGGGTTTCTTCACTGCGGCCTTCTTGGCGGCAGGTTTCGCTTTTGCTTTAGTAGCCATCTTTTCTCTAGCTCCTGATGTGCCGTTATTGTCCGGCGACAATCCATTGACTCGCAACGCACACACTCTTTGCGCCCAAGTACCCCTTAGACGCGCAATTAATATGAGCGCGACTGCTCACCTCTGCAACACACTGTTGCAAATTTGTGCAAGCGGGTGCGCGCCACTCTCAACAGAAAGTGGTTTACAAATCGTTCACCGGAGTCACGGATTTTTTCGTCAGTCGTCGGAAGAAAGACCTAACTTCGCCTTGAGAATTTCATTGACAACTTGCGGATTAGCCTTGCCAGACGTGGATTTCATGACTTGCCCGACAAACCAGCCTGCCAATGCAGGCTTTTCTTTTGCTTGCGCAACCTTTTCAGGATTGGCCGCCATGATCTCATCAACAGCCACCTCAATCGCACCCGTATCGGTTACCTGACGCAACCCCTCTTTTTCGACGATTTCAGCGGGGTCACGACCCGTTTTGTACATCGAATCAAAAACTTCCTTCGCGATTCGACCTGAAATCGTGCCGTCGGTGATGAGATCAACAAGCTCCGCAAGCTGCTTTGGCGACACCGGAGACGCCTCGATCGAGTGCCCTTCCCTGTTCAACGCACCGAATAAATCACTCGTCACCCAGTTCACCGCAAGCTTCCCATCACGTCCCGGCTTGCCGCTTTTCATCACCGCTTCGTAGTAGTCTGCGGTCGCCGGATCGCCCACCAGTACGGTCGCGTCATAGGCCGACAAGCCATATTCCGACATCAGGCGCGCCTTCTTGTCGTCGGGAAGCTCCGGCAAATTTGCTGCAATGCGGTCGACATCGGCCTGCTCCAGCACGAGCGGTAGCAGATCGGGATCAGGAAAGTAGCGATAGTCATGCGCTTCTTCCTTGGAACGCATGGAGCGCGTTTCGCCCGCTTTCGGATCGAAAAGACGCGTCTCCTGCGTGATTGAACCGCCTTCTTCGAGGATTTCAATCTGTCGACGCGCTTCATATTCGATCGCCTGACCGATGAAGCGAATGGAATTCACATTCTTGATTTCGCAACGCGTACCCAACGGACCGCCCGGACGACGAACCGAAACGTTAACGTCTGCACGCAGCGAACCTTCCTCCATATTGCCGTCGCAAGTACCGAGATAACGAAGGATGGTGCGCAGCTTGGTGACATAGGCCCGCGCTTCATCGGACGACCGCATGTCGGGCTTCGACACGATTTCCATCAACGCGACGCCCGAACGGTTGAGATCGACATGGCTGGAACCGGGTCCAAGGTCGTGAACGCTCTTGCCCGCATCCTGTTCCATATGCAGACGTTCAATGCCGACAGAAACGCTGCGCCCGCCGGGAAGGTCGATAACAACCTCGCCCTCACCCACAATCGGGTCCTTGAACTGCGAAATCTGGTAGCCCTGCGGCAGGTCCGGATAGAAATAGTTTTTCCGGTCGAATACCGAACGCAAGTTGATCTGCGCGCGCAACCCGAGACCTGTCTTGACGGCCTGTTCCACGCAATAGCGATTAATTACCGGCAACATACCGGGCATTGCCGCATCGACAAGACTTACCTGCGTGTTGGGTTCGGCGCCGAACGCGGTGGACGAACCAGAAAAGAGTTTCGCCTTCGAGGTGATCTGCGCATGAACCTCAAGGCCCAGGATGATTTCCCAATCGCCTGTCGCCCCCTTGATCAGATCTTCATCGCGAGGTTCGCGATGTGCCATGCTGAATGTCACACTCATGCTTTCCACCATGTCGTTGGTTCAGCCGTAAAGGCTGCTGCTTCTTCGAGCGCAAACGCCGCGCGCAGAAGCGTTTCTTCATCAAAGGTGCGCCCGATAAGCTGAAGTCCAAGCGGCAAACCGTCGCTCGAAAGCCCCGCAGGCACCGAAATGCCCGGCAGACCGGCCAGATTGACCGTCACCGTAAACACGTCGTTCAGATACATGGACAACGGATCTGCCGTTTTTTCGCCAATGGCGAAGGCAGCCGACGGCGCCGTGGGCGTCAGCAGCACATCGCAAGACTTGTAGGCCTCCGCAAAGTCGCGGGCGATCAGCGTCCTTACCTTCTGCGCCTTGAGGTAATAGGCGTCGTAGTAGCCAGCCGAAAGCACATAGGTGCCAATCAGCACGCGACGCCGCACTTCGGGGCCGAAGCCTTCGGCGCGGGTCTTCTCGTACATCTCTGTGATGTCCTTGCCCTCGACACGCAACCCGTAGCGAACGCCGTCATAACGCGCGAGGTTCGAGGAGGCTTCGGCAGGCGCCACGATGTAATAGGTCGGCAAAGCGTATTTGGTGGTCGGCAGGCTCACATCAACAATTTCCGCGCCTGCGGCCTTCAGCCACTCGATGCCACGCGTCCATAGAGCATCGATCTCGGGAGGCATGCCGTCGACCCGATATTCTTTCGGAATACCGACGCGCAAACCTTTGACGCCGCGCCCGAGTACCGCCTCATAGTCAGGCACAGGCTTATCGACGCTGGTGGAGTCCTTGTCGTCATAGCCCGCCATCGATCCCAGCATGATCGCCGCATCGCGCACATCGCGCGTAATGGGCCCCGCCTGATCGAGCGACGAGGCAAAGGCAACCACACCCCAGCGTGAACACCGGCCATAGGTCGGCTTGATGCCCACGGTGCCGGTAAAAGCCGCAGGCTGGCGAATGGAACCGCCTGTATCCGTCGCCGTCGCCGCCAGACAAAGCTTCGCCGCCACCGCAGCCGACGATCCACCAGACGAACCGCCGGGCACGAGCCGGACGTCATCGCCATTGCGCCGCCAGGGATTGACCGCCGCGCCGAAATAGCTCGTCTCATTGGATGAGCCCATCGCAAACTCGTCATTGTTGAGCTTGCCGAGCATCACCGCACCATCGCGCCACAGGTTTGCGGTGACGGTCGACTCGTAGGGCGGAATGAAATTATCGAGGATATGACTGCACGCCGTCGTGCGGACGCCCTTGGTGGCAAACAGGTCCTTGATGCCGAGTGGCAGACCTTCCAGTGCACCGCCCTCACCCTTGACGAGCTTCGCATCGGACGCCTTGGCCATGTCCAGCGCCTTGTCGGCAGTCGTCAGCACATAGGCGTTCAACGCCTTGGCATGGTCCATCGCTTCAAGATAAGCGGTCGTCAGCTCAACCGACGTGATTTCCTTCGCCTTCAGCGCGTCTCGCGCTCCCGCCAGCGTCAACTTTGTCAGGTCGCTCATTATTCCACCACTCTCGGCACGACGTAGAAACCGTCTTCAGACTGCGGGGCATTCGCCAGCACATCCTTTTGATGGTCACCAGAGGTGACCACGTCTTCGCGCATCTTCATGGTCATCGCCACCGCGCTGGTCATGGGCTCAACATCATCGGTATTGACCTGGCCCAATTGTTCCACCCAATCAAGGATGGTGTTGAGTTCGCTCGCGAGCGCAGGAAGCTCATCGTCCCGGACCGCAATCCGCGCAAGTCTGGCGATGCGCCGGACCGTGTCTTTATCGACCGACATAGGAGTGCCTTTGTTCTGGTTCTGAAAGGACAGGCTGACCAGCTGAAATCTGCTGGACGAGCTTGCCCTATGTAAGGATTCGGGCGGAACATAACAAAGCATGGTGTGATGCCGCAACGATCCCGCCCTCTATATATAAGGATATCGCATTGTGCCGCCTCATAGACCCTCTTATGCTCCCCTTTCTAAATTACACAATCGGGAATTAATTCAAGGAAAACGATAGCTTGAGCGATAATGTAAAGACCCTGAGCGAACTTCGGGAGGGCCTCACGCGCGGTCAGCGCCTGATGGGCCTCGATCTCGGCTCGAAAACCATTGGATTGTCGCTCTCAGACGTCACTTTAACTGTCGCAAGCCCGCTGGAAACCATCCGCCGGACCAAATTCTCCAAGGATGTCGCCCGCCTTCTGGAGCTTGCCGCCCAGCATGAGATAGGCGGATTCGTGGTCGGCCTGCCCATCAATATGGATGGCTCGGAAGGCCCCGCCGCCCAATCCGCCCGCGCCTTTGCACGCAACCTCCAGAAGCTGAGCCCCATCCCCGTGGCCTTCTGGGATGAGCGCATGTCGACCGCCGCAGTCACGCGCACGTTGCTGGAGGCCGACGCCAGCCGCGCCCGCCGCGCCGAAGTGGTCGACAAGATGGCCGCCGCATACATCCTTCAGGGTGCTCTGGAGCGCCTGCGTCGAGTATAAAGACGATGAATTTCCCAGACTCGATGGAGACGAACCCAAGTGACTGACAGCGAAGGCCGCTACCGCTTGCCGCGCGAACAGCGCCTTCTGCTTCTTCTGGTCGGAAGCTCGCTCTTCATCAACAATTACGATCTCGGCATCTTTTCGCTCGCCCTGCCGCAGATACAGGCCTCGCTCCACATTCCGGAAGAAAATATCGGCTTCTATACCGGCATCATCCGCTTCGGCGTGCTGCTCGCCTTTCCACTCGCCTTCATGGCCGACATCGTCGGGCGCAAGCGCCTGCTCCTCATCACCATCTCGGGCATGATCATCGCCACGGTGCTGAGCGCCTTCGCCCAGACCGCCACGCATTTCCTGATCCCGCAGACAATGGCGCGATGCTTCTCCTATGCCGAAGACATGCTCTGCTATGTCATCGTCGCAGAGGAAATCGACGCTCGCATGCGCGGCTGGGCGCTGGGACGTCTCGCAGCCCTTGGCACTCTTGGCTATGAGCTCTCCTCGCTGCTTTACACACAGATCGACATCCTGCCGCATGGCTGGCGTGATTTCTATGTCATCGGCGCCGCGGGCCTCATCGTCATCATCCTGCTTTCCGTCGCCCCCTTCGCGACAATCCCGGTCCTGTTTTTCTTGCCGGAAACGGCCAGACGTTCACTTGAAGAGGTTTCACCCGAAGTCCTTCACGATCTGGAAGCAGACCCCACCGTCCATCCCTGAACAAGAGGCACCCAAGTGCTCGCCATTCTCACCGCCCTCGTCCCCGTCTTCCTTGTAATTGCGCTTGGCTTCTTGCTGAAGCGCTATGACTTTCCGGGTGATGCCTTCTGGGCGCCAGTGGACCAGCTCAATTATTACGTCCTCTTCCCCGCGCTGCTGCTCAACACACTGGCGACTGCCGACCTCTCTCACTTCGATGTCTGGCCGATGGCAGGGGCCATGGCCTGCGGGCAACTCTCTATGGTCGTCCTTCTCATCATCGGACGGCGACTCTACCCGATAAAAGGCCCGGAATTTTCCAGCGTCTTTCAGGGGGCTGTGCGCTGGAACAGTTTCGTGGGGCTCGCCGCCATCGCTTCCATGTATGGCCCGCGCGGACTGACGCTTGCCTCTGTCGGCGTCGCCGTCCTCGTCCCTATCGCCAACACCATGTCCGTCATGGCGCTCACGCGCTATGCCCAGGGCGTAAGTTCCAACCCGATCGCCCTGGGCAAACTGCTTGTCAAAAATCCCCTGTTGATCGCCTGCGCCGCCGGCATAGCCCTCAACGCCACCGGCATCGGTCTTGCCGAACCGCTGGCTGTCACCGCCAAAATTCTCGGCAGCGCTGCTCTCACACTCGGTCTACTCGCGGTCGGCGCCGGATTACGCATCGGCCATGTCGTCGAGGAAAAGTGGGCGGTGCTCTACACGAGCTTCCTCAAGCTCATCGGCATGCCGATCCTGATGATGACTTTCTGTCTGGCATTCGGCGTCGACGGCCTGCCGCGTCTTGTCGTGCTGATCTGCGCCGCCGTGCCCGGCGCGACATCGTCTTATGTCCTCGCGCGCCAGCTCGGCGGGCACATGGAACTCATGGCAAGCCTCATCACCGGCGGCACGGTACTCGCCGTCGTGACCATGCCATTGATGCTCTGGGTGTTCGGCTAGTCAGCGCCTGACACTCGCCCGCTCCAGTATCGCCCGCTGATCGACACCCATCGGCAAGGTTCCGTAGATGTCGCCCCAGTCGCGCCCGAGCCGCGTCGTGCAATAGGCGTCCGCCACCTCGCCGGGCGCATGACGCAGCAGAATCGAACCCGCCGCAACTTTTGCCATGACCTCGACGATCTGGCGCGACCGCGCTTCCAGTCCCACCGGATCGGCAAAGGCGTCCTTCAACGTCGACAGCGCCCCATCGTAAGATGCGTTCTGCCCCTTCGCAGAATCGAATTCGGCCAGCACCACATCAAGCGCCTCGGGCTCGCGCGACAGCGCGCGCAGCACATCGAGGCACATGACATTGCCCGAACCTTCCCAGATCGCATTGACCGGCATCTCGCGATAGATACGGCCCGCGATCGCCTCCTCGACATAGCCATTGCCGCCAAGGCACTCCATCGCCTCATAGGCGAGGTTCGGCGCGCGCTTGCACACCCAATATTTCGCCACGGGTGTCATGATGCGTTTGTAGGCAGCTTCAGCTTCATCATGCGCTGCATTGTCGAAAGCGCGCGCGACGCGGAACGACAAGGCCGTCGCCGCTTCCGTTTCCAGCGCAAGATCGGCCAACACATTCATCATCAACGGTTGGTCGATCAGTTTCTTCTGGAAAACTGTCCGGTAGGAACAATGGTGAATGGCGTTCGCCACCGCTGCGCGCATCATCCCCGCCGTCGCCACAGCACAATCGAGCCGCGTATAGGTCGCCATCTCGAGAATATTGCGAATACCGCGCCCTTCCTCGCCGATAAGCCAGGCGGCAGCCGCCTGAAACTCCACCTCGGACGAGGCATTCGACTTGTTGCCAACCTTGTCCTTCAACCGCTGAATGCGAATGGCGTTCGGCGATCCATCGGGCGTGAAACGTGGCATCAGGAAACAGGACAAGCCGACCGGTGCCTGCGCCAGCACCAGGAAAGCATCGCACATGGGCGCAGAGAAAAACCACTTATGTCCGATGATGCGATATTCGCTGCCCGGCCCGCCACCATCGACGGGTTCGGCCACCGTCGTATTGGCGCGCACGTCCGTACCGCCCTGTTTCTCCGTCATTCCCATGCCGAAGGTAACGCCAGCCTTCTCACTCGCTAGAGCAAATGTCGGATCGTATTTGCGCGACAGGATACGCGGCACCCATTCCTTGGCAAGATCAGGCTGAAACAGGAGCGCAGGCACCGCCGCATTGGTCATCGTAATGGGACAACCATGTCCCGCCTCGATCTGAGTCATCATATAAGTACCTGCCAGCCGCGAAACGATAGCCCCAGACTTTGGCACGCTATCATCCAGCAGATGATCCCAGGGCGAGCCATGCAGCCCCTGCTCCACTGACAGGCTCATCAACTGATGATAGGAAGGATGAAACTCCACCTTGTCGAGGCGATGGCCGAAGCGGTCGAAGCTCTTGAGAACCGGCAGATAGGTATTTGCCTGCCGCCCGAGATCGATCACCTCGGAGGTGCCGATCTTTGCGCCGAAGGCTGCCAGCGAGGCCACCGCCGCGCCGCCACCCTCGCGCTCTACCGTCTCCACCAGCACCTCGTCGGAAGTGAAAAGATTATAATTCTCGAGAGGTGGTGACTGGTTGAAAACCTCATGAGTTGCGAAGGCTTTGGGCATCGTCATGGCATTCTCCCTTGTGGTCGGATCAGTCTATCACGCCTCGCCTGTCCTGCCATTGCCCGATCCCCGGCCAATATTGTGGATTATGCGACCTTCCGCTTGCGACCTCCCCCATTCGGCCCTATACAATGCGGCTTTAATGACAAACGCGAACGCACAGACATCGCCCATCTTCCCCCATCGCCATTTGCTGGGAATCGAAGGGCTTTCCGCCTCAGACATCACCGCCCTCCTCGATCTGGCCGACACCTATGTCGTCCAGAACCGACAAGCCGACAAAAAAGGTTCGGCCCTTCGCGGTCGTACCCAGATCAATCTCTTCTTCGAGGCTTCGACCCGCACGCAAAGCTCATTTGAACTGGCAGGTAAACGCCTCGGCGCGGACGTGATGAACATGTCGGTGTCATCCTCCTCGATCAAAAAAGGCGAGACACTGGTCGATACGGCCATGACGCTGAACGCCATGCACCCCGACCTCATCATCATCCGTCACGGCGACAGCGGCGCGGTGGAGCTACTTTCGCAAAAGGTAAGCTGCTCGGTCATCAACGCAGGCGACGGCAGCCACGAACATCCGACGCAGGCGCTCCTCGACGCACTCACCATTCGCCGCCGCAAGGGGAAGCTCGAAGGCCTGACTGTCGCCATCTGCGGCGACATATTGCACAGCCGCGTGGCGCGTTCCAACATCCTGCTGCTCAACATCATGGGCGCGCGGGTCCGCGTCGTCGCCCCGCCAACGCTTCTCCCCAAGGGCATCGAGCGCTTCGGCGTCGAAGTCTTTCACGATATGCGCAAGGGCCTTGAAGGCTGCGACATCGTCATGATGCTTCGCTTGCAACTGGAACGCATGTCGGGCTCCTATGTGCCATCGCAGCGCGAATATTTCCACTATTACGGCCTTGACTACGACAAACTGTCGATCGCCAAGCCAGACGCCCTCGTGATGCATCCCGGCCCGATGAACCGCGGTGTCGAAATCGACAGCGCAGTGGCCGACGACATCAACCGAAGCGTGATCCGCGAACAGGTCGAGATGGGCGTCGCCGTGCGCATGGCAGTGCTTGACTCTCTTGCCCGCAATCTACCGAACGAGGCCGCCACATGAGCCGCACGGGTTTCATAAATGCGCGCCTCATCGACCCGGCATCGGGGCTCGACGAGACAGGAAATCTGCTTGTCGAGGATGGCAAGATCGCCGATCTCGGCCCGACGCTTTTTAATGACGCCATCCCCGATGGCGTCGAGATTGTCGATTGCCGTGGTCAAATCCTGTCGCCCGGCCTCATCGACATGCGCGTCTTTACAGGCGAGCCCGGCGCGGAACATCGCGAAACCCTGCGCACCGCAAGCCTCGCCGCTGCCGCTGGCGGCGTGACGACCCTCATCGTCATGCCGAACACCAATCCGGCAATCGACGACGTCGCGCTGGTGGATTTCATCGAACGCCGCTCACGCGACACAGGCGTCGTAAACATCCACCCGATGGCGGCGCTCACCAAAGGCCTCGCCGGCAAGGAAATGACCGAAATCGGCTTACTGAAAGATGCAGGCGCCGTTGCCTTTACCGATGGCGACCGCTCTGTGCCGGACGCGCAAATCATGCGCCGCATCCTCTCCTACGCCACACTCTTCGATGCCCTCATCGTGCAGCATGCCGAAGTGCCCGAACTCGCACACGGCGTCATGAACGAAAGCGAATTGGCGGGCCGCCTCGGCCTCTCCGGCATTCCCGCCATTGCCGAAACCATCATGATCGAACGCGATTTGCGTCTGCTAGAGACTACCGGCGGTCGCTACCACGTTTCGCAAATTTCCTGCGCCGCCTCGGTCGAGATCATCGCCCGCGCGCGCCGCCACGGCCTCAAGGTAACCTGCGGCGTCTCGTCAGCGCATCTTTCGCTCAACGAAAACGATGTGCAGTCCTACCGCACATTCTTCAAACTCTCACCGCCTTTGCGCTCGGAAGATGATCGCCGTGCGCTGGTTGCCGGTCTGGCAGACGGCACGATCGACGTCATTGTCTCCGGCCACGACCCTCAGGATGCCGAAGTCAAACGCCATCCCTTTGCTCAGGCCGCATTTGGCGCCATCGGCCTCGAAACCCTTTTGGCCTCGAGTCTTGCGCTTGTTCACAATGGCGATCTTCCTCTGGAGCGTCTGCTGAGCGCCATGACACATGTGCCCGCCGATCTTCTCGGATTGAAAACCGGACGTCTTGCCGCCGGCCTGCCCGCCGATCTCGTCCTCTTTAATCCCGGTGTGCCGTGGATCGTCAACGCGGATGCCCTTCACTCGATTTCCAAGAACACCCCCTTTGACGATCGCCGCCTTCAGGGTCGCGTTTTGAGGACAGTCGTCAGCGGTCGAACGGTCTTTCAACAGGATTAGGCAAATGCGCTTGTATCAAATGCAGGACTCAGGCAATTGCTACAAAATAAGACTTCTCGCCCACTTGTTGCACCTGCCGCTTGAACTTGTCGATATAGATATCCTGACCGGCGAAAGCCGCACCGAAAATTTTCTCGCAAAAAACCCGAATGGCCGCGTCCCGGTCCTCGAACTGGACGATGGAAGGTTTCTGGCCGAGTCCGACGCCATCCTCGTCTATCTCGCAGAGAACACGCCCTACTGGCCGGAAGACAGATTTGCGCGCGCCGAGGTATTGCAATGGATGTTCTTCGAGCAATATAGCCACGAGCCCTATATCGCGGTCGCACGTTTCTGGAAATCCATCTCGCCGAATTGCCCGCCCGAAATGCGAGCGCGGTTTCCGGAATGGAACCAGCGTGGATGCGCCGCATTGGTCATCATGGAGAAACATCTCACCGCCCAACCATATTTCGTCGGAAACTGCTATTCGATCGCCGACATTGCTCTTTTTTCTTATACTCATGTCGCAGACGAAGGTGGGTTTGACATCGCCCCCTATCCGAAAATACGGGACTGGATTGAACGGATAGAAGGACAGCCTCGCCACATCGACATGAAAGTGCGGTTCTGAGTTCCGGCCTTTCATTTTCCCTATTACGCAAACCGCGCTGGCGCGAGCCTTCTGTCGCCGCTAATATCGGTGAACAAATCTGGTTGGGGGAACTTCAATGATCAGCTTACTGAGCGATAGCGCAAATCTGACATGGGTGCTGAGTGCGGCCATGATAGGCTATTTGCTGGGCTCCATTCCCTTCGGCCTGATCTTCACGCGCATGGCCGGCCTGGGCGATATTCGCGACATTGGCTCCGGCAATATCGGCGCGACGAACGCCTTGCGCACTGGAAACAAATGGGTCGCGGGCGCCACATTTCTCTGCGACGCCGGCAAGGGAGCTGCGGCCGTATTGCTGATCCGCGGTATTGCCCCGGCAGAGATTGTGCTTTCCTTGTCGATGATCGCCGCCGCAACCACCTTTCTCGGTCACCTCTATCCGCTTTGGCTTCGGTTCAAAGGGGGCAAAGGCATCTCCACATTCATAGGAGTCAACCTCGCCCTCTATTGGCCGGTCGGACTGCTTTTCTGCGCGACCTGGCTCGCCGTCGCCATCATCTTTCGTTTCTCCTCCCTCGCCGCGCTTGTGGCAGCCATCGCGACACCCCTCTACCTCTATCTGCTCGACCGCACAGACCTTGTGCCCTTGAGCATTGTCCTTGTCGTGCTGATATATTTTGCGCATGGCGAAAATATCTCACGGCTGATATCCGGAAATGAATCGCGTATTGGCGCGAAGAAATGAAGCGACCGCTGGACGAAAAGGAACGACTGGCGCGACTGCGTCTAGCCCGTAGTGACTCAGTGGGACCGGTGACCTTTCGGGATCTGTTGCAGCATTATGCTAGCGCCGTCGACGCACTGGCGGCATTGCCCGACCTCGCCAGGCATGGCCGTCGAAAAAAGCCGCTTCATATCGCCGACGAAAAAACAATCGAACAAGAACTCAACGCCATCAATAAGATCGGCGGAACGCTGATCGTCATCGGCGACAGCGCCTATCCAGCACAACTGGCGGCACTTGATCCAGCGCCACCGGTTTTTTCCATCAAAGGCGATATATCGCTGCTGCCGCGCCGCTCAATCGCTATCGTGGGCTCACGCAACGCTTCAGCCGCTGGCACACGAATGTCAGGCACAATGGCGCGCGATCTCGGCGCCGAGGGCTATGTCACGGTATCCGGGTTGGCGCGCGGCATCGATGCAGCAGCCCATCGCGCTTCGTTGGATACCGGAACGATCGCCGTGCTCGGTGGCGGGATCGATGTCATCTATCCTGCCGAAAATGCGGCTCTGCATGACGAAATTGCCGAACGTGGCCTTCTCGTCGCTGAAATGCCACCAGGCACCGAACCACGGGCCAATCTCTTCCCGCGACGCAATCGCCTGATATCGGGGTTATCGCTCGGCGTCATCGTTGTCGAGGCAGCACTGAGATCGGGATCCCTTATCACCGCGCGTTTTGCACTTGAACAGGGACGCGATGTCTTTGCCGTGCCCGGCTCCCCTCTTGATCCTCGATCGAAAGGTTCAAACAGCCTCATCAAACAAGGCGCACCACTTGTTGAGAACGCAGAAGACGTGATTGCCGCATTCGACCTGCCGACAATAAACCGACTACTGGAGCCCATTTCACCAGAATATATGCCGCCCTCTCCCGTTCAAAATGACATCAGCGAAACATCGCGCGACAAGGTCATCAATGCTTTGGGTCCGACTCCCATGCTGAAAGATGAAATCATCCGCGAGACAGGTCTCACTGTGGCAGAGGTCAATGTTATCCTGATGGAACTCACGCTCGCCGACCGCCTGCATAGCGATACGGGCAACCGCGTCAGCCTCCTTCCCGAAGAGTGATCAATACCCTTGCGCCCTATCGACCAAGAGCGGAGCGCCCCTGATCCAGCAAACGGGCTTCTTCCACCGCCATACCGATCAGGTACGCCAGAAAGCGGTGGTGTCGCGCCACTGCAAGACGACGGGCCGCAACAAGCATTTCAAAGAGATAGCCGGCGGCATCCTCTTCTCCGTCGATCGGCGATCTGGGAATCTCTTGCGCGGCATTCACCGCCTTGGTCGAAGTCGCGACATTGGGGACGTCGGCCTCTGCATTCCGCAACATAACAATCCTCCACGAATGCCAGTTGATCTCGCCTTGAATCAAAAGACTAACCCAATTGATATATCCTAAAGAACTATTACATAACTTAAGTTCTAATAAAATGATTAATTCACGCAAGCCCAAAACGGAAATCTTTCAGAAATTTCCCGGTTATACCCCGTTCAGGTCAGAATCCGGTATTTTGTTGGGCTTATGATGCGGAAATTATCCGTGACCGCGTCGCACCAGGCGCTCCAGTTTTTCGGCACGTCGCGGAGCAGGAACTCCAGCATGGCGATGCTGAAATCCTTGAAGCTGGCGTAGCATTTGTTGTGGGTGGTGCGCCTGTGCATCAGCCCCCATAATCG
>JBAQNC010000228.1:0-2316 GCA_049303435.1 Parvibaculum sp. | reverse complement strand
GATTATGCGTCGGACCATAGAGGCAGGGCTCGGTTGTCGGAGCCAGACCGAATTCGGGTGAATTGGTCTTGCCGAAGATAACGAGACCGGCGGCGAGATAGCGATCGGTCAGTGTCGAATTGTGATCGGCCTTGTTGCCGAGGAAGGCCGACGATCCGAATGTCGTGACCGTGCCTTTGAGAAGCAGATGCAGGTCCTTCAACAGAAAGGGAACGCCCTTGAAGGGACCTTCGGGAAGGCCGCGCGCGATTTGAGCGCGGGCTTCGTCATAGTGCTTGTGCACGACGGCATTGATCTTCGGATTGAGTTTTTCGGTGCGCGTGATGGCTTCGTCAAGCAGTTCTTCCGGCGAGACTTCCTCTTTAGCGACCAGCTCGGCAAGTCCCAGTCCGTCATATTTGTCGTAGTCGGCGAATGCCATGTCGTCCAATCCTCCCCAAGTGACATATTTTCGCCTATCTTAAGGGCAAGATTTCAGGGGAAGCGACATTTATTCGCTTGTCGCCAAAGGGAGCCGATGACAATGAAAAAATTGTTTTTCCTTCTGGCCGGGTTCGTCGTGCTCGTTGCCGCAAGCGCTTTCGCGCCGCAGGTCGCCAGTGCGTCCGAACAGTATGACGCTTCGGCCTTGCCACATGACAAGGCTGCTATTCTCGCGCTCAATGACAAGCAGATGTTGATCCTGCGCCGCGCCGTGCGTTACTGCGGCGCGTTTGGTCGCACGAGGCACAACCGTGACTTCTGTGTGTTCTCCAACACGGATCTTGATGTTCGCCAAAGCGGGGACAAGGCCCTTATCGCCTTCCACTGGACCTTGCTGCCTTCAGATCGTTATGACGAGAGGCGCAGTTGGGTGGCTTTGCAGAGGTTGATCCGGGAATAGCTACTTGCCGCGATTGTGCGGGGCATTGAAATCCTGGATCGGCCCTTTGGGAACGATCCCGGACGGATTGATCATGCGATGGCTTGCATAATAGTGATGCTTGATATGGTCGAAGTTGACGGTCTCTGCCACGCCCGGCACTTGATAGAGTTCATGCGTATAGTTTGACAGGTTCGGGTAATCGCCGATCCGGCGCAGGTTACATTTGAAGTGACCGTGATAGACCGCATCGAAGCGGATCAATGTCGTGAAGAGACGCCAATCGGCTTCCGTGATCCGGTTGCCTGCGAGATAGCGTTGTTCTGACAAGCGCAATTCTTTTGCGTCCAATTCGTCAAAGAGCGCGGTGACGGCTTCGTCATAAGCGGCCTGCGTGGTGGCGAAGCCGGATTTGTAGACACCGTTATTGATGTTGTCATAGACGCGGGCGTTGATGGCGTCGATTTCGCGGCGGCGTGTTTCGGGGTAAAGGTCAAGGGCCGTATTGACGCCTTCGATTTCATTGAAGGCAGTGTTCATCATGCGGATGATGTCGGCGCTTTCGTTGGAAACGATGGTGCCGGTCTTTTTGTCCCAGAGAACCGGCACGGTGACGCGGCCCGTATAGTCGGGCTTCGCGAGCGAGTAGATTTCATGCATCCGCGTCTTGCCATTGATGCTGTCAGGCAGCGTGCCGGGAAAACTTCCCTTGATGGTCCAGCCTTCTTCCAGCATGAGCGGATCGACGATCGTGAGGGAAATCTTGTCGGTGAGATTTTTCAACTGCCGCACGATCAACGTGCGATGTGCCCAGGGGCAAGCCAATGAGACATAGAGATGATAGCGTCCCGGCTCTGCCTTGAAGCCGTCCGTGCCTGTGGGGCCTGGTGCGCCATCGGTTGTGACCCAATTGCGGAAACCGGCATCCTGACGGACGAAACGACCGGCTGTCTTTTTGGTGTCATACCATTCGTCGTGCCATTGGCCGTCAATGAGCAGACCCATGATGCAGTTCCTTTCCCGAAAGAGGAACCGGCTGATCGCGCTTGGGGGGAGTCGCTATCAGCCGGTACGGTGCGGAGTGGGGGAACGCTCCGCATTTGTCTTGCTCAGGCTTTGAGTTTGGCCGCGACTGCGGCCACATGCTTGCCCTGGAATTTTGCCATCCCGAGTTCGATTTCGCTGGGCTGCCGGGAGCCATCCGATCCGGCGATCGTGCCTGCGCCATAGAACGAGCCGCCATGCACTTCGGAGATGTCGCCGATGCCCGGTGCGCCGAAGGGAACGCCGACAATGACCATGCCGTGATGGAGCAGCGTGACATGGGTAGTGAGGATAGTGGACTCATTGCCGATGCCGGTGCCGGTCGATGTGAAGACGCTGCCGACCTTGCCGATGAGCTTGCCGCCCGCCCAGAGGGGACCGGTCTGGTCGAGGAAGTTGCGCATCTGGCC
>JBAQNC010000227.1:0-4072 GCA_049303435.1 Parvibaculum sp. | reverse complement strand
GCAAATACGGCGAAACGGCGTCAGAAGGTTGAAGAAAATTGAAGCCTAGATAGCTGCCTGTACAGCCCCCCCTTGAGGGGGGAGGGTTGGGAGGGGGTGAAGCTGCGCGTTTGGTGTGAAGAGTTTTTACGAAGCGTACCCCCCACCCGGAATGCGTTCCGCATTCCCGCCTCCCCCTCAAGGGGGGAGGAGAAGAAAAATGCTTTACCGCTTCTTCCCGCGATATTTGTTGCCCCGCGTCCCCGGCTTGCCGCTTTGCGAGCGGCCCTTGGGGGCGGTGGAGCGGGCGACGCTGTCCTCGATCGCTGATTGTCGCGCCATGGGGTCGTCGGCGATGGCGAGTTCGGTGGCTTGCAGGCGTTTGATCTCGTCGCGCATCCGCGCCGCCGTTTCGAATTCGAGGTCGGCGGCGGCTTCCTTCATCTTGTTTTCGAGGTCGGCGATATGGGCGCGCAAATTGTGGCCGATATAGGCCTCGTCCGCCTCGCCCGTATCGACGCGCACGTGGTCGCGCTCGTAGACGCTTTCGAGAATGTCGCCGATGTTGCGGCGGATCGATTCCGGCGTGATGTTGTGTTCGACATTATAGGCCGTCTGTTTTTCGCGGCGGCGGTTGGTTTCGGAGATGGCGCGTTCCATCGAGCCGGTCATCTTGTCGGCGTAGAGGATGACGCGGCCATCGACGTTACGCGCGGCGCGACCAATCGTCTGGATGAGCGAGGTTTCCGATCGCAGGAAGCCTTCCTTGTCGGCGTCGAGGATCGCGACCAGCGCGCATTCGGGAATGTCGAGGCCTTCGCGCAGCAGGTTGATGCCGATCAGCACGTCGAAAGCGCCGAGCCGCAGGTCGCGCAGGATCTCGATGCGTTCCAGCGTGTCGATGTCGGAATGCATGTAGCGCACGCGGATGCCTTGCTCATGCATATATTCGGTGAGGTCCTCGGCCATGCGCTTGGTCAGCGTGGTGACGAGAACGCGCTGGCCCTTGGCCGCGACTTCCTTGCACTCGGCGATCAGGTCGTCGACCTGCGTACCGACCGGGCGGATGATGGTCGGCGGATCGATCAGGCCCGTCGGGCGGATCACCTGTTCGACGAAAGCGCCGTCGGTCTGTTCCATTTCCCAGGGGCCGGGCGTCGCCGAGACGAAGACCGATTGCGGCCGCATGGCGTTCCATTCCTCGAAACGCATCGGGCGGTTATCGACGGCGGAGGGCAGCCGAAAGCCATATTCGGCCAGCGTCGATTTGCGCCGATAGTCGCCGCGGAACATGCCGCCGATCTGCGGCACGGTGACATGGCTTTCGTCGGCGAAGACCAGCGCATTGTCGGGCAGATATTCAAACAATGTCGGCGGCGGCTCGCCGGGCTTGCGGCCCGTCAGATAGCGCGAATAGTTTTCGATGCCCGCGCAACTGCCCGTCGCTTCCATCATCTCGATGTCGAATTGCGTGCGCTGTTCCAGCCGCTGCGCTTCCAGCAATTTGCCCTGGCCCTTCAACTCTTGCAGGCGCACCTGCAGGTCGCGGGTGATTTCCTCGATGGCCTGATTGAGCGTCGGCTTGGGCGTCACATAATGCGAATTGGCGTAGAGCTTGACGCTGTCGAACTTGTTGGTCTTGTGGCCGGTCAGCGGATCGAATTCCGAAATCTCCTCGATCTCGTCGCCGAACATGGTGACGCGCCAGGCGCGGTCTTCGTAATGCGCCGGGAAGATGTCCACCGTGTCGCCGCGCACGCGGAAGGCGCCGCGCGTGAAGGCCTGATCGTTGCGCTTGTATTGCAGCGCCACGAGATCGGCGATCAGTTGCCGTCGGTCGATGCGCTCGCCCTTCTTGATCTGGAAGGTCATGGCCGAATAGGTTTCGACCGAGCCGATACCATAGATGCAGGAAACGGACGCCACGATGATCACGTCGTCGCGTTCCAGCAGCGCCCGCGTCGCCGAGTGGCGCATGCGGTCGATCTGTTCGTTGATCGAGCTTTCTTTTTCTATGTAGGTGTCGGTGCGCGGCACATAGGCTTCGGGCTGGTAGTAGTCGTAATAGGAGACGAAATACTCCACCGCGTTTTCGGGAAAGAAGCTTTTGAACTCGCCATAGAGCTGGGCGGCCAGCGTCTTGTTGGGCGCGAGGATGAGGGCGGGGCGCTGCGTGCGCGAAATGACCTGCGCCATCGTATAGGTCTTGCCCGAACCCGTGACGCCGAGCAGCACCTGGTCCGTTTCGCCCTGGTTGACGCCTTCCACCAGTTCGGCAATGGCGGTCGGCTGGTCGCCGGCGGGCTCATATTCGGACGTCAGCTTGAAGGCGATGCCGCCTTCCGATTTCTCCGGGCGTTCGGGGCGGTGCGGCTCGAACAGCGGCCAGTTTTCCGGGTCGCCCTTCAGCGCGCCCGCCCAGTTGTCGCGGTCGGCGATGGCGCTTTCGGCGGAGAAAATGCCCGGCGCTTCGCCAAAGCCCGCCTGCTTCTTCGCGTCTTTCGACGAAAGAGGCCGGTCGCCCGCGCGTCCGAATGATTTGAATCCCTTGCTTGCCATTTCTGCAATATGGCGTGTCGCGGGCCTCGGGAAAAGGCCCATCCTGACACTTGCTGACAGGGCGTGTCAGCAGGCCTCAGGCGCGGCGTCGCCGCAGCAGCGGTCCCAGTTGCACGATCACCACGGCGGCCAGCACGCAAGCCGCGCCCGCCCAGCCCGTCAGCGACAGCCTCTCGTTGAGCAGCAGCGCGCCGAAGCCCGCCGCGAAGAGACCTTCCGACGAGACGATGATGGCGGTGTCGGACGGCGGCGTGTGGGCCTGCGCGATCGTTTGCAATGTGAAGGCGAGGCCGCCGGAGACGAAGCCCGTATAGGCGAGTTCCCTCCAGCCCGCGGCGATGCCCGTCCATGTCGGCGCTTCGAGGATCAGGCCTCCGCCGATGCCGAGCACGGCCACCACGCCATATTGAATGAGCGAGATCGCCAAGGGGCGGCGCAGGTCGAAGGCCAGCCAGCCGAGCCCCAGCATTTGCAGGGCCCAGAAGAAAGCGCCGCCAACCACCAGCCAGTCGCCGGGATTGAGCCCGTCGAGCCTGCCGCCGCCGAGCAGGAATGCGCCGATCAGCGACAGGCTCGCGGCGGGCCAGATGGCGGCATGGATTTTCACATGCGCCTTTTGTTCGGCGGCTTTCGGGTCATGCATGATCTTGCCGATGACCCAGGCGATGGCGGGCACCATCACGACATAAAGCGCGGTGAGGAAACCGGCGTTGCTGACGCTGGTCTTCATGATGCCCAATTGTTGCAGGATCGAGCCGCCGAAAAAGGCGACGCCGATGCCGATCAGCGGCAGGTAGCGGTTCACCGGCAGCGCGGGCGCGCCGCGCCGTCTTTCCCTGAGGGCAAAAGGCGCGATGACGAGAGCGGCCAGCAGAAAGCGAACGCCCGTGAAGGTCAGCGGCCCCATATAGGCCATGGCCGTCTGCTGCCCCACGAATGCCAGCCCCCAGATGAGGGCGGCAAGAAGCAACAATAGATCGGCGGTGGTACGCGACATGGGGCGAGGCTTGTCTGGCGAGAGGGGGCCGGGGCGGCGGACCCTAGCACCAAGCCGCGCTTTCGTCATGGTCCACAAGGTCGCGCAGCACAGCCCCCCACCCGAAACGCGTGCCGCGTTTCGACCTCCCCGCACCTTGCGCGTAGGCGCAAAAATAAGGAGGGGGGAGGTGGGCCAATTTTCTTACCTCCCCCTTGTGGGGAGGTCGGAGAGCGAAGCGATCCGGGTGGGGGGCGCTGCCTGCGTCTCGAAGGATGGCTATATAGGGTGGCCTCCTAATTGCCGAATAGTTGATCTATTTCAGCAAAATTCCGCCGTGTGGGCATCACAAAGAGGCATTTGCCGCTGCTTGCATCGGCCCAGAACTTGCCGACAAGCATCTTGTCCTTGCTGTCTTCGTTCGTGATGCGGTCGCCACCTTTATATTCGATGGCGGCATATCTGCCGTCTTTGAGCAGGCAGATGAAATCGGGATAGAACTTGTGATGCGGTCCCTGAAGCCAGAAGGCATTTGGCGTGCGATCCGCATTCCTGATC
>JBAQNC010000226.1:0-2904 GCA_049303435.1 Parvibaculum sp. | reverse complement strand
ACGGTGTGGCGGTCAGTGAAAGTCAGGAGCGGCTGACGAGTGAAAAGCTTTCGGAGCTAAGAGGCGTCCCGGGTTTTTCGGATGTCTTTCTTGTGGACGGCAAGGCTCCGTCGCGTGGATTCCGGATGCGCCAGACCGCTCTGGCCGACACGCTTGAACGGCTTAGCCGGGCGGGATTGGACGACTTTTACACCGGCGAAATCGGCACCGCCCTGGCGCAGGATTTGAAGCGCGCAGCTTCGCCAGTCAGTGACGTCGATCTTGCAAGATTTGATGCCCGGATCGTGCCGTCGCTTTCGGTGCCGCTTTCAAGCGGCACCGTTTTCAATATGCCGCCGCCGACACAAGGCGTGGCGTCATTGGCGATCCTTGGCGTTTTCGATCGTCTTGGCGTCGCGCAAGGTGAAAGCTTTGAGCATATTCACGGGCTTGTCGAAGCGACCAAGCAGGCCTTTCGGATGCGCGACGCCTATGTCTGCGATCCGGCCTTTATGAGGTGTTCGGCCGAGGAGCTTATCGTTGCCGACGCGCTCGACCGAATGGCTGGCGATATCGATCGCCGCCGCGCCGCACCCTGGCCGCATGTCGCGCAACCCGGCGATACGATCTGGATGGGCGTGATCGACGCGGACGGCCGCGCGGTGAGCTATATCCAGTCGATCTATTGGGAGTTCGGTTCCGGTGTCGTGTCGCCCTCGACAGGTGTGCTCTTCCAGAATCGCGGTATCAGTTTTTCGCTCGACGAAACGCGGATCAATGCGCTGGTGCCCGGCAAGCGACCCTTCCATACGCTCAATCCCGCGATGGCCCGGCTCGCTGACGGAAGGCTGATGGTCTATGGCACGATGGGAGGCGAAGGTCAGCCACAGACGCAGGCCGCGATCTTTACGCGCCATGTGAATTTCGACCGTGATCTTGGCGACGCAATAGCCGCGCCACGCTGGTTGCTGGGTCGTACATGGGGCGCGGAATCGATCACGCTCAAGATCGAGAATGATCTTGATCCCTCTATTGTCGCGGCTCTCTCGGCGGCGGGCCATGAGGTCGAACTCGTTGCCCCGTGCAACGATATGATGGGGCATGCGGGGGCGATCACGCTTTCCTCCGATGGGCGCTTCGAAGGCGCGTCGGATCCTCGCTCGGATGGCGACGCTATCGGGCTTTAAAATCGATCATTTTCAAACTGTGATTCAGGCAGATCTGTACAAAGGCGGAATACAGGCGCTTGTCTGAAATTCCCGTTTAAACTGTTTTGCACAAATTGTATGCTAATTGCTGCATATGCGAGCATGTGATTCACGCTTATTGCCAGCAATATAGGCTTATTTTGTAGCAATTTTTTTGTGATTGACTCAGATTGTATTCTTAAAAACCATACAAGGGAGAATGTTGAGAAAAGCCCCTTTTTGGGCTGTCGAAACACAGGATCGGGCAGGGTATGGACGTCGCGCGGGTCACAAAGAAGAGACGGCCAGTTTTTGGCATTCGCACGCCGATAAACCGCACCGCCTATTGGATTCTGGCTTGCATCGGCCTGATGGCGCCCTTTGCGCTCTGGATAAGCCTGCAGAGCAGCGGCCTGGTCGATCCGCTCTTTTTGCCTTCGCCGCTCAAGGTCATCGAACAATTTTTTCGTTGGTATACGGAGGGTGACCTTCTGGGAGATATGTGGATCAGCATATGGCGCGTCACAGCGGCCTTTGCGCTTTCCGCAATTCTTGCGCTGCCGCTCGGTCTCTGGATTGGTACGTTCAGGCCGATCGAAGCGCTGACCGAACCGTTGATCGATTTCATTCGCTACATGCCCGCGACGGCCTTCATCCCGCTCATCATGCTTTGGGTCGGTATTGGGGAGGGGGCAAAGATCGCAGTAATCTTCATCGGTACATTTTTCCAGATGGTCTTGATGATTGCCGAGGATGTTCGCCGCGTGCCGATGTCGCAAATCGAAGCGACGCAGACGATGGGCGCGACGCGGTTTGAACTTCTGTCGTTGATTATCCTGCCCGCCGCAAAGCCAGCCATTCTCGATACGCTGCGCATCACGCTCGGTTGGGCCTGGACCTATCTCGTCGTCGCCGAGCTTGTCGCCTCCAGTAGCGGCCTTGGCTTCAACATCCTCAAAGCACAACGCTACCTCCAAACAGACAAGATCTTCGTCGGCATCATTCTGATCGGTCTCATAGGTCTGTTTACCGATCAGGTATTGCGCTTCGTGCACCGGAAGGCTTTTCCATGGCTTCACAAGAAGTGAATGACCCGTTTATTCACATTCTGGAGGCGGGAAAGCGTTTTCAGGATGGTCGTCGGCAGATCGTCGCATTCGACGGTGTTTCGCTTGATATCGCACGCAACGAATTTGTGACCGTCGTCGGCGCTTCAGGCTGTGGTAAATCGACCTTGCTGCGCACGATCAGCGGGCTCGACAATCTGACCAGCGGAAAGATTGTCGTGGAGGGACGCGAAGTATCGGAACCGGGCGTCGATCGAGCAATGGTGTTCCAGCATTACAGCCTGTTTCCCTGGTTGACTGTTGCCGAAAACATTTCCTTCTTTCACAACCTCAAGGCGTTTTCGGATCGCGCGCCATCATCTGGCGCTGTGATGTCAAGCATGGGGCGCGCTGAAGCTCTGCAGCAACTGGTTGGGCTCGAGCCATACAAACATCTCTATCCCAATCAGCTTTCCGGCGGCATGCAGCAGCGCACCGCCATTGCGCGCGCCTTGCTTGCGCGCCCTTCTATCCTTCTGATGGATGAACCTTTCGGCGCACTCGATGCGCAAACGCGCGAGATCATGCATGAACTTGTGTTGAGGCTTTTCGATGTCGAGAAGACGACCATCATTTTCGTGACGCATGATGTCGAGGAAGCGATTTATCTCGGCCAACGCGTCGTCCTGATG
>JBAQNC010000225.1:0-3238 GCA_049303435.1 Parvibaculum sp. | reverse complement strand
ATGCTCGGTCACTTCCATCGCCTTCACTGCGATCTCGGCCTCATTGAGTTTTGCGCGGAAAGCCGCATCGTCGATCAGCCGCTCGCCGCTGTCGGCATGTTCGATCTTCGCCATGGCGCGCACCTTTTCGACGCCCACCGCGAGAGCCGCCGCATAGGCGCCGCCACGTTCGAATTCGAGTAGATATTTCGCCACCGTCCAGCCGTCGTTCTCCTCACCCACGCGATTGGCCTTGGGCACGCGCACATCGTCGAAGAAGACCTGATTGACTTCATGCTCGCCCGCCAGCGTGATGATCGGCTCGACCTTGATGCCCGGCGTGTCCATGTCGAGCAACAGGAAGGTAATGCCCTGTTGCGGCTTGCCGCTGGCGTCGGTGCGTACCAGACAGAACATGCGATTGGCGAAATGCGCATGCGTCGTCCAGATCTTTGTGCCGTTCAGCACATAGTCGTCGCCGTCACTCACCGCCTTCAGTTGCAGCGAGGCAAGGTCGGACCCCGATCCGGGTTCGGAATATCCCTGACACCAATAGTCTTCACCCGCCAGCATGCGCGGCAGATAGAAATCCTTTTGCTCCTGCGTGCCATAGCGCGCGCATTCCGACGCCCAGATATATTTCTGCATGTCGCTCCAGCCCGTGCCGCCATATTCCACCGGCCAGTTGGGCGCGACCCAGCCCTTCTTGTAGAGAATCTTTCGCCACTTCAGGTTCCACTCCTTGTCCGTGAAAACGCTGGTGATGAGGCTGTCCGCCTCTTTCAGTTACGGCGTCAGATTTTCATCGAGAAAGGCGCGCACTTCGTCGCGAAACGCGGCGTCGGCGCCAGTGAAATTGAGGTCCATTCTGTCTCTCGCGGTTTTTTGTAAGGCGACGTTGCGTCAAGCTCTCCCATGCTTGCCGCCTTTTTATCTGTCACTTTTTTAGCTGCGATGTCGAGGGTGCAGGCTGGTCAAAATTGGCGCTCACCAGACCTCTGAAACGAAATCACCCCGGCATGAAAGCCGGGGTGATGGTCTCGTTGGCCTTCCTGATCGAGAGATCAGACCGTCGTCGTGCGCAGATAGGGACGGATTTCCGTCCAGCCCTGCGGGAACAGCTTCTTGGCTTCTTCGTCCTTGATCGAGGGCGGAATGATGACCTTGCCGCCCGGACGCCAGTCGGCAGGCGTCGCCACGCGGTTGGCGTCGCCCGTCTGCAGCGCATCGATCACGCGCAGGATCTCATCGAAATTGCGGCCCACGCTCATCGGGTAGGTCATGGTCAGACGGATCTTCTTGTCCGGATCGATGATGAAGACCGAACGCACGGCCTGCGTCCCGCTCTGGTTGGGATGGATCATGTCGAAGAGCTTGGCGATGGCCAGATCGGGGTCGGCCACGATCGGGAAATTGAGGATCGTATTCTGTGTGTCGTTCACGTCTTCGATCCAGGCCAGATGTTCCTCAACCGTATCCGTCGACAGACCCAGCGGCTTGACGTGGCGCTTGGCGAACTCGTCGGCAAGCTGCGCCGTGCGGCCCATTTCCGTCGTGCAGACGGGCGTGAAGTCGGCCGGATGGCTGAAGAAAAACACCCAGTCATTGCCGATCCAGTCGTGAAAGCTGATTTTGCCTTTGGTCGTATCGACGGTGAAGCCGGGGGCGGTATCACCGATATGGAGGCTCATATTTCATGTCCTTCTTGAGAGAGGGGGAGGTTGATCACGCGGCTTTAATCTCCGATAAAGTTAGAACCGTTCTCAAAAGATATTCAACGAGAATATTTTGTACTTATCGTCGCACCCGGGGCGGCTTGTCGCAGGATCGCGTTTGCGTGAGGCGTGGCGCCCATGAAAAAACGGACCCCGAAGCCTGCGCCCCGGAGTCCGTCTTCTATAGAAATTCAGCCTTTTGCCGTGAGGCTCAGAGCCCCAGCACGGCCTTGGCCATGATGCCGCGTTGAACCTCGTTCGAGCCGCCGAAGATCGTCTGGGCGCGCGTGTTGAGATATTTCGGCATCACCATCAGCGCATGGTCGGGGCCGACCGAACGCACGTTGGAACCCCAGTTGCGCGCTTCCAGCACATGCGGTTCGGCGTAATAGGCAATCGCCTCCATTCCCAGTTCGGTGATCTTCTGGTTGGTGTCCGATCCGCGCAGCTTGATCATCGAGGCGGCAGCGCCCGGATTTTGCCCGTTCGACAGCTGCGACATGATGCGGTGCTCGGTATATTCCACCGCCGTCACCTCCACGTCCGTTTCCGCGATCTTGCGAGCGAAGGCCGG
This sequence comes from Parvibaculum sp., assembly GCA_049303435.1. Lineage (GTDB taxonomy): Bacteria > Pseudomonadota > Alphaproteobacteria > Parvibaculales > Parvibaculaceae > Parvibaculum. Next base: position 970 of record JBAQNC010000225.1, on the reverse strand, counting down.
ATCGTCGATCAGCTTCTCGCCGTCGTCGCTGCGCTCTGCCGCCGCCATCACCTTCAGCTTGTTGAGCGAGTTGCGCAGGTTGGCGCCATGCGCCGCGCCGCCGCGTTCGAATTCGAGCAGATATTTGGCGACCGTCCAGCCGTTGTTTTCCGCCCCCACGCGATTGGCTTTGGGCACGCGCACATCGTCGAAGAACACCTGATTGACTTCATGGTCGCCCGCCAGCGTGATGATCGGATCGACCTTGATGCCCTTGGCCTGAAAATCGTCGATCAGGAGGAAGGAAATGCCTTCCTGCTTCTTGGCGGCATTGGGATTGGTGCGCACAAGCAGGAACATCTTGTTCGACTGATGTGCGCCCGTCGTCCAGAGCTTCGTGCCGTTGATGATGTAATCGTCGCCGTCCGAATCCGCGCGGCATTGCAGGCTCGCAAGGTCCGAGCCCGAACCCGGTTCCGAATAGCCCTGACACCACCAGTCGTCACCCGACAGGATCGCGGGCAGATATTTTGCGCGCTGCTCCGGCGTGCCGTGGCCCATCAGCGTCGGGCCGACCATCGCCAGACCCATGTTGGAGCCATGCGGCGCGCCAGCGGCGGCGCATTCCGACGCCCAGATGAAACGCTGCATCACGTTCCAGCCCGGTCCGCCATGTTCCTTCGGCCAGCTCGGGGCCGACCAGCCCTTCTTGTGCAGGATCTTCGTCCATTCGACGCGCAGGTCCTGGTCCGCCAGAATGCCCGGCGTCAACCGCGCATGGGCCTTCAGCTCGTCTGTCAGATTCTCCTTGAGGAAGGCCCGCACCTCATCGCGAAAGGCTACGTCTTCCGCCTTCATGGCTAGATCCATTTTGCGTCTCCCTGAATGTGTGTCTTGCGCTCTGCCGACACCGTTATTTTTGGCCACTTTTGATGCCTTTGCCCTACAGTATAGCGGCGCGTGTTTTTAGGTCTATGACCAAGAGCTTCCA
>JBAQNC010000224.1:0-22936 GCA_049303435.1 Parvibaculum sp. | reverse complement strand
TGACAAGACTGCGCGCGAGTTGAAACAGGCGTTGGGCGGGCTCAAGGGACCGATCATGAAAGTGGCGCAGATGCTCGCCACCGTTCCGGATGCCGTGCCCGCCGAGTTCGCTATCGAGCTTTCCGAGTTGCAGTCTGCGGCGCCGCCGATGGGCTGGCCTTTCGTCAAGCGACGCATGCGCGCCGAGCTTGGAGCAGGCTGGGAAGCGCGGTTCAAAGGTTTCGAACGTGAAGCCGCTGCCGCCGCCTCGCTGGGACAGGTGCATCGCGCCGTTTCGCTTGAAGGATACTCGCTCGCCGCCAAGCTGCAATATCCCGACATGCAGTCTGCCGTCGAAGCGGACCTCAACCAGCTCGGCATTGTCTTTTCCATTCATCGCCGTCTCGACCAGACGGTCGATACGCGCGAGATCTATGCCGAAATACGCGCCCGCCTTGTCGAGGAACTCGATTACGCACGCGAGGCGGCGCATATGCGGCTTTATGCCGATATCTTCAAAAAAGAACCGCGTATCGCTGTGCCGGAAGTCATCGAAGAGCTGTCGACCAAACGGCTCCTCACCATGAACTGGCTTGAAGGCGAGCCGATCCTGAATTTCCGCGAGCACAAACTTGCCGAGCGCAACGTCATTGCCGAGGCCATGTTCGTTGCCTGGTGGAACCCGTTCAACCAGTACGGCGTCATTCATGGCGATCCGCATCTCGGCAACTACACGGTGCGCAAGGATCTCGGCATCAACCTTCTCGACTATGGCTGCATCCGCATCTTTCCGCCCGCCTTTGTCGAAGGCGTGGTGGAGCTTTATCGCGCGCTCGAAGCCGATGATCGCGACCGCACGGCGGAAGCTTATCGGCGCTGGGGTTTCGCCAATCTCACAAATGAACTTGTCGATGTGCTCAATGTCTGGGCGCGCTTCATCTATGCGCCCATGCTGGACAATCGCGTGCGCTCCATTGCCGACGGGGTGAGCCCGTCTGAATATGGCCGCAAGGAAGCCTTCGGGGTGCATCAGGCGCTCAAAAAGCTTGGACCGGTGACGCCGCCGCGCGAATTCGTCTTCATGGACCGCGCCGCCATCGGCCTTGGCGGCGTCTTCCTGCATCTCGGTGCGGAATTGAACTTCCACAAGCTGTTCAATGAGGCGATTGAGGGTTTCGATGTGGCCAAGCTTGGCAAGAGGCAGGCCGCTGCGCTAAAGAAGGCGGACGTGCCTGCCCCTGTCTGATTTCGTTTTATCTGTTCAGCGAGTTCTCCCCATGACCGACGATCTGCTTGAAGAATCGACCTTTGTCCTGCCCGAGGGCTATCAGCAGATGAACTGGCATCGCGGTTTTGGACGCCAGATGGGCCCGCTTTACGAAAAGATCAATGACGACGGCTCCTATGTGCGCGGCTTCATCGTCGAGGAGCATCACGTCAATGGCATGGGCAATTGCCACGGCGGCATGCTGATGGCTTTCGCCGATGTCGCCTTCGGCCATGTCATTTCCATTCAGGCGCATAAATATTGGGTGACGGTGCGTCTGCTCACCGATTTCCTGTCCGGCGCAAAGCTTGGCGAATGGGTCGAAGGCACCGGCGAGATCATCGGCGTCGAAGATGATTTCTATACCGTGCAAGGCCGCATCTGGTGTGGCGAGCGGACCCTTCTCACTGGCAGCGCCGTCTTCAAGGCGCTGGGCGACCGTCCTGCTCTTGAAGGGATGAAGGCATGAGCGAACCGCATCTGCCATCCATTGCCCCCGGCGACGAGCAGGGGCCTCTCATTACTGATGCACCGACATGGTTTACCCGCGCCATCGCCGTCGAGCCCGAAGTGCGCTCCATCGAGGTCGAAGGCGTGCGGGTCGAATATCTGCGCTGGGGCGATGTGACGAAGCCCGGCCTGCTGCTTGTGCATGGCAATGGCGCGCATGCGCGCTGGTGGTCCTTCATCGCGCCGTTCCTGGCGCGTGAATATTGCGTCGCTGCGATCAATATTTCCGGCATGGGCGACAGCGGCTGGCGCGAGACCTATTCGCTTGAAGTCTTTGCCGAAGAGCAGATGGCCGTCTGCGAGGATGCGGGTTTCTTCCGGAACGAGGAGCCGCCCATTATCGTCGGTCATTCCTTTGGCGGTTTCGTCACCATCCTTACCGGCGCGCTTTATGGCGAACGTCTTGCCGGTACGGTGATTGTCGATAGTCCCGTCAATCCGCCCGAGCGTCCCGGCGGTCCGCCCGCGCGCGAGTTCCGCCATCATCGCATCTATCCGACCATCGACGAGGCGATGGCGCGTTTTCGTCTGGCGCCGCCGCAGCCCAGCGAAAACAAATATATCGTCGATTACATCGCCCGCCATTCCCTCAAACCGGTAGAGGGCGGCTGGACGTGGAAGTTCGATCCGGCGATCTGGCAACGTTTCAACATCGGCAATATGAGCGAGCGGCTGGCGGCGACGCGCTGCCGCATCGCCATCATGCGCGGAGAGTTTTCGGTGCTGCTGCCTGCCGAGATCGGCGACTATATGTTCGGCCTGTTGGGCCGCTCCGCGCCGGTGATCGAGATCCCGCAGGCCCGTCACCATGTCATGCTCGATCAGCCGCTGGCCTTCGTGTCGGCGCTGCGGGCTCTTCTGGCCGATTGGGACCATTCCAAGCCCGTGCGGCGCACGGATTTTCCAAAAGGTTCGCCCTTCGAGGTCTGAGCCGCGCAACAGACCTAACTACAGCCTGAATCTGTTTTTTGAAATTCCTGAAAAGGGATTGTTCCCGGATGCACGGGAAAGGCAGTTCGTGCGCTTGCCGTCTGGCCTCGCTTTGCTATAGTCCGCCACTGCCTGAAGGGCTGTCATCAGAGATTTAAGGGGCAAGAAAATGTCGAGCGAAACAAGCAAATCGGGCTGGGGCCCTGAGATGAAAGCCGAAGAACATATCGGCACTTATGACGCGTTCATCACTGGCGCGAAATACGGCACAGGTGCGATCATCGTATTGCTCGTGCTGATGGCGATTTTCCTGCTCTGAGTTGAGTTTTGAGGCGTCCTTTCCGGTCCTTTCAGGGCCAGATCGGCGTCTGGTATGCGTGCTGGGGTTGACCAACCCTGTTTCGGCTTATATTTGGAATTATTCCAGAATTAGGCTCGAGAGAACCGTTCGGCTTGTTGTTCGAATCTGGCCGTGCAAACGAAGCATATTCTTCAGAACTTCGGCGCGTCGGCGTGCTCCGGCGGTCACGGCCCCTCTATCAAGGCATTTTTCATGAAACTTGCGATCCCAAAAGAACGGCAGGATGGCGAAACGCGCGTCGCCGCCTCGCCTGACACTGTGAAAAAGCTGGTCGGTCTCGGCCTCGACGTCACGGTCGAAGCAGGCGCCGGCGCGCATGCAAGCATCGCGGATGCGGATTATCAGGCAGCCGGCGCGACGATTGCGTCAGGCGAAGCCGATGCGCTCAAGGATGCCGATATCGTCTTCAAGGTGCGTGCGCCTTCGGATGAAGAGATTGGCATGTTCAAGAAGGGCGCGATGCTCGCCGCCATTCTGAACCCCTATGACGACAAGGCGCGCGTCAAGAAATATGCCGATGCAGGCGTCAACGCCTTCGCGATGGAATTCATGCCGCGCATCACGCGCGCCCAGTCGATGGACGTGCTGTCCTCGCAGTCGAACCTTGCGGGCTACAAGGCCGTCATCAATGCGGCCGCCGCGTTCACTCGCGCGACCCCGATGATGATGACGGCGGCGGGCACGATCGCGCCGGCCCGCGCCTTTATCATGGGCGTTGGCGTTGCCGGTCTCCAGGCCATTGCGACCGCCAAGCGTCTTGGCTGCATCGTCTCGGCGACAGACGTGCGCGACACCACCAAGGAACAGGTGGAAAGCCTCGGCGGCACCTTCATCATGGTCGAATCGGAAGAATCAGGCGACGCCGCTGGCGGCTACGCCAAGGAAATGAGCGACGAGTACAAGCGCGCCCAGGCCGCCCTCGTCGCCGAACACATCAAGAAGCAGGACATCGTCATCACGACAGCGCTGATCCCCGGACGTTCCGCGCCGGAACTCATCAGCGAGGAAATGGTCAAGTCGATGAAGCCCGGCTCGATCATCGTCGATCTAGCGGCGGAACGCGGCGGCAACTGCCCGCTCACCGAGCCCGGCAAGACGGTCGTCAAGCATGGCGTCACCATCATTGGCGATCTCAATGTGGCGGCCCAGCTTTCGGTCGACGCCTCGGCGCTTTACTCCAAAAATCTTCTGAATTTCATCACGCCGCTCATCGACGCCGAGACCAGGGCGCTCAAGATCGACTGGGAAGATGAGATCATCACCGGAACCTGCCTCACCAAGGACGGGCAGGTTGTGCATCCGGCATTCCGCGAAGGAGGAAACTGAGATGGAAGCAGCTATTGATCCCACCGTCTTCCGACTGGCTATTTTCGTGCTCGCCATTTTCGTCGGCTATTACGTCGTCTGGTCGGTGACGCCTGCGCTGCATACGCCGCTCATGTCGGTCACCAACGCCATTTCCTCCGTCATTATCGTCGGTGCGCTGATCGCCGTCGGTGTCGATCTGGTCGCGGCGGGCGATGCGGGCTGGATGTCCAAGGGCCTCGGCTTCCTTGCGGTGATCCTGGCTTCCGTCAATATCTTCGGCGGCTTCCTTGTCACCCAACGCATGCTTGCCATGTACAAGAAAAAAGAACGCTGAGGGGACAACCAGACATGTCAGCCAATCTTGCGGCCTTGCTATATCTCGTCTCGGGCGTCCTGTTCATCATGGCGCTGCGCGGCCTCTCGTCTCCCGAAAGTTCACGCGGTGGAAATCGCCTCGGCATGATCGGCATGACCATTGCCATCCTGACGACGCTTGCCGTGCTTCAGGCGCAAAACCAGACCACCTGGGCGCTGGTTGTCGTCGGTGTGGTCATCGGCGGCGGCATCGGCGCCGTTGTCGCGCGTCGCATCGCCATGACGTCGATGCCCCAGCTTGTGGCTTTCTTCCATTCGCTGGTCGGTCTTGCCGCCGTGCTTGTCGCCTGGGCAGCCTATTTCTCGCCCGCGGCCTATGGTATCGGCGAGTTCGGCAATATTCATCCCGGCAATCTTGTCGAGATGTCGCTGGGCGTGGCCATCGGCGCCATCACCTTTTCCGGTTCGATCATCGCCTTTGCGAAGTTGAACGGCAACATGTCCGGCGCGCCGATCATGCTGCCGGGGCGTCACGTCATCAATGCGGCGATGTTCGCGGCCATCGTGCTGGGCGTCGTCTATATCTGCATGGACCCCTCGCACCAGTCGGTCGAGTTGTTCCTTGCGATTACGCTCATTGCCTTCATCTTCGGCTTCCTGATCATCATTCCGATCGGTGGCGCGGACATGCCGGTCGTTGTCTCCATGCTGAATTCCTATTCGGGCTGGGCTGCTGCCGGCATCGGCTTCACACTGGGTAATCTCGCGCTGATCATCACCGGCGCGCTGGTTGGCTCGTCGGGCGCGATCCTCTCCTACATCATGTGCAAGGGCATGAACCGTTCCTTCATCAGCGTCATCCTCGGCGGTTTCGGCGCCGATGCGGCGGCTGCGGGTTCGGGCAAGGTCGAGACGCGTCCTGTGAAGCAGGGTTCGGCGGATGACGCCGCCTTCATCATGAAGAACGCCGGTTCCGTCATCATCGTGCCGGGTTACGGCATGGCGGTGGCGCAGGCCCAGCATGCGCTGAAGGAAATGACCGACCATCTGAAGAAGGAAGGCGTCAAGATTTCCTATGCCATCCATCCGGTCGCTGGCCGCATGCCCGGCCACATGAATGTGTTGCTCGCCGAAGCCAATGTGCCTTACGACGAGGTCTTCGAGCTTGAGGACATCAATAACCAGTTCGCTCAGGCCGACGTCGCTTTCGTCATCGGCGCGAACGACGTGACGAACCCGTCCGCCAAGACCGATACGACAAGCCCGATCTACGGCATGCCGATCCTCGACGTGGAGAAGGCCCGCACCGTGCTTTTCATCAAGCGCGGCATGGGTTCGGGTTATGCCGGCGTCGAGAACGAGCTGTTCTTCAGGGACAATACGATGATGCTTTTTGGCGACGCCAAGAAGATGGTCGAACAGATTATCAAGGCGCTCTGAGCGTCCGATACCGGATTCAAGAGGGCGGCCTTCGAAAGAAGCGTCGCCCTTTTTGTTTGTTGCATTTAATAAGCCGTCATGGCCGGGCTTGACCCGGCCATCCACGTCTTCTTCTTTGTTGTGCGGCAAAGATGTGGATACGCGGATCAAGTCCGCGCATGACGCAGGGTGAAAATTTTCACGTTGTTCTATACTTTTCCCGAATTAGCGGAGGAGGACGCCTTTGGACATCTATCACGGCTGGTGCAACCTGAAGCCTGGCATCGGCGACATCGAATTCGCCGAAGCCTTCGGGCGCTACATGGCGCACCTCAAGAACGCGGGCAAGATTGCCTCGTATCGTCTCACGCGCCGCAAGCTCGGGCTTGGGCCATCGCACCTCGGTGAGTTTCATTTCATGATCGAGGTCGAGGGGCTGGCCCAGCTCGACGAGGCTTTCTCGCTTGTTGCGACACGCGCGGGTGAAACGGAAGCTGAACATCACGGCGTCAATTCGCTGGTGAAAGACGTGCAATTTGCTCTCTATCGCGACTTTCCCGATCCTCTGCGTAAGCGCGGCGAGGAAAAATTCTGACATGGCTGATGTGTCGATCCGCCCGGCGGAACCCGCTGACCGGCCTGCCATGATCTCGCTCATGGGCGAGTTGCATGACGCCGAGGTGCTGATGGAAAGCAACCGGGCGGCTGGCGCTGATTCTGCGGAAAGCCATCTCGATCATATTCTTGGCGAGATGAAGCGGCTTGGCGGCGCCACGCTGGTTGCCGAGCTTGAAGGGCAGGTGGAAGGCTTTCTCATCTACACGATAGAGGAAGATCCCGGCACCTTCGTGAAGCCCGCCATGCGCCGCCACGGCATGCTCTGGGATATCAGCGTCAGCGCCGCCATGCGCGGGCAGGGGCTCGGGCGGCGGCTTGTGGCCGCCGCCGAGGCCGATCTGGCGGCCAGGGGCATTGCCGAGATGAGGCTCTATGTGCTGGCGGCCAACGACCGCGCACAGGCGCTCTACCGCGAACTTGGCTATGGCGAGTACGAATACATCATGGCCAAGCGCTTCTGAGGCTCAAAAACTAATCCCCGCCCGATCTTTCATGCCCATATTGATGTGGTCTCGCTTCGCGAAGGGCGTGTCCGGACTGGCCGAATACGTGGAGAGGGAGCAGCGTCCTGCGTCGTGTGGATTACCAGCCGCGCGCCCCGGGAGGCCTGAAATGTGGTCGGGCACTATGACCCGGGAGGCGTATCGCCGACAAAAGCGGTACGACCTGGAGTGGGTTGGAAGGGCCTGAAATCGCTGCGCGCGGAGCGTCGGAAGGGACGTCAAACCGCCATTATAAATTAAAAAGGCGGCGTCGCCGCCGCTCCGTGCCGCCTTCTTCGGGCGTGGATTTGTTCTTCGGCGTAATCCCTCCGGCAGCCGGGCTGCGCGGGGTTCTTGGTGTTTGCCGGACCGGGCCACAAACAAAAACGCCCCCGCGTGAGCAGGGGCGTCTTTCGTTCAGCCGGGGCTGAAAATCAGTTGGCAGTGCGCGGCTTGGCGACGATGCCGCTTTCGCGCTGAACGCGCTTGCGGGCCAGCTTGCGGGCGCGACGGATGGCTTCGGCCTTCTCGCGGGCCCTCTTCTCGGAGGGTTTCTCATAGAAGTTGCGGAGCTTCATTTCGCGGAACACGCCTTCGCGCTGAAGCTTCTTCTTCAGAGCCTTCATGGCCTGATCAACATTGTTATCGCGAACGAGTACCTGCACGTGCCAAATCCTGTCTGGATTTCCCTTTCGGGATCAATATGTTAGTCGCAACAAGGCCGGGCCCCATTGCAAGAGAGCCGCTTTCTAGCAAAGGAATCGGCTCTTGTCCACTCCAGCCCGATGGAAACGGCAGAAAAAGGTGGCTTCTTTGTCGCGGGATAGGGGTCTTGGCGCTCTCTCTTGTTGCCGATTGTCCCGGTCATCGCCATATTCTGCGCATGGCCATACGCAAAATAGCCCGCATGGGGCATCCCGTCCTTTCCCGGATCGCCCAGCCTGTCGCCGACCCGACGGCGCCGGAAATCCGCGCTTTGGTCGCCGACATGGTGGAAACCATGATCGACGCCAACGGGGCGGGGCTTGCCGCGCCGCAGGTCTATGAGCCGCTCAGGGTGGTCATTTTTCAGGCCCCGGCGGAGCGCGCGCCCGAGGGCATGGATGAAGAAGAGAGCTATGACCATACGGCCGCTCTCACCGTTCTCATCAATCCGCAGATCGAGATCCTGTCGAGCGACATGGAAGAGGGCTGGGAGGGTTGTCTCTCGGTTCCGGGTCTGCGCGGTCTTGTACCCCGCCATAGCGAGATCATCTATCGTGGCGTCGGGCTTGACGGCAAGCCCATCGAACGCCGCGCCAAGGGCTTTCATGCGCGTGTGGTGCAGCATGAATGCGACCATCTGGACGGGGTGCTCTATCCCCAGCGCATGGAGGACCTTTCGGAATTGATTTTCGAGAGCGAAGTGCGCCATCGCATCGAGGCGGAGGCGCAAGCTGAAGAGGAGGCTGCCGATGTCTGACACCAAACCCATGCCGGGATCGTCGAAGAGCGCCCGCGACGATCATGTTGCGCGCCATCGCGCCGCGGTTCTCGAAGCCGCACTGCCTCATGTCGCTTTTGACGGCTGGACCACCAAACTCATGCGCGAGGCCGCGGATGCCGCTGGCGTCAGCCACGGCGAAATGCGGCTCGCCTTTCCCGGCGGTATTACCGCTCTCGTGGATTGCTTTCTGGCCGACGGCGACCGCCGTATGGAAGAGGCATTGGCGACACAGGATCTCGGGGCGCTCAAAATTCGCGAGCGGATCACGCTCGCCGTGCGCACGCGCATCGAAGTGGACCTGACGCATCGCGAAGCCATGCGTCGCGCCGTGACGCTGCTGTCATTGCCCATTTCGGGCACGACAGGCCCGCACGCGCTCTATCGCACGGTGGACGCCATCTGGCGCGCGGTGGGCGATACGTCGACGGATTTCAATTTCTATACCAAGCGCGCCATTCTTGCGGGCGTCTATTCCACGGTGACGATCACATGGTTTGGCGACGAGAGCGAAGGTTTTGCCGATACATGGGCCTTCCTCGATCGTCGTATTGCCGATGTGATGAAGATCGAAAAAGCCAAGGCCGGTGTGCAGAAGCTCGGCGAATATCTACCCGATCCGCTCGCCCTTCTCGGGCGCTTGCGTTATCTGCGGTCCTGAGCGCCGGTTCGTTCAGCGCCTGTCCTGGGGCATGCCAAAACCCACGTCAATCCAGGTGATTGAAACGACATCGGTGGCGATGACCGATTGTTCGATCGGTGGTGCGTAGTCGGACTTCCCCTCACGGTTGGCGATGCTGAGCAGACGTGGGAAGCCGTTGACCGGTGCGATGAGTGGCAGATAGAGGGTGCGCGCTGCGCCGTGCAGTCCGGTATTGTAATGGGTCGTGTAGTGGGCAACCATTCCACAGGGCTGCTTTATCATGCATTCAAAGGCATCGCGCGTGCGGTCGCGCATGGCCGCCGATTGCTGGGGATAGATGTTCTTGCCCGAAATGTCGTGACTCAGTCGGTCGACAATGGCCGTGCCGACAAAGCGGCAGATGATTTCGTCGTTTTTCACTCTGTCGAACAACGATATTTCTGGCAGCCAGGGTAATAGTTGCAGAAGATCCACATCTTCGGCGCGCGGCAGGTCATTGCTTTGCCGTAGCGATTGCCAATAGTCATGGACTTCGACAAAGCCAGGCAGATCTCGCCAGTCGATGGAGCTGTCCTCGCTGTTTTCTTTCCATACTTTCAATGCTGGCATAGTCCGTCTTACGCATCATTGGTTCTTCAATGTGCGCCCGGAATGTTAACGGAGCGTTTTTGGCGCGCGTCCCAGCGGGTAAAGACGTGTGAAATGGCCCATTTTGCGCCCTTTTCTCGCCTCTACCTTTCCATAAAGGTGAAGCGCGGTGTCGTTTTGTCCCGCCAGCTTCGCCCAGTCATGGACATCCTCGCCGATCAGATTGGTCATCACGGCATCGCTGTGACGCACAGCCGATCCCAGCGGCCAGCCGCAAATGGCGCGGATGTGTTGTTCGAACTGGCTGATGGCGCAGGCGTCCTGCGTCCAGTGACCCGAGTTGTGGACGCGCGGCGCGATTTCATTGACGAGCAGTCGCGGGCCGCTTTCATCTGTTCCCAGAACAAACATCTCGACGCCCATGACGCCGATATAGTCGAGGTCCGTCACGATATGTGTCGCGATGGCGCGCGCCTTGTCGGCCAGCGCCTCGCTGATGCGCGCAGGCGCAAGGCTCTGATGGAGAATATGGTGCTTGTGAATGTTTTCCACCGGATCATAGGCCGCCGTCGCCCCGTCCATTCCGCGGGCGACGATGACCGATATTTCGCGCTCGAAATGCACGAAGCCTTCAAGGATCGCCGGTGCGCGCCCGATGGCGTCATAGGCGGTCACGGCGTCGGCGGGCGTGTCGATACGCGCCTGTCCCTTGCCGTCATAGCCGAAGCGGCGGGTCTTCAGGATCGAGGGCGTGCCGATGCGTGCGATGGCGGCGATCAGCGTCGTCTCGTCGGGAATATCGGCAAAGGGCGCGGTCGGGATGTCATGCGAGGCGAGGAAATTTTTCTCGACGATGCGGTCCTGCGCTGTCGCCAATGCCGCAACGCCGGGGCGCACGGGCGCATGTTCGGCGAGGATGCGTGCTGTCTCGGCGGGCACGTTTTCAAATTCGTATGTGACCACATCGACGCTGTCGGCAAAGCGCCCCAGCGCTTCGGCGTCTTCATAGGCGGCGCAGGTGCTCACAGTGGCGACGTCGTTGGCAGGCGCGTCTTTTTCGGGGCAATAGATGTGGCAGGAAAGGCCCAGTTCAGCTGCTGCGATGGCAAGCATCCGACCAAGCTGTCCGCCGCCCAGAATGCCGATGCGTCCGCCGGGCCCTATCATGTCGGACTTATTCGTCAACGGGAGCCTCATCCACGGCTGCCGTCTGGGCAGCTCGGTAGGCATCGAGCCGCTCTGCCAGCGCCGGGTCGTTGAGCGCCAACACGGCGGCGGCGAGAAGGCCCGCGTTCTTGGCGCCTGCTTCGCCGATGGCGAGCGTGCCGACAGGGATGCCGCCTGGCATCTGGACGATGGAGAGCAGGCTGTCCTGTCCGCTCAGCGCCTTGGATTGCACAGGTACGCCAAAGACCGGCAGCGGGGTCATGGAAGCGCACATGCCCGGCAGATGGGCCGCGCCGCCCGCACCGGCGATAATGACCTTGAGGCCGCGGTCGCGGGCCGTCCTGGCATATTCGACCAGACGGTCAGGGGTGCGATGGGCCGAGACGATCCGCGTTTCATGGGCGACGCCCAGTTCGCTCAGCACGTCGGAGGCGCATTTCATGGTCGTCCAGTCGGACTGGCTGCCCATGATGATGCCGACTGATGCTTGCTCTGCCATTGGCTTTCCAAATCCCGAGAAGTTGCCCTATGCGGCGGAAAGCGGCGCAGTATAGGCATGGAGGCCCGATTGGCAAGAACCCTTGGCCCGACCTTCCCCTGAGAGGAAAAGGCCGGGAAGGGGAGGGTCCTTTAGGCCGCCGCCTTCTTTGCGGGCGCCTTGTTGGAGAATTCCATCGCTCCGTCTTCGATCTTGCCGAATTTCAGGCTGACGATATCGAGCGCATAGTTCTGGTAGAGCTTCCAGGGCGCGCGCGAGCCCTGTTTAGGGAACTTGTCGATGGAGCGCTGCACATAGCCCGAGGTGAAGTCGAGCGCGGGTTCGGCCTCAAGCGTCGGGTCGGTATTGCGCGGCGTGCACTGGCGGTAGCCCGTCTCGTCCATGTAGTTGAGCAGGCGGCAGACATAGCCGCAGGTCAGGTCGCATTTCAGCGTCCATGAGGCGTTGGTATAGCCGAAGGACGACGCAAGGTTCGGCACGTCGCTATACATCATGCCCTTGTAGTTGAAGGTCTTCGAAATATCGACCGGCTTGTCATCGACCTTGATGTCGAGACCGCTCAGCACTTCGAGATTGAGGCCTGTCGCTGTCACGATGAGATCGGCTTCAAGTTCCTTCCCGGATTTGAGCTTGATGCCCTTCTCGGTGAAGGTCTCGATGTGGTCGGTGACGACGTCGGCGCGATCCGATTTGATGGCGTCGAAGAGATCGCCGTTAGGCACGAGGCAAAGGCGCTGGTCCCAGGGATTGTAGGTGGGTGTGAAGTGCTTCTTGACGAGATCGTCGCCAAGCTGCTCGCGCACCATCTTCAGGATGTATTCTTTCACCTGCGTAGGCTTCTTGCGCGCCATGCGGAAGAAATACATGCCGAACAACACGTTTTTCCAGCGGATCAGACCATAGGCGAGCATGGGCGGGAGCCAGCGCCGCAATCTGTTGGCGAGCGCGTCTTCGGCCGGGCGCGAGACGACATAGGTGGGCGAGCGCTGCAGCATGGTGACATGGGCGGCGTCTTTCGCCATTTCTGGCACCAGCGTCACGGCGGTCGCACCTGAGCCGATCACGATCACGCGCTTGTTCTTGTAATCGATGTCGTCGGCCCATTTCTGGGGGTGGACGATGCGACCCTGAAACTTGTCCTCGCCCGGAAAGTCCGGGCTATAACCGCCCTTGTAGCTGTAGTAGCCCGAGCACATGAAGAGGAAGTTGCAGGTCATCTGAACGATCTTCTTGTCTTCGCCCACTTCTACATCGACCGTCCATGCGGCGTCCTCGGTGGACCAGGCGGCGCTCTTCACTTGATGGCGATAGCGAATGTGACGTTCGATATCGAATTCCTTCGCCGTCTCATGCAGGTAGTTGAGAATGGCGGGACCATCGGCAATCGCCTTGGCCTCGGTCCAGGGTTTGAAGGAATAGCCGAGCGTATACATGTCACTGTCGGAGCGGATGCCAGGATAGCGGAAGAGGTCCCAGGTGCCCCCCATTTGCGGGCGGCCTTCGAGAATGGCGTAGGTCTTGTCCGGGCAGTTGGCGCCCAGATGGTAGCCCGCGCCGATACCGGAGATGCCTGCGCCGACCACCAATACGTCGAAATGTTCCGTCGTCATTCTTTTCTCTCTCCCAAAAGCCGCCCAGAATCTGGGGCAGGCTGGTCGGACTTGAATCTGACAAATTGTCCGTTTCGTAATTTTTATCCTGAAACGGACGAGATTTACAATTATTTCGTTTTGCGCGAGCGTCTTGCCAGAGCGGGTGTCCAGAGCGGGTGTGATGTGTGTCTCCAGTCTGGGGCCGCTGCTTCTGGCCTTTTTCCTCGATTAATGGCATCTTTGATTCGTTTTTAGGGCCCTGATTTGAACTAGGGAATTCCTGATTGAGTAGTTACAGGCGGGCGTAGCTGAATGGACAGGCCATGAAGATCGGCGAAAGCAGTCCACAGGAGGCCAGTGCAACGTTGCCACGCGAGCGTGCGACGGGAGGGCTATCCACCGTCGTCAGGCCCGCCAATGATTCTCCGGCCTTTTCGAGCCCCGGCGTCCCTCAGGCCAATGGCCGTGTCATCTTTGATGATGTCAGTTTCATGGGTATCCCCGAGGGCGAGATCACGCCGAGCGTGCGTGACGCTCTGATGTCGCTCATGAGCGAAGTCGATCGGTTGCGCGTCGAGGCGGAAAAGATGCGCCAGCGTATCCGCGAGGCCGAGAAGCTTGCCGATCATGATGCGATGCTGCCGGTTCTCAATCGGCGAGCCTTCATGGCTGAGCTTTCGCGCGTCATCGCCTTCGGGCGGCGCTATGACGAGCCCGCCGGCCTTGCCTATCTCGACATCGACAATTTCAAGCAGATCAACGATACCTTCGGCCACGCGGCGGGCGACGCCGCGCTTCGCCATCTGGTGGATACGCTCAAGGCCAATGTGCGTGAGACCGATGTGGTCGGACGGCTCGGTGGTGACGAGTTCGGTGTCATCCTCGTGCGCAGTGACGAGGCGAGCTCGCAAGCCAAGGCCGAGGCGCTTGCCCTTTTGCTGACGCTGCATCCACTGATGATGAACGACACTGAAATTCCGATGTCGATTTCGGTCGGCTCCATTGCGCTTGATGGATCGAAGGACCCGCAACAGGCGCTCGCCGACGCGGATCAGGCGATGTATCACTCCAAGCGGACGGCGCAATAGCGCGCGCTTTTCCTCAGGCAATAATGTCGGGTAGAATCTGGTCGTCGATTTCGCGAATGCGGTCGCGTAGATAGAGCTTGCGCTTCTTCAGGCGTTTGATCTGCAAATGGTCAGGCAGGGGCATGCCTTCGAGCGCCGTAATGGCGTCGTCGAGGTCGCGGTGTTCTTCCTTGAGCTGCGACAAAGCTTGCTGCAGCTCCTGCTCTTCCTGTTCGGTCATGTCCGCCCGATTTATCCGCAGGCGCGCTCATTCCCCACGGGAAGGCTTGCCTGTTTCGGACGCTATGGTGACGAAGGCGGACGGCTAGGGCAAGTCTGCTTCTGTGTCGATGATGATAAATTTGCCTGTGACGGAATTTGTCGCCAGTCTGGTTCGTGGAATCGCAAACTGGTTTCATTATGCAATCGGGACAGGATCATTGACGAACGAGACGCGCGCGCAATGGGCCGACGACTTCTGGCAATTTTCAACCGCACTTTACGCGGCGCCGAAAGTCGAAGCGGCCTGTCTTTCGCTTCAGGACCGTGATGGGCTGGAGGTCAACCTCGCGCTTTTCTGTCTCTTTGCCGCCCGCCATCACATCCGCTTCGATGCGCCTGCCATTCAGGCCATGCGCGCAATCGGTCTTGTCTGGGGTCATGAGGTTGTCGCGCCGTTGCGCGAGGCGCGCCGTTCCTTGAAGGCAAACATGGTGATGAAAACACATGTGGCCGGAAATGAAACAGTCGCCGGTTTGCGTGAAGAGGTGAAGCGGGTGGAATTGGCGGCGGAAAAGGCCATGCAGGCCACCCTTGTCGATCTCTTCATCACCATTGGGGGCCGCGATGAGGCGGAAAGCCCGACCGAAATTGCGGCGGATAATTTCGCGGCCTGGTTCGATGAGGAAGGTATCGATGGCGAAGGGCCGCGGGCCGCTGTCGCGATGCTCATTCATGCGGCTTTTGGCTGATCAGTGCTTGGTGGGTTTGCCTGGCTTTGCAGGCTTGATTGCCTTGGGCGTGCCCGATTTGACTGCCCCCGGTTTGATCGGGCGTCGCTTGCCGCCTTTGAGGTCTTCGCCCCAACGTCGCGTTTGGCCAGCATCGATGTCGAACAGGTCAAGCAGCCGCGCGACCGATTGCGTGACGATGTCGTCGATCGATTGTGGCTCTGCGTAAAAGGCTGGCATGGAGGGCGCGATGATCGCACCAATTTCGGACAGATGCGTCATGGTGCGCAGGTGGCCGGTATGCAGCGGCGTTTCGCGCACCATCAGCACAAGTTTGCGGCGTTCCTTCAGCACGACGTCGGCGGCGCGCGTCAGCAGGCCCGAGGTCACGCCTGTTGCAATTTCCGACATGGAGCGCACCGAGCAGGGAGCAACAATCATGCCGAGCGTCTTGAAGGAGCCGCTTGCGATCGCCGCGCCAATATCCGTGGGCTGATAGCGCGTATGCGCCAGCGCCTCGACATCGCGGATGTGCATTCCCGTTTCGTGACCCAGCGTCAGTTCGGCCGCCTTCGTCATTACGAGATGCGATTCTATTTTCAAGGACTTGAGGATTTCCAGAAGGCGCACACCATAGATGACGCCCGAAGCCCCCGATATTCCAACAATGAGACGTTTGTTTTGCGACATGAAAAAGATGTAATCCCTTTGTAGAAAATTTGCGAGGGAGAGACGATTTTTTCGAAATGGGTTCGACAGGCTGTCAAAAAAGAGTCATGCTTTTAATGTCACCAACCCCCAAGCAAAGGTAGGTACATTATGGCTCTGGAGTCCCATATTGCCGAACTCAATAATCGGCATAAGGCCCTCGAAAACGAAATCGAGGCAGAACTTCACCATCCGGCAAGCAGTGACCTTCACATAGCCGAGTTGAAAAAGATGAAACTCAGGCTGAAGGAAGAAATCGAAAAGCTGGTGTCTCACTAGGCCCCGCCTTTCGCTACCCCCCACTGAAACCCTCAATTTTCACCACGCCGGGCCGGATGCCCGGCGTTTTGTTGTTTAAGGGTTGATTTACCCTGTCGGCGTCTGACGGTTGCCGCTTATCCCTCGTTAAAGATAAGCGGATAAACTGATGGTTTCATGGGATGCAGGAGCGGGCTCAGAGTTCGTTCGCCATATCTCTCAATTTGAATTTCTGTACCTTGCCGGTCGATGTCTTTGGCAGGTCGATGAAGACGACTGTCCTGGGGCATTTGAAATGCGCCAGATGTTCGCGGCAATAGGCGACGATGTCAGCTTCGCTCAGGGTAGCGCCCGTCTTCAGCGTGATGAAGGCGCAGGGCGTTTCGCCCCATTTTTCGTCGGGCCGCGCCACGACGGCGGCCTCGATGATGTCGGGATGCTTGTAGAGAATGTCTTCCACTTCGAGCGACGAGATATTTTCGCCGCCTGAGATGATGATGTCCTTGGAGCGATCCTTGAGCTGAATGTAATTGTCGGGATGCCAGACGCCGAGATCGCCCGAGTGGAACCAGCCCCCTTCAAAGGCTTCGGCGCTGGCTGTCGGATTTTTGAGATAGCCCTTCATTACGACATTACCCTGGAACATGACCTCGCCCATGGTCTCGCCGTCGCGCGGGACTTCCTGCATGGTTTCCGGGTCGCGTACCGAGATGCCTTCAAGCACCGGATAGTTGACGCCCTGACGCGCCTTGACCTGCGCGCGGGCGCCCGCTTCCAGCTCGTCCCATTCATCGTGCCAGGCGTTGACGACGGCGGGCCCGTAGGTTTCGGTCAGGCCATAGACGTGGATGACGTTGAAGCCTTCGCTTTCGAGCTTGCGGATTGTGGCGGCCGGCGGGGGCGCGGCGGCGGCAAAGAAATGCACCGTGTTCGGCAGCGGCTTCTTTTCTTCTGCCGTTGCGTTGATGAGGAAGCCCATTACGGTCGGCGCGCCGCCCATATGCGTCACGCCATATCTGGCGAT
The DNA here is from genome assembly GCA_049303435.1 of Parvibaculum sp. Classification (GTDB taxonomy): domain Bacteria; phylum Pseudomonadota; class Alphaproteobacteria; order Parvibaculales; family Parvibaculaceae; genus Parvibaculum. The sequence goes on along the minus strand of JBAQNC010000224.1, from coordinate 5,768 downwards.
GGCGTCGAAGATGTTCTTGGCCGTGACGCGGCGCAGGCAGACATGCGTGCCCGCGACCACGCTCATCGACCAGGTGAAGCACCAGCCGTTGCAATGGAACATCGGCACGGTCCACAGATAGACCGAATTATGCGTCATGCCTGCGGTGACGATATTGCCCATGGCGAGGAGGTAGGCGCCCCGGTGGTGGAAGACGACGCCTTTGGGGTTGCCCGTCGTGCCGGAGGTGTAGTTGAGGCTGATGGCGTTCCATTCGTCGCCTGGCAGCGACCACTGGAAATCCTCGTCACCTTCTTCGAGCAGGCTTTCATAATCCGTTTCGCCGATGCTCGACCCCGGCCCGTCATATTCCGGGTCGTCGATGTCGATGAGAATAGGTTTTGACCTGGCCGCTTCCGCAGCTTCCTTGCCCAGGGCGGAGAACTCGCGATCCACGAAGAGCATCCTGGCTTCGCCGTGATCCAGCATGAAGCCGATGATGGGTCCGTCGAGGCGGATATTCATCGTGTTCAGCACCGCGCCGATCATGGGCACCGCATAATGCAGTTCCAGCATCTCGGGAATATTGGGGGCGATGACCGCCACCGTGTCGCCAACCCCGATACCGCGTTTCGACATGGCCGAGGCAAGCTGACAGCAACGGGCGTAGAATTCGGCATAATTGCGCTTTAGCTCGCCATGCATCACGGCAATCGAGTCCGGGTAGACCTCGGCAGAGCGCTTCAGGAAGGAAAGAGGCGATAGCGATTGATGGTTGGCCGGATTCTGGTCCAGTTCGGTCTCGTAGGGGTTCGCCATCGTCATTGCCTCGTTTCTTCAGTCAGGTTTGATCCCGAAGCTAATCAAACCCGACGGGGGCTTGCAATGGCGCATCGGGCTTGAAAGAGTCCTGTCACAAGAAATGATTGATCGGGAGAGACAAATGGGCCGGTATGCTGACGCTTACGCAAGCTGGAAACGTGATCCGCTGGACTTCTGGGCTGAGGCGGCGCGCGATATCGACTGGATCAGTGCGCCGAGCAAGGTTCATGGCCCCGAAGGCTGGTTTCCCGATGCCGTCTGCAACACCTGCTGGAATGCGCTGGACCGTCATGTCATCGAAGGTAATGGCGAGCGGCAGGCGCTGATTTATGATAGCGCCATGACGGGCAAGGTGAAGCATTTCACCTATGCCGAATTGCTCGACAAGGTGACGACATTCGCCGGTGTTCTCCAGCGGCACGGCATCGCGAAGGGCGACCGCGTTATCATCTATATGCCGATGGTGCCGCAGGCGGTCGTCGCCATGCTCGCCTGCGCACGGCTCGGCGCGATCCATTCGGTGGTCTTCGGGGGATTTGCGGCCAAGGAATTGGCAACCCGCATCGATGATGCACGGCCCAAGCTCATCGTTTCGGCTTCCTGCGGCTTGGAGCCCGGTCGTGTGGTTGCCTACAAGCCCCTGCTCGACGAGGCGATCAATCTCTCAAAGTCCAGGCCCGAGACCTGCATCATCATGCAGCGTTCGGCGCTTGAGGCCTCGCTCGTCGCCGGACGCGATTTTGACTGGGCCGACGAGATGGAAAAGGCGCGCGCTGCTGGCGCAAAGCCTGCCTGCGTGCCGGTCGCGGCGACTGATCCGCTGTATGTCCTCTATACCTCGGGCACGACCGGCAAGCCCAAGGGCGTCGTGCGCGACAATGGCGGCCATATGGTGGTGCTCAAATGGTCGATGAAGAATATCTACGGCATGAACCCCGGCGAGGTCTTCTGGGCGGCGTCGGACGTCGGCTGGGTCGTCGGTCATTCCTATATCGTCTATGGCCCTCTGTTGCATTGCTGCACGACCATCCTGTTTGAAGGCAAGCCCGTTGGCACGCCGGATGCCGGCATCTTCTGGCGCGTCATTGCGGACCACGGCGTCAAGGCGCTCTTCACCGCGCCCACCGCCTTCCGCGCCATCAAGAAAGAAGACACCAAGGCCGAACTCGTGAAGGACTACGATCTTTCACAATACGAGATGCTCTTTCTCGCAGGCGAACGGGGCGATCCCGACACTATTCAGTGGGCGGAAAAAGCGCTCGGCGTGCCGGTGATCGACCATTGGTGGCAGACCGAAAGCGGCTGGCCGATGGCCGCGAACCCTATGGGGCTCGAGCCGCTGCCGGTCAAATATGGTTCGCCCGGCGTGGCCGTCCCCGGCTTCGACATTCAGGTGGTCGATGAGGCTGCCAAGCCCGTGCCTGCGGGCATAACCGGCGCCATCGTCGTCAAATTGCCCCTGCCGCCCGGTTGTCTGTCGACGCTCTGGGAGAACGATGAGGGCTTCAAGGCGTCCTATCTCGCCGACTATCCCGGCTTCTACAAGACGGCGGATGCGGGCTTCATCGATGAGGACGGTTATCTCTATGTGATGAGCCGCACTGACGACATTATCAATGTCGCGGGTCATCGTTTGTCGACCGGCGGCATGGAGGAAGTGCTGGCCGGTCACCCTGACGTCGCCGAATGTGCTGTCATTGGCGTTGCCGACGCCATGAAAGGTCAGGTGCCGGTCGGCTTCCTCGTCATCAACAAGGGCGTCAATCGCCCGGCTGCGGACATCGAAAAAGAAGCCGTTGCCCTGGTGCGCGAAAAGATCGGCCCCGTCGCCGCCTTCAAGACGGCGCTTGTCGTCGAGCGCCTGCCGAAGACCCGCTCGGGCAAGATCCTGCGCGGCACCATGCGCAAGATCGCCGATGGCGAAGAATGGACCACGCCCGCCACGATTGACGATCCGGCGATCCTCAGCGAGATCGGTGATGTGCTGGGTGGTGCGGGGTTGGGAAAGAAGGCGTAAAACCCCAGCCTTTCTCCCCGCCACCATGCCGCATTTGACGCGAACGCCTTTCAGTATCATGTTCCGCGCATGGAAGCCGCAAAACCCCTCTTTTCATACCGCAAGCACTGGGCGCACAAGTTCGGGACAGCACCGTTTTTGCCCATGTCGCGCGAGGAAATGGACCTGCTTGGCTGGGATCAATGCGATGTGATCCTCGTCACAGGCGACGCCTATGTCGATCACCCCAGTTTTGGCATGGCTATTATCGGTCGCCTGCTGGAAGCACAGGGGTTTCGTGTCGGCATTATTTCGCAGCCCGATTGGCAGAGCGCCGAACCGTTTAAAGTGCTGGGCAAGCCCGCGCTTTATTTTGGTGTGACGGGCGGCAATATGGATTCGATGGTCAATCGCTACACTTCCGACCGTCGTATCCGTCATAACGACAGCTACACACCGGGGGGCGAGGGCGGCAAGCGGCCGGATCGTTCCTCGATCGTCTATGCGCAGCGCTGCCGCGAAGCCTTCAAGGATGCGCCGGTCATGCTGGGCGGCATCGAAGCCTCGCTCCGCCGCATCGCGCATTACGACTATTGGTCGGACAAGGTGCGCCGCTCGATCCTTGTCGACGCCAAGGCCGACATTCTGCTTTACGGCAATGCCGAACGCGCCATTGTCGAGGTCACGCATCGTATCGCCAGGGGTGACAAGCCTAATGAGCTTGACGATGTGCGCGGCGTCGCTGTCATCAAATCGAAAATTCCCGACGGCTGGACGGAAGCCCATGCCGATGACATTGAAGCGGCGGATGAAGGCGCGCGGGCGAGCAATGCGCAGACCGTCATTCGCCTGCCGTCCTATGCGCAAGTCTCTGGCGATCCGGAAACCTATGCGCGCGCGTCGCGCGTGCTTCATCGCGAAAGCAATCCCGGCAATGCGCGTGCGTTGGTGCAGAACCACGGCGACCACGATGTCTGGTTGACGCCACCGCCCATTCCGCTCACCACGCCGGAAATGGATGCGGTTTACGATCTGCCCTATGCCCGCGCGCCGCATCCGTCCTATGGCGACGCCAAGATTCCTGCCTGGGACATGATCAAGACATCCGTCACCATCATGCGCGGTTGTTTCGGTGGCTGTTCCTTCTGCTCCATCACCGAGCATGAAGGCCGTATCATCCAGAGCCGGTCGGAAGGGTCGATCCTGAAAGAGATCGAAACCGTCCGCGACAAGGTCGAGGGTTTTACGGGCATCATCTCCGACATCGGTGGCCCGACGGCCAACATGTATCGCATGGCCTGCAAGGACAAACGCACGGAAGAGCTCTGCCGCAAGCCTTCCTGCGTCTATCCGGGCATCTGTCCCAATCTCAATACCAGCCACGAGGCGCTGATCGGGCTTTATCGCAAGGCGCGCGAAATTCCAGGCATCAAGAAGGTGATGGTCGCTTCTGGCGTGCGTTACGATCTTGCGGTCGAAAGCCCGACTTACGTCAAGGAACTCGTTACCCATCATGTCGGCGGCTATCTCAAGATCGCGCCGGAGCATACCGAAGAGGGGCCGCTCTCGAAGATGATGAAGCCCGGCATCGGCACCTACGATCGCTTCAAGAAGATGTTCGACGACGCGACGAAGAAGGCGGGCAAGAAATATTTCCTCATTCCCTATTTCATTGCGGCGCATCCGGGCACCACGGATGAGGACATGATGAACCTTGCCTTGTGGCTGAAGAAAAACGGCTACCGAGCCGATCAGGTGCAGACCTTCCTGCCCTCGCCGATGGCGATTTCGACCGCCATGTATCATTCGGGCAAGAATCCGTTGAAGGCGGTACGGCGTGGTGCGTCAGAGTCGGTCGATACGATAAAGGGTTTGAAGCAACGTCGCCTGCACAAGGCTTTCCTGCGTTATCACGACGCTGAAAACTGGCCGCTGCTGCGCGAGGCGCTCAAGAACATGGGGCGCGCCGATTTGATCGGTCCGGGCAAGAAGCACCTGATCCCCAACTGGCAACCCGCTGGCACCGGCAAGTCTGGCGGCGAGGGCAAGCGGTTTGGCCAGAAGCACAAGGGTCAGACCTTCACGACCAAGGGCAATTTCCCCAAAGGGTTGAAATAGAAAAACCCTCCGCTGTTTCCAGCGAAGGGTTCTTTCAGTTCATCCGATCGAATCGACCGACGAAATCTCAATCCTCGTCGTCGTCCTCGATCTTCACATCCTTGAGGCTCGCGAAGACACTGTCTGCGTCGTAGCTCTTCTTGGCTTCGACGTCTTCCGGTTTTGTCTCGGGCGCGGCGATGGTGGCGTGTTCCGGCGCTGTCGTTTCGGAGGCGGGCAGCAGCGTCTCGCTGGTGCGGCCAGCGAGTTTATCGGCCTTCTTGCGTTCGCGCTCAAGCTTGCGACCGGCCTTCTGCACGGCGGCGTCGAGTTCGATCTGGGTTGAAAGGCCGAGCGTCACCGGATCGACCGGCTTGATATTGGCCGAGTTCCAATGGGTGCGTTCGCGGATCGATTCAATCGTCGGCTTGGTGGTGCCGACGAGTTTTGAAATCTGCGCGTCCGTCAGTTCCGGATGGTTGCGCAGCAGCCAGGCAACCGCGTCCGGGCGGTCCTGACGGCGTGAGACGGGCGTGTAGCGCGGGCCCTTGCGCGGCATCACCGGCGGCACCTTGTATTTGCTTTCGGCGCGCATCAGGCGGGTCGCCGGGTCGTTCTGGCAGCGTTCGATTTCCGAGCGCGAGAGCTGGCCGGAGACGATCGGGTCCATGCCTTTGATGCCCTGGGCCACGTCGCCATCGGCAATGCCCTTCACCTCAAGCACATGCAGACCGCAGAAATCGGCGATCTGGTCGAAGGTAAGCGCGGTGTTCTCGACGAGCCAGACGGCCGTCGCCTTGGGCATAAGGGGCTGAATCATATGGGTTCCTCTGATCCATCCGGGGCTGCCGGATGAACCCTTTGTCTTATCAAT
>JBAQNC010000223.1:0-6699 GCA_049303435.1 Parvibaculum sp. | reverse complement strand
CCGGCATTTCCGACAGGCGTGTATCTGCAGCGGATGCGAAGCGGATGCCGTGCGTGATCGTTTGCTGGATCTGCTCGGCCGTGCCGCCCCAGAGCCAGTCGTCGTCATTGAGGTTCGGATAGCCCTTGGCGCCTGCCGCACCCGAGCCGTGGCAGGGCGCGCAATTGTCGCCGAAGGCCGCCTTGCCGCCAGCCATGGCGACTTCCATCAAGCTGTCATTGGAAGCGACCTGATCGATCGGCGTCTGTTCGATTGCCTTGACAATATCGGCACGTCCGGCTGCCACGGCAGCCAGTTCGTCAGTCACTTCGTTGCGCTGCGTATAGCCCATGACGCCGGTCGTGTGCCGCCAGGCGCCATCCCAGAAATAGGGCCAGGCCGGCAGCAGGAACCAATAGACAACGGCCCAGGCGATGCAGGCGTAAAAGACATACACCCACCATTTCGGCAAAGGGGTATCCAGCTCACGAATACCATCCCACTCGTGTCCGGTCGTTTCTGTGCCGGAGACTTCGTCTTTTGCGTGTTTGTCGGTCACTTCTTATCTCCGTCATCTTCCTCGAGTGGCAAGCGGGCCAGACGATCGAACGTTTCCTTGTTGCCGGGCCACATGGCGTAAGTGACCGCTATCGCAAACAACGCAATAAAGAACAGCAGGCCAATTGTTCCGGCGAGTGCATTAGCGCTTAGATGCATCATGATCTGTCACTCACTGTTGGAAGTTGGCGTTGTCATACGCATTGAAATCGACAAGCGTGCCAAGCATCTGGAGATAGGCGATCAGGGCATCGAGTTCCGTGATCTGCTTGGGGTTGTTGTCGAAGTCGCGAATGACCGCTTTGGGATAACGCGCCTCCACGCCTGACGTATCTGCGTCGGGATTGGACTGTGCTTCCAGATCGGCCCTGGCGTTTGCCACATCTTCGTCCGCGTAGGGAACGCCAGTGTTGACAAGGGCGCGCAGGTCGTTCTCGATGTTGCCATACTTGAGCGGCGTCCTGGCGAGCCAGGGGTATCCCGGCATGACCGATTCCGGCACGACGTCGCGCGGATTGGCCATATGGGCCTGATGCCATTCGTCGGAATATTTCCCGCCGACACGCGAGAGGTCCGGACCCGTACGCTTGGAACCCCACTGGAAAGGATGGTCGTACATGCTTTCGGCCGCCAGCGAGTAGTGACCGTAGCGTTCCACTTCCGCGCGGAGCGAGCGGATCATCTGGCTATGGCAAAGGTAACACCCTTCGCGCATGTAGATATTGCGGCCTTCCAGCTCAAGCGGGCTGTAGGGACGCACGCCCTTCACGTCCTCGATCGTGGTCTTGATGAGGAATGTCGGAACAATCTCGATGATGCCGCCAATCGACACGGCGACGAGGGAGAGGAGAAGAAGCAGAATGGAGTTCTTCTCGATAGCTGCGTGAGAAAATTTGCTCATCTTCGTTCCCCTTAATCAGCCGGTTGAAGGTTGAGAGGGACCGTCGATGGCGCATTCGCGTCCAGAGGTTCGCTTTCGCGAATATCGCCCCGGATCGTCCGCCAGCAGTTGTAGACCATGATCAGGGTACCCGCGAGATAGAGGAGTCCGCCGCCTGCGCGGATGACATAGAAGGGATGCATGGCCGCCACGGTTTCCACGAAGGAATATTCGAGGAACCCCTGAGCGTCATAGGCGCGCCACATCAGACCTTGCAGGATACCCGACACCCACATGGCGGTGATGTAGAGCACGATACCCATCGTCGCGATCCAGAAGTGCCAACTCACCAGCGCCATCGAATAGAGGCGTTCACGCTTCCACAGCCACGGCACCAGGCAGTAGACAGCGCCGAAGGTGACGAAGCCGACCCAGCCCATCGCGCCGGAATGAACGTGACCGATGGTCCAGTCCGTGTAATGCGACAGCGAGTTCACTGCCTTGATCGACATGACCGGACCTTCGAAGGTGGACATGCCGTAGAAGGCCAGCGAGACGACGAGCATACGCAGCACGGGATCGGTGCGCAGCTTGTCCCAGGCGCCCGAAAGCGTCATCAGACCGTTGATCATGCCGCCCCACGAAGGCATCCACAGCATGATCGAGAAGGTCATGCCCAGTGTCTGCGCCCAGTCGGGCAGAGCCGTGTAGTGCAGATGATGCGGGCCGGCCCAGATATAGATGAAGATCAGCGACCAGAAATGGATGATCGACAGACGATAGGAATAGACGGGACGCTCGGCGCGCTTGGGCACGAAATAATACATCATGCCGAGGAAACCGGCGGTCAGGAAGAAGCCCACCGCATTATGGCCGTACCACCACTGGATCAGCGCGTCCTGCACACCGGAGAATAGCGAATAGCTCTTGCTCGACAGGAGTGATTCCGGGATCGCCATGTTGTTGCCCAGATGGAGCATGGCGACTGTGACGATGAAGGAGAGATAGAACCAGTTGGCGACATAGATGTGGGGTTCGCGGCGCTTCATCAGCGTTCCAAGGAACACCAGCAGATAGGTCACCCAGACGATCGTCAGCCAGATATCGGCAAACCATTCGGGCTCGGCATATTCGCGCGCCTGGGTCACGCCCATCAGATAGCCGGTTGCGGCGATCACGAGGAAGAGCTGGTAGCCCCAGAAGACGAACCAGGGCGCGATGTTGCCCGCCAGGCGCGCCCGGCAGGTGCGCTGCACCACATAGAACGACGTCGCAATCAGCGCATTGCCGCCGAAGGCGAAGATCACGCCCGAGGTATGCACCGGGCGCAGACGCCCGAAACTGATATAGGCCGTGTCGAAGTTGAGGACGGGAAAGGCAAGCTCGCTGGCGATATAGAGCCCTGCCAGCATGCCCGCGACACCCCAGAAGAGCGTCGCAATCACGCCCGCCTTGACGACGGCGTCATTATAGCCGGTACCATCGTCCGCGCCGGGTCGATGTTCGAGGGCGTTAAAATGCCTCTGGCCGATGGCGAATGCCCCGGCGACAAACGCCAGGGTGAATATCCAGCCGTCAACCGCCATTGGCGCGTCAGCGGCCTTGGCCGCCACAAAGAGCGCCAGAAACGCTCCTACCAGCAAGGTACCCATCATCAGATATGATGCCGTACCCATCGTTCCGTAAACGGAACTGTTTCGTGAAACCGTCATCAGACGATTGCCCCCATCTTGTCGTGCGCCCCAGAGCGCAACTCAGCAGAAATCCAATAATCGACCGTATAGCGCAGTCTTGACCTCAAGCGCAGGGAGTATTGCCGCATGTGACAAACAGCCCACTCCCTGCCACAAACTCTACTCGGCTGCCGCCTGAACGCCAGCCTTCTTGTCGCCGAAGTTGACCGTCTTCAGGAAACTGATTCCCTGTTCGGCAATATCATCGCCGACCATCCGGTCATCTTCATCATTCAACTCTTCCATATCGACATAGATCGCATAGAAGGGCTTCGTCCGCTCGGTAATGATACCAGCTTTGAGAAGCGTTTTCACCAGTACGCGGAAGACATTCGTCGCATCTTTCATGCCCTCTCGGCGATCCTCGTCGGTCACCGCTTCCAGCATTTCAGCTTGCACCTGCCGCCAGTCCAGACCAAAGTCGGCATAGAGCGCCTTCTTTTGCTCCGGATTGACCAGATTGAACAACAATGTCTGGAAGCAGCTTGCTGCCCAATCCTCGATCAGGTCACGTTCTTCCTGATCCAGTTTGGGAATCGTCCGGTCGGCCCAGATTTTCCCGAACTTGTGATGGAAGGCCTCGTCTGTCATCGCCAGCTGGCAAAGCTTGACCAGCAGCGGGTCGCGCGAATTGTTGTAAAGCGTGGCGAATACGCCCATGGCCAGCCCTTCGACCAGCAATTGCATGCCGACGATCTTCTTGTAGACCTCCTGCGCGTGCACCATTTCCGACAGCAAATCGCTCAGCGTCGCCCCGACGGGAAGCGGCTTGCCCCAGCGCGCCTTGACGTAATTGGCGAAAGCTGTGACGTGACGGGCCTCCTCGCGCGCCTGATTGGCGGCGTATTCCTGGGCGCCGGGATCGCGCAGAATGTGGCAGAGGCTCGCCGAAAGGTTCAATGCGCCCTGCTCGCCATGCAGGATCGACGACATGAACCAGCGTGCGGTCTCATTGGCGAATCGCACCTTCTCTTTTTCCGACAACGCCTGAAAGCAGGGCAGATTGAGTTCCGGCACCATGTCAGGCGAGACGATCATCTCGTTTTCGAGATCGAAGGGCTCGCTGAAATCGATATAGCGCGGATCGATCGGATCCCAGAAGTGATCGTGAGTCGCCGAAATGATCTTGTCGAAAGCCGTCGAGCGCTTGTTGTAGCGGTCCACTTCCATCATCGCGCCGAAATCGCCGGGCGGCACAGTGTCATAGGCTTCGTCTTTGGTAATCTGCTTCACGTTCGACATAACCCTCTCCATCTCTGCTTCGGGAGCACAGGCGTCACGGAAAAGGCGACTCGCTCTGCGCTCCAATCACAGAAAAAAATTATGGGTATTGAAGGCGGATAGCGACTAGATGAAGTGACGCATGCGTCAACCTTACACAGCGGTAACCTGATGCCGAAAAAGCCCGAAACCCGGCGACTGCGAATGACTTGCACGACAGCGCCGCCCGCTCCCGGCCACCGCACTTCGCCTCATGGCAGAGTCAATCCGTCAGGCTTTGAGATGAGAGATTTTTGCCTTCAGCACCGCTTTGTCGAGAGGCTTGTCGGCGTCGGTCACCATCCAGTCGCCGGGCGGCACGGTATCGAAAGGCTCATAGATCTTCACACCTTGCGACAGAAGGCCCGCAACGAAGCTGAAAGCGCTTTTTGCTGTTACCAGAACGTCGCTCATCGCCAGATTGTGAACGGTTTCAAAGGCATCCTTGTCGATCTGCAGGTGACATCCCAGTTCAGCAAAACCGGCGAAGTCTTCAGCACGGCCCTGCGAGTAGATGTTGACGCGCGTGGTCAGCCCCAGATCACGCGTCACATCGAGAATGTCGCGGACCCTTTGCGCCAGATGTTCGTCATCGGTAAAACGTCCACCGGTCACGGCATCATGCTTTGAGACGTCTCCCCGGCGAATATGCACAGCCACCACAATGGCCTCATCACCCTTGTCCAGAGCAATATCCGACTTCTTCGATGCGGCATATTTTGCGCGCAAACGCGGAATGATGGCGGTGTAGAAGTCCGGGTGCTTGTTGCAGATGCCCAGAAAATGCTGCGCCTCGACAGTGACGCCGGGCTTCTGCCAGAGCGAGGGCGTATCGAGAAATTGCTTGATGCCGACGGCGGCATGATCGGGCCCGATCACCATCTCGCCCTGCCCCAGCCCGAAAAAATCCTCCCAGGCTTGAGTCCAGACCGCCTGATCGCCCGGCGCATGTTCGACATATTGGAAAGGTGTGTGGAGATAGCGAATGCCGGTGGCCGCCGCAAAGGCGATGGCGGAGATGCAGGCATTGGCCTGCGCGCCGCCGCCGTCCCGCTTGCCCCGACAGGTAATCGCAAGGTCGGGCGCCACGCGCCCCGCCACCACGGCCTCATAGAGCTGAAGCTCGCCGGGAACCCTCAGCAGCTTCTTGTAGAGACGTCTCAAGCCCGCCATGCCACTCTTTCCCCGCTCTGACCGGCAGGCCAGACCCTCGCGCCCTTACAACAAATGCAATGACGGCGAATTTCGCTATGCTTTGGCAAACATATTACAAATGCCGGAACAGCAAAGCCCGAAACAACAAAGACAGAACATCAAAATGAGTGATGCAGACTCCGACGACCTCGACGCGCTGGCGCGCGAGCTTCTCAATGCCATGATGACTCCCAAGCGCCGCGTCCGCCCCCGCATCGCGGGCGCCTTCAATCAGGCCGAAGAACGCGAAGTCGAAACGCCCGCCGGCCCCGTCATGACATGGCGGCTTGGCAAGGGTCCCGCCACGCTCCTCGTGCATGGCTGGGAAGACGACAATTGCCTCTGGGGCGCAATGGCTGACAAATGCTACGACCTTGGCCGCGCCGTCGTCGCAATGGACCTGCCGGGCCACGGATTTTCAAAAGCCGAACTTGGCTCCACCGCCAATGTCGCCGCTGCCGTCCGCGCCGTGGCCGAGGCGCAAGGCCCCATCGACAGCATCGTCGCCCATTCCTTCGGCTGCGTCGTCAGCATGCAGGCCATGAGCGAAGGGCTCGACGTCAAACGCGTCGCCCTCATCGCCACGCCCATCCCGCGCATGTCGCAGCGCTGGAAACGCGCCAGCGAAAAAGGCGTGCCCGACGATGTGATCGAACGGGCAAAGGAAATCCATGAAGCGGAGGAAGCGACGCGCCCGGCTCCCTACGACATGGAAGCGGCCGCCGAAGAAATGAAAGCCAAGGCGCTTTTCGTCCATTCGCTCGACGATGAAGACTGCCCCGCCTCCAATTCGCAAGACCTCAAGCGCGCCTGGCCGGGCGCAAAAATCCTGCTCACCGACGAACTCGGCCACCGCCTCGTCGCGCAAGACAGCGCCACGCTCGACCGCATCATCGATTTCATTGAAGGTTTTGGGGGCTGAAGATGGATCGCCCGATCAAGTCGGGCGATGACGTCAAGAAATCGGCATACCTGAAATCGTCATGCCCCAGCTTGACCGGGGCATCCATCACGATGCCTTGGGCTTCTTCTTTTTCGAATAATCCGGCTTACCGCCGAACTTCTGGCCCGCAGGCTTGCCACCCGCTTTCGGCT
>JBAQNC010000222.1:0-6081 GCA_049303435.1 Parvibaculum sp. | reverse complement strand
CTGACCGCGCAGATGGCGCGCGCCGATGCGCCGCTTCCCCTGCTCTCGCCGCAAAGCCACGCGGGCGTCGCCTCGGTGTCGACGTCCGACGTGCCTGTGCCTCTGCCCGCGATCAATGTGGCCGCCGGGGTTGCGTCGACGTCGCTTCCCGCGAAGGCGCCGGTTCCGCTCAAGCTGGCCGACAATGTCGATCATGCGCTGGGCGCGCCCATGCCCGCCTATTCGCCGCTGTCCAACCCGCTTCCGGTTTCCCTGCCGCAATCGGCGCCGCTTTCGGGCAGTCCGAAAATCTGGAGTCCGGAAATTCTGAGCGGCAAGGATCGCGAACTCTATCTGAAGATATTCGCCGAACAGGAACGCGGGCGCTGGACGCAGGCCGACAAGCTCATCAGCAAGCTCGCCGACAGGCGTCTGATGGGCTATGTGCAATACCAGCGCTACATGCATCCGCGCTATCGCTCCAGCTATGCCGAGCTGCGCGCCTGGATGGCGGAATATGCCGATCTGCCCGACGCGGGCAAGATCTACAAGCTGGCGCTGCGCAAGAAGACGCGCAAGGCCGCCGCCCCCGATCGGTCGCAGGTGCGCCATTGGCGTCAGCCTGCCTCTGTTGCCGATTCAATGGATGACGACGACACGCCGAGCTACTCCGCGCAGTTCACGCGGATCGATCAGAAGGTGCGTCTCATCGTGCGCGACGCCAAGGCGCAGGACGCCGTCGCCTATCTGAACAAGCAGTCGATCCGCCGCTCGCTGTCCAATGTCGAATACGACAAAATCCGTGAACGGATCGCTGCTTCCTATTTCATCGAGAACGACAACGAGAACGCCTATCAGACCGCCGACGACATCGCCCGCATGCATGGAAATCAGGTGCCGCTGGCCGACTGGTATGCGGGTCTGGCGGCCTGGCGCATGGAACGCTATGACGATGCGGCGCGTCATTTCGAACGGCTTGCCCGTTCGCGCAATGCCTCCGACTGGTCGAAGGCGGCGGGCGGCTTCTGGGCGGCGCGCGCCTATCTCGCCGACCATGAGCCGGGTCAAGTGGCCCCGATGCTCGAGATCGCCGCCAATACGGGGGCGACTTTCTATGGCCTGCTCGCCACGCGTCAGTTGGGCCGCGAGCCGCGTTTCCACTGGATCGAACCCAGGCTCGACCGGGCCGACTTTGAAAAGCTGACCCAGAATTCCGCCGTGGCCCGCGCCGTCGCGCTGGTTCAGGTCGGCAAGCGCGAAATGGCCGAACAGGAATTGCTGCGCGCGCATGGCTGGCTCGATCCCTCGACCGACGAAGCCCTGATTTCGCTTGCCGCCGCCTTCAAGCTGTCGTCCGTCGAAATCACCGCCGCCAGCGCCGCGGCTCTGCCTCAGGCGCGTATGCAAGACGGCGCGATCACGCTCAATGCCGGTCTTTATCCGCTGCCCGACTTCGAGCCCAAAAACGGCTTCCGCGTCGATCGCGCGCTCTTCTATGCGCTGATGCGGCAGGAGAGCAAATTCCGTCCCGACGCCCAGTCGGGCGCGGGCGCACGCGGGCTGATGCAGCTCATGCCGGCGACCGCCAGCGTGATTGCGCAGGATCGCTCGCTGGCGCAGCGCAACAAGGACAAGCTGCTCGACCCCTCCTTCAACCTGACGCTCGCCCAGAACTATCTCGAAACGCTGATGGCGTCGGGCGAACCGCGCGGCAACCTCTTCATGCTCACGACCGCTTACAATGGCGGGCCGGGCAATCTGTCGCGCTGGCTCGACCAGATCAATTTCAAGGGCGACCCGCTTCTTTTCATCGAGAGCATTCCGGCTTCCGAAACGCGCGGCTATATCGAGCGGGTCGTGATGAATTTCTGGATCTATCGCTCGCGACTTGGCCAGCCCTTCCCGTCGCTCGACGCCAGCGCATCGGGCAACTGGCCGATCTATGATGCGTTCGAGAACGCGAACTGAATTTTCGACCCCCGATGCGCCTCCCCAAGGCCATTCCGTATCAATCCGCAATTTTGAAAGGCACCTCCCATGCCTGGCATCGACGCGTCACGACCCTTCATCCCGTTGAACATTGCCATCATGACGGTATCGGACACGCGCATGCCCGAAACCGACACCTCCGGCGACGTGCTCGAAGCGCGCCTCACCGCGGCAGGCCACAAGCTCGCCGCGCGCACCATCGTTTCCGACGATATCCAGATGATCCGCAACCAGTTGCTGGCCTGGATCGCCAGCGACGAGATCGACATCGTCATCTCGACCGGCGGCACCGGCCTCACCGGCCGCGACGTCACGCCCGAGGCTTTCAAATCCGTCTATGAAAAGGAAATCGACGGGTTTTCCGCCCTCTTCCATGCGGTGAGCTTCGCCAAGATCGGCACCTCGACCATCCAGTCGCGCGCGACCGCAGGCGTCGCGCATGGCAAATATATCTTCGCGCTGCCGGGTTCCCCCGGCGCTTGCAAGGACGGCTGGGACGAAATTCTCGTCCACCAGCTCGACAGCCGTTTCCGTCCCTGCAACTTCGTCGAAATCCTGCCCCGGCTTCAGGAGCGCTGAGCCGCGCCCTGAAATGTTGCCTAACGCCCCGCTGCGGTTCAATCTTCAAGCTGGAATCAATAAGGGGAGAGGCCGGATGTTCAAGGAATTTCGCGAGTTCGCGCTGCGCGGCAATGTGCTCGACATGGCGGTGGGCATCATCATCGGCGCGGCCTTCACCACCATCGTCAAGTCGCTGGTCAGCGACATCATCATGCCGCCGCTCGGCGTGCTGATGGGCGGCGTCGATTTCTCGAACTATTTCATCGGCCTGACGACGGGCGATGTTCCCGCGACACTTGCCGAAGCGCAGAAGGCGGGCATTCCCGTGCTCACCTATGGCAATTTCATCAATGCGGTTCTCAATTTCACGATTGTCGCCTTCGCGATCTTCATGGTGGTCCGTCAGATGAACAAGCTGAAAGATCGCATCGCCAAGGGTGAAGCGCCCGCGCCCGCCGCGCCGCCGCGCGAACAGGTGCTGCTTGAAGAAATCCGCGACCTGCTGAAGGCGCGAAACTAGCGCCGCTTCTGCCACCGGGCGAAGTCCTCCGCCGTATCGACATCGCTCAGCGTCGCGACACGCTCATGGACAAGACCGGCGCGCGCGACGTTCCGCAAAGTGTCTTCCAGCGCCTGTTCGCTCGACCAGCGCACGCCCTCGAAAATATCGACGACACGCGGACGGCGGCGCAAGCCGACAAGCCAGTAGCCGCCATCGTCTGCCGGGCCGAAGACGGCGTCCGCCCGGCCCAGCGCGCGAAAGGCGGCGGCGATGTGATCGGCCTTGATTTCCGGGATGTCGCTGCCGACGATCACGACCGGACCGGCAGGCATGCAATCCATGATCCGCTGCATGCGTTCGCCGATATCGCCATGTCCTTGCGCGATACGCGGCAAGGCAATCGAAGACAAACCGCCATCGTCGATTGCATGATCCGGCGCGAGCGAAACCCAAGTCTGCCAGCGCGGGTCGCGTCCCAGACGGCGCATGACGGCATGCGTCGTCTGCCGATAGAAACGCGTGGCGGCGACCGCCCCGATGCCCTTTGCCAGCCTTGTCTTGACGCGGCCAAGTTCTGGGCGCTTCGCCATGATGACAAGACGGGGCAAGAGCGACGCTGACCTCGATGACATTGTGATCAGGCGTAGATGCGCGCGATGAAAGTTGCCGGGACACCCACATAATAGAGTGACAGGCACAGGGCATTGCGCGCGATACGCGCCAGATAGCCGCCTTCGAGATAGCGCTCGGGGCTGGTGACGGCGGCGGAGCGCAGCATGACGAGGCGACGACGCCCGATGCGGCGCACCAGATCGACGTCCTCCATCAGGGGCAGCGGTTTGAAGCCGCCAAGGCGCTCATAAAGCGCCTTGTTGACCAGCAACCCCTGATCGCCATAAGGCAATTTGAAGAGGGCGCAGCGCAGCGCGACGATGCGCTCCAGAAAACGCGCGCTGCCTGAAAAATCATCCAGTCTGAAACGAAATGCGGCGGCGACTTCCGATGATTTGAAACGACCGTCGGCGACATGCTTCAGCAGCTTCTCGACTTCGGCGTCCCAGCCGTGCTCCAGCGCCGTGTCGGCGTGAAGAAAAAGGAGCCAGTTGCCCTTGGCGAGTTTTGCGCCGGCCTGAAGCTGGGGACCGCGACCGCGCGTCGCCTTGATGAATTTCGCGCCCGTCGCCTCGGCAATCTCGGCGGTCTTATCCGTCGAGCCGCCATCGACAATGATGACCTCGTTCACCACGCCATGAACGGCAGCCGGGATCAAAGCCGCCAATGTGCGCGGCAAGGTCTGTTCGGCGTTCAGGGTGGGAATGATGACGCTCAGCATATTGGTCATATTACTTGTTGCGTGTGCCAAGGGAAGACAGCTTAAAATGTTCTTGTTATGTTCTCAAAAATTGGTATTATTTGCTCATGACCGCACGTCACGAAACAGCACGCTCCGGCCACCCCGCCCAGCCCCCCGCCAATTCCCCTATTGGCCCTTTGGGCGCGCGGTCGCACCGCCTGACGGAATCCTTTCCCCTCCTCGCACCAAATGGGGCACCGCAAGGGATTCCGCTTACCGGCCGCCGTGGCCGGGGCGCGCTGACCAACGACACGGGCCGCTTCGAGCGGCAGACGCGTGAGCTCGTCGATGACGGCTGGGAGAATGAAGACATTGCCCCGCCGCTGCGCACCGAAGTCACCAGCGAGACGGCGCGCGCCATCATCACGCGCAACATATCGCCCGACATTCCCTTCGATCGCTCCATCAACCCCTATCGGGGTTGCGAGCACGGCTGCATCTATTGTTTCGCGCGGCCGACGCACGCCTATATGGGCCTGTCGGCGGGGCTCGACTTCGAATCGAAACTTTTCGCCAAGCCCAATGCCGCCGCGCTTCTCGCCAGGGAATTGTCGCGCAAGGGCTATGAAGTCGCGCCCATCGCCATGGGCACGAACACCGATCCCTATCAGCCGATCGAGCAGACCTGGCGCGTCACGCGCAGCGTCTTGGAAGTGCTGTCGGACTTCAATCATCCCGTCACCATCGTCACCAAGTCGGCGCGGGTGACGCGCGACCTCGATATTCTGAGCGATATGGCCAAGCGCAATCTCGTCAAGGTGGCGCTGTCGGTGACGACGCTGGACGCCAAACTCGCCCGCAGCATGGAGCCGCGCGCCTCGACGCCGTCCAAGCGCCTTGAAGCGATGAAGCTTCTGTCGGAAGCGGGCGTCCCCGTCGCCGTCATGGTCGCGCCCATCATTCCCGCCCTCAACGATCACGAGATCGAAAAAATTCTCACCGGCGCTTCTTATGCCGGCGCGCAATCGGCAGGCTATGTGCTGCTGCGCCTGCCCCTCGAAATCAAGGACCTCTTTGCCGACTGGCTCCGCGAGAACGAACCCGGCAAGGCCGAACATGTCCTCTCCCTCATCCGCTCCATGCGCGGCGGCAAGGAATATGACGCCCAATGGGGCCAACGCATGCGCGGCTCCGGCCCCTACGCCTGGCAAATCTCCCGCCGCTTCGAAATCGCCTGCAAACGCCTCGGCCTCAACCGCGGCGGCTGGAACCTCGATTGCAACAGGTTTCAGGTGCCGGGGCGCGGCAAGCAACTGGCTTTGCTTTGATGAAAGCTTCACATCCTCACGCGCGCCAGAACGAACTTGCTACAAAATTTGAACTTCACTCGTACGTGTATCTAACCGGTGATCGGGCACCTAGATAGTCTGCGGGAGGTCGCTTGCCGACATAGAAATTTATTATGTCGGCTGGCGCTCGTTGGCCAACAAAGCCAATTTTGTCTGGATAATCATCATCTGCCTGTATGGGAAAATTTTCGACCGTTGCCACTTGCCAGTCTGTCGGTTCAAAAACATCGATCACAATGCCATTCAACACTGGCAACACATACTGGGCGCGCCGGGCGCGCGGTTCACTCATACGCCAGATACCACGACACCCTTCGTAAGAACCTCGCTCCTCAACGAAGTATTGTCTCATCGTAAACAAAATAAGGTTGTGTTGCGGCACAAACTCCTGAGCAGCATATTTTTTT
>JBAQNC010000221.1:0-2390 GCA_049303435.1 Parvibaculum sp. | reverse complement strand
GCCAAACGCGCAACCACAAAAAAGGCGAAGCCTGCGGCTCCAACGCCTCGCAAGGCCAGCGCCAAAAAGGCAGCGGCCCCCAAGGCGAAGTCGACAAAAGCCGAAGACCCCACGCGCGACGAGGGCTACGACGCCCGGTCCGCGGCTCCCGAACCGAAGAAGAATTACCCGCTCCCGAATGTCGCCGCCCTGACGATGAACTTCGTGCAGGCCGCTTCGCTGGCGCAGAAAGCCGCCATGTTGATGGCCAGTGGCGAGGAAAGCGAAAGCATTGGCGAGCAGATGGAAGACGCCAAGCGCGTCGGCAGCGCCATTCTCAATGTGGCGACCAACTACATCAAAAGTCCGATGAAGATCGTCGAGGCCCAGGCGAAACTCTGGAACGGCTACCTCAATCTCGTACAAAGTTCAGCAAAACGCCTGTTCGGAAAGGAAGCCGAGCCTGTCGTTACCCCGTCGCGTGGCGACAAGCGCTTCAAGGACCCGGACTGGCAGAACCGTCTCGCCTTCGACCTGCTCAAACAATCCTACCTGCTGATGAGCCAATGGCTCGACAAACAGGTGCAGGACACGGCGGGCGTCGACAAGCATACGCGCATGAAGGCGGAGTTCTACGTCAAGCAGATCACCAACGCCTTTTCGCCGTCGAATTTCCTGCTGACCAACCCGGAAGTATTGCGCACGACGCTCCAGACCAATGGCGAGAACCTCGTATTGGGCATGCAGCACTTCCTTGAAGACGTGGAACGCGGCCACGGACGTTTGCAGATCCAGCAGACCGACATGAAGGCATTCCAGCTTGGCCGCAACATTGCGCTGTCGCCGGGCAAGGTCGTCTTTCAGAACGATCTGATCCAGCTGCTGCAATATGAACCGACCACGGAGAAAGTGCACAAGCGCCCGCTGCTGATCTTCCCGCCCTGGATCAACAAATATTACATCCTCGATCTGACCCCTGAAAAATCCTTCGTCAAATGGGCCGTCGCACAGGGCTATACGGTCTTCGTCGTGAGCTGGGTGAACCCCGACGCGCGCCAGGCCATGAAGTCCTTCGAAAGCTACATGTTCGAAGGCGCCTATGCCGCGCTTGACGCAGTGGAAGCGGCCACCGGCGAAAAAGAAGTCAACGCCATCGGCTACTGCATCGGCGGCACGATGCTCTCGTGTGCACTGGCCCATATGGCCGCCCGCAAGATCGACCGCATCAAGTCGGCGACCTTCTTTGCAACGCAGGTCGACTTCACCGAGGCCGGCGACTTGCAGGTCTTCATCGATGAGGAACAGATCGACCAGCTTGAAGAACAGATGGAAGAGCATGGCGGCTTGCTCGAAGGCTCGAGCATGGCCTCGACCTTCAACATGCTGCGCTCCAACGACCTGATCTGGTCATACGTCGTCAACAACTACCTGCTGGGCCGCGAACCCGTGCCGTTCGACCTCCTCTACTGGAATGCCGACGCGACACGCATGCCCGCCAAGATGCATCTTTTCTATTTGCGCGAATGCTATCTGCGCAATCATCTGGCGCAAGGCGTGATGGAACTGGGCGGCGAACGCCTCGACCTCCACAAGATCAAGATCCCGATCTATCTGCAGTCGAGCCGCGAAGACCATATCGCGCCTTATAACTCGGTCTACAAGGGCACCAAGCTCTTCAGCGGCGACGTCAAATTCATCGTCGCGGGCTCCGGCCATATCGCCGGCGTCATCAACCCGCCCGCCGCGCATAAATATCAGTACTGGACGAATGACGCGCGCCCCGACACCGCCAAGGAATGGCTTGAGGACGCGACCGAGCATCCAGGCTCCTGGTGGGGCGACTGGGAACATTGGCTCGCCCCCAAATCCGGCCCCATGGTCCCCGCCCGCAAACCCGGCGGCGGCAAACTGAAAGTGCTGGAAGACGCGCCGGGGTCCTATGTGATGGTGAAATCACACGAATAGAATTTCGCCGCTCACACAAAATTCGATCGTCATGTCCGGACTTGATCCGGCCAGCCACGTCTTTTCTTCTTTGAAATGCTGCCAGGGCGTGGATACGCGGGTCAAGCCCGCGCATGACACGATAACAAGTCGGCGCAAAGCCCCTCTCGAAAATACCCTCTACGCATTCATCGAATTGACACGTAACCTCCGGCGCAGATTTACACGCCTGGCGCGGAGGCTGTCCTGTCACTTTCCATCACCTTGCTCATCCTTCTCGCCGCCCTGCTGCATGCGGTCTGGAACGCGCTGATCAAGTCCAATGGCGACCGGCTGTCGATGATGGCATTCGTGGCGGGCGGCGGCAGCATGCTGATGTGGCCGTTCCTGCCCTTCACGCCCTTCCCCAGCCCTGACGTCTGGAAAATCATCGCCCTCTCGCTGGCGCTTCATACGGGCTACCAGGT
>JBAQNC010000220.1:0-4734 GCA_049303435.1 Parvibaculum sp. | reverse complement strand
TTTCCGGGCTCCAGCCGTCAGCCGACTTCACGATCTTGCGACGCGTGTCGAAGTCATATTTGTCGGCGAGCAAGCTCTGCACCGAATTGCGCAGTAGCGTCTGTTCCTCGGTGAACGAAAAATCCATGTCCTACCCTTCCCGTTATTCCGACCGCTTCGGCGGTCGTGTTGCTTCATTTCTGTAGATGTTGAGACCCTTTTAGAGCCCCAGAACCATTTTTGCGATGATGTTGTGCTGAATTTCGTTCGAACCGCCGTAGATCGAGGTCTTGCGCATATTGAAATAATTCTGAGCCGCGCCATGACCATATTCGGGACCGGCCACGAAATCATTGCCAACCGTGTCGCCTGTGGGTGTTTCGACAAAACCATAATTGCCGACGGCTTCAACCGCCAGTTCCGTGATGCGCTGCTGGATCTCGGTGCCCTTGATCTTGAGGATCGAGGCTTCCGGGCCGGGGCCCTTGCCCTTGCTTTCGGCAGCCAATGTCCGCAGTTCGGTCACTTCCAGCGCCGAGAGGTCGATTTCAAGCTCGGCGACCTTGCGGGAGAACTCGTCGGTCTTCATCAGCGGCTGGCCGTCCATCAACTCGGCATTGGCGATCTTCTTGAGGCGTTCGATGGCCTTCTTGGAGCGCGCGACGCCGGCGATGCCCGAGCGCTCATTGCCAAGCAGGAACTTGGCGTAGGTCCAGCCCTTGTTTTCTTCGCCGATCCGGTTCTCGACCGGCACGCGCACATCTTCGAGGAAAACCTCGTTCACTTCATGCGCGCCATCCATCGTGATGATCGGGCGCACGGTGATGCCGGGGGTCTTCATGTCGATCAGCAGGAAGGAGATGCCTTCCTGCGCCTTGACGTCGGGGTCGGTGCGCACGAGGCAGAACATCCAGTCGGCATATTGCGCCAATGTCGTCCAGGTCTTGCCGCCGTTGACGACATAGTGATCGCCATCGAGCACGGCCCTGGTGCGCAGCGAGGCCAGATCGGAACCGGCGCCGGGCTCGGAATAACCCTGACACCACCAGTCGTCGGCGGAGAGGATGCCCGGCAGGAAACGTTTTTTCTGCTCTTCGTTGCCGTAGTTGAAGATGACGGGTCCGACCATCGACAGGCCGAAGGGAAGTAGCGGCTGCGTCTCGGCGCGCGCATTCTCCTCGTTCCAGATGTAGCGCTGGGTGATCGACCAGCCCGTGCCGCCGTATTCCACCGGCCAATGAGGCACGACCCAGCCCTTTTTGTAGAGGATGCGGTGCCAGGCCAGGATGTCTTCCTTGGACATCTCGCCACGGGTGCGGCGGGATTTCAGGTCCTTGGGGTAGTTGTCGGCAATGAAGCTGCGGACTTCGTCACGAAATGCCAGTTCTTCCGGCGAAAAGCTCATATCCATAGGCGGACCTCCAGTTTGACGGGCTTCACGCGGGGAGGGGCATGAAGCCATGGCCAAAAATGCAATAGCGCCACCATAGCGCCCGGGTTTCTTTAGCCCCGGATTTTTCTACGCTTTGCGACGATCAAAGGATCATGGATGACATCAGGCGCGGCATGGCAAATAGCCCCACAAGTTCATCCGGTTTTGCGCGTGATATTAGTCACGCAGGCGCATGTTGCAAGGCCGTTGGCCGACAAGGAATGAACGGGCCGCTGTGCACCCATGGACCGGCGGGCATCGCGTCGCGTTCAGAGGGAATTCACATAGGCGACAAGGCTGGCGCGGTCTGCGGCGTTGAGCGCCTTGAACCGGGCCTGAGCGGCGGCCCCTTCCCCGCCGTGCCACAAGATCGCCTCGGCAACGCCGTTGGCGCGGCCGTCATGCAGCAATCTCTGGTGGCCGTTTACCTGCGGAATCAGGCCGATACCCCAGAGCGGCGGGGTGCGCCATTCGCTGCCTGTCGCCTCGTAATCGGGCCGTCCATCGGCCAGTTCCGGCCCCATATCGTGCAGCAGCAGATCGGTGAAAGGATGGATGGTCTGGTTGGCCAGGCTGATCGGGTCGGCCTTGTGGCCTGTCACCATCGTCGGCGTGTGACAGGCGGCGCAACCGATGCTCGCAAAGAGGCGCGACCCGGCAACCACCTGCGGGTCGTCGGCATGGCGACGGGCGGGCACGGCCAGCGTGCGGCTATAGAAGACGAGCTTCTTGACGAATGTGTCCGATAGCTCCGGCTCGCCGCCGTCGGGCGCGCCCTTGCAGGCGGTCTGAGGGCCCATGCAGTTCTGATGGGGGTGGATGCTCGTGGTGAGGCCGATGTCGCCGAAGGCGGCGCCGGTGTCCTGCGCGAAAAGCGTCGGCTGATTGGCCTTCCAGCCGAAACGACCGAGCGCGAGCTTGCCGGTTTCGGGGTCGGGCGCCCAATTGGCGCGACCGGAAATGCCGTCGCCGTCCTTGTCGTCAGGGTCGGCGCGTTTCAGAATGTCGTTGGCGTAAACGACCTCAAGAAGGCCGAGGCCATAGACCTGATTGGCGACGCGGGGCGAGACCATGATGTCGGGTTCAAGCGGCCCGAAGGCGAGATCGCTGAAACTGAAGACGGGTTTCTCCAAGTGATAGGGCGCGCCGTCTGCATAGGTCCCGTCGGTCGTTTCCCATGAGATGTGAATTTTCATTTCCGGCTTCACGCCGAGGATGGCCTGATCGTTGATCTGGTCGCCATAGGCGGGATGCGGATTGGGCCCGCCGTCGGCGGCCTTGCCGGGAACGGAGATGCGCAAGAGCATGGAGTCGAGCGCCGTTTCGCCCTTCTCTGGCGGACGACCGCGACCATCGCGCGTGTGACAGCCCGAACAGGAAACGCGATTGAAGACCGGGCCCAGACCGTCGAAGGACTTCACGGAGCCCGGCGCGGTGGTCCAGTTGGTATTGAACAGACGATTGCCGAAAAAGAAGACCCGGCGTTCCTTTGCCGTCAGCGGTCCTGAGTCGGCAAAGGCATTGCGATTGGCAAGTTCGGTCGTATAGCTACCTCCGGGTGGAGACGCAGGATCCGGCATGGCGATCGAGCGAACCGGCGGAAGCTCATTCGAGAGGCGCATGGCTTCGACCGCGCAGCCGCCCACAAGCACAATCAGCAAGGCGATTGCGGCAATTGCGGGCGGAGGCAGTCGCAAACTCATTCACTCAACCCTATTCGCTAGCAACTGTGATCGTCAGACCAAGCGCCTTGCCGACTTCAACGAGCATTGCGCTTTCATCCGTCAGGTTGGCGACGGCGGCTTCCATCTGCTTGCGACCTGCGCTGCCCTCGGGGCTTGCCAGAATGCGATCGATGGGCGGGGGAAGCGCTGCGAGAGAAGCGCTTGTCTTCTCCACCTGAGCGGTCACGCGCTTTTCGAGATCGGGATCGACGCGGGCGACAAGCGACTTCAGACCAACGCCATTCCAGTCACCCAGTTTTCCGAACCAGATATTGGCGATGCCTTCCTGATCGGCCTGAAAGGCGCGATGCGAGGTATCGCTGAAGCAGGAGGTTTCATCTTCCTGATCGCCTGAATCAAGCGCCACGCTCATGCGCTCCGACGAAAGCTCGAAGCCGGAAAGCGTCGCCATGCCCGTGATGATGCGGCCCAGCGCGTCGCGCTGGTCGAGCGCGACGAACTGACGTGCATAGACGGTGCTGTTACGCATATCCCATTGCGCGGAAAGCCAGAGCAGGTCGTTGACGATTCCGTCCGTCACGGTCTTGAGATAAAGACGGCGGCGTTCCTTGATCGGGTCGCCCGCCACATAGTCCGACGCCGGACGATTGCCCGGCCCCGTGGCGCTCAGGTCCTGCCCCCAGAGCAGGAACTCGACGGCGTGAAAGCCCGTTGTGACATCGGATTCGTCGCTCACCTGATCGCGCTCGCGAATGCTTTTCTCGGTGATCTGGATCGACGTGTCGTTGATGATGCCCGCCTTCGGATTGCCTTTCACATAGTCGATGAAGGCTTCATTGAGCGGCCAGGCGTTGAGACGGCCTTCCGGTCCCTCGTCTCCGTCGGGCTGTCTGGCGAAATCGATCGGGCCTTCATAGAAGCGGAAGGCTTCGGTCTGCGAATAAGCGACATGCGCTGCGAGCCAGGCGTCGCGCGCCTTCGCCAATGTCGTCGCATCGGGGTGAGCGAGCATCCCGGCAATGGCGGTCTGCATCGCCATCGCCTTTTGATAGGCGTCGTCATAAGAGCGATGGACGAGATCGGCATAGGACACGATCTCGGCGGCGGCGCCATAGGTGGGCGCGGCGCTGCCGGGCGTGGCGAAATTGCTGGGGATGAATCCCGGACCTGACGCCTGAACGGGCGCGGCGACGGCAAAGGCCATGAAAAGTGAGGCGCCAATTATCCCCGATTTTTTGACGATCGACATATTTGAGAATCCTTCGCAACAAATTACTGCGAACAATTCTCATTTTCAGGTAATTATGTCAAGCGATCAGTTCATGCCTGCCTGATCGCGGGTCGCCATTTCGCTCTGGCAGGCGGCGGAAGCGCGGGCAAGACCGATGGCGAGCGCCGCGCCGGAGCCGTCTTCCAGCGTGATGCCGAGGTCGAGAAGCGGCGTTTTTTCTATTTTCTTCAACAGGTTGATGTGAGGCGCGCGGCCGGAACAATGGGCGGCGAGGCAATGGTCGAGCGCGGTAGGTTCGGCTTCATGCAGCACGGCGGCGGCGGCGCAGGCGGTGAAGCCATCGAGCAGGACGGGGATGTTCTGGAAGCGGGCGGCGCTGATGGCCCCGGCGATGGCGGCCAGTTCGC